>DASZZV010000232.1:0-5666 GCA_035544835.1 Thermoanaerobaculia bacterium
CACAGGCGACGGCAACGCTAGAGAAATGCCAGGGGGAGAAAAGGAGGAAGAGGAGGGCAAGCAATGAGACCAGCGCCGCAAAACGGGCGTCGGCCTCCCGGTAAGACATCGACCGCCCATGCACTTCGATGACGAGCTCCGCGCGGGATCGCATCTCCACGTCGCGAACACAAGTCACGAGTGCGTCTGCCGCCTTCTGATCGAAGCGCTTGCTCACCGTGGGTGATTCTAACCGGTGAGGGCATCGTCTCAGGAGAGCGTCAGCTTTTGATGTCATGCCGAACCGGGAAACAAGCCATGCGCTGGTGTTATCGGAATGACTCAGATTGAAAGGCGGCCGAGGCGGCCGCCCCACACCCTTCAATTTGCAATTCCTCTCGAGAACGCGGTGTTGGATTTGGCCGGTGACTCATCCCCACACATCGACATCCGAGCCCTCAGTCCGGCCTCACCTATTCGGCTTTCTCCCCGACGAGCTTGCCGGATACCTGAGAGAACGAGGAGTGGCCGTTCGTGATGGAGAAGCACGTCGTATCGTGGCCCACGCCGTGGCGAAAGGACGCGACGGGTACCCCGATTCGCGTCCCGTGCCTCGCATTCTAGAGGCTGCAGTGGACAGTTATCTCGCACGAGGGCGACTCCAGATCCTTGAACGGGCATCCGATCCCTCGGACGGCTTCGTCAAGTATCTGTTCAGGCTTCACGACGGCGCGCTGGTGGAAGCGGTTCGCATCCCTCTGGAGAAGGAGGGTAAGTTCACGATCTGCCTCTCCAGTCAGGCTGGCTGCGCAATGGGCTGTACGTTCTGTGCGACGGGCCGGCTGGGGCTGCTGCGCAATCTCGAGGCCTGGGAGATCGTGGCCCAGTTCGTGGCCGTCCGCGACGAGGCGCCAGGCGACGTTACCGGTGCGGTGTTTCAGGGTCAGGGTGAACCTCTGCACAACTACGCCAACGTGATGCAGGCGGCCAGTATCCTGTCGCACCCCTGCGGTGGCCGCATCTCCGCCAGCGCCATCACGATCTCAACGGTGGGCCTCGTTCCGGCGATCCTCAAGATGGCCGAGGAGCGTCTTCCGTATCGCCTGATCATCTCGTTGACCTCGGCGATCGATGCGCGGCGGCGTGAGCTTCTTCCCTCAGCGTCACGATGGAACGTGTCAGAGCTGGCCGATGCTGTCCGGCGTTACCAACGGGCTCTGGGTGGGCGCGTGACGATTGCCTGGGTGGTCCTGGGGGGAATCAACACCGGGACCGACGAAGTACAGGCTCTACGCGAGCTGTTGAATGGAATTCCTCTCCGGCTGAATCTCATCGATGTGAACGACTCCCGACCCGACGGATTCCGGCGCGCCACGCCGAGCGAGCTGGAGAATTTCAGGAACGAGCTGAAGACACTCGAGGTTCCGGTGGTCCGGCGCTATTCAGGCGGAGCAGCCCGCCACGCCGCCTGCGGAATGCTGGCCGCGATCCGGGCCGAAAAGGGGTAAGGCGTTCATTGGAGTGACGACATCCTGCCGCCTGGCTCGGCGCCATCCCGTGGCGCCGTTCGGTGGCATGAACAGAATGATTCGCGTTAGAGAACGACGGCGCGGGACGCCGCCGGGCCAGGCGGCAGAGATGCCGCCACTCCGGTGATTCGAACCGGAGTGCGAGGAACAATGCGAAACGGAACCGACGGCTACTCGAAATGACGCTTTGCGAACTCGTCTGAATAGAGAATCGATCGCAGCACCTTCTCGCGGGAAACGCCTGAAGCGAGGCGCGAGAGCGCGCCCTTCGACCAGCCGGCATCGGGCTCGCGCCCGAGGATCTGGCGGAAACAGCGACCGACAAAAACATCGTCCGAACTGCATTCCGAATCCGGCATCAACTGCTCGGCAACTGCCGCGGCGGAAGTTCGTCCCGTGAGAATGTCCTCCGAAGATGATTCGTCATACCGGCCGAAGCGGCTGAGGAAGGAATGCAAGGCTTCCCTTTTCCAGCGGGCCGAGCGGAGACGTTTTCTGCGGTCGCCGGCACCCTGCTCCGAAGGCGACTCGAGAAGATCGATGGCCTCGCCACGAGACCCGAGAGTCTGGAGGCGGACCTCAGCATATCTCTCGGCCGGAGCGATCTGTACTGAGCTCGGACGCCACTGCATTGAAGATACCGCCACGCTGAGGGTTCGTGATTCAGCCGCCGACGACGGAGCGGCAGCGCTCGCACTGAAGGTAATCACGGAGGGACCCGGCCTGCTCTGGACAGCGAGCGAAAAGCGATAGTCCCCCCAGCCAGGGTTGAGCTCAAGATCACCGGCGTCCGTCGAACCGACCCGCAAACGGAGCCTCATCGGTCCAGCGAGGGGAACCGCGGCCGGCGACAACCGGAGCCACAGCTCACCTGCTTCGTTCCCCAGGGGAAAAATCATCTGCGCCGTCGTGCCGGTCATCCAGCGATAGATAGCGCCGCCGCCCTCTTCCGGGTTGCCCCAGCCGGAGAGAAGAAAGGCGCTATCACCGACCCCCATACTCAGGCGGTTTCCACGGGCCTCGAACGCTCTCGAAAAATCGGCGCTCTCGGCAGCCGTGGCGCGGTTGGCGAGCCAGCTGCCTCTCGATGGTGCCAGATACAGGCGAAGATCTTCCTCGGCGCCGCTGAAGAGCAGGGCGTAGTTGCATAACCATGGGCGAAGCGTGGGATCCTGATAAAAGCCGGCGCTGACAATCCAGCAGAGACTTCGGCGCGACACCACGTAGCGAAGCTTATCGACCGATTCGCCGACGTCGATTACCTTCAGCCGCGGCGGCAACTGCGCCAGATAGAAGCGAAGCGAAACCGCCGTCCAGGAGTTTGTGACCACCACCGAGTCACCGGGGCGGGCGTGATACCAGAGTGTCGAAGCGACGGCGCGCCAGTTGGCCTTCTGAAAAGGCTCGTGGCTGGCTGCGGGCGCGCCCGCAGCCACGAGAATCGTCGTCGTCATGACTGCCGCTGCACTCCAGGCGAGGCGGCGATGGCCCGGTGCAACCCGGGCCACCAGGCCTGCCAGAAAATCGATTCCCGCCGTTGCCAGCAGCAGAAACGGCGGAAGCGCCACGGCGATGTATCGAGCCGAGAACCAGTGATGGAGCCAGGCCAGAGAGCCAAGGACCGTGACCAGGCTGAGCAAGCACATTCCGACAAGCACGAGCGCCGCCCTCTTCCGGCGCCGGACCAGCACGATCGATCCGGTGAGGACCAGGGCAGCCGAGACAAGAGCTGCCGCCTTGACGTAATCGGTGTCCTTTGCCGTTACCGTCAACGAGTTGACGATCGCGTTGAGGATGCCGCTCGTCATCCCTTCGAACGGCGCGGCCGGCACTGCCCGCGCGAAGCGCCCGTAGAGTAACTGCATGAGCACGAGTGCCCCGCCGGCCGAAATCGCGGCCACGGCGAAGAATCTCTTCTCCCGGCCGCTCCCATCACCCCGCAGCCTGACAAAACAGACGACGGCTATGAGCAGCAGCGGGATCAACACCGAGGCTGCCGTTGCTGCCGTGTAGGCAGCCCCGACCGCCGCAGCGCTTATCATAAAAATGCTCCGGCCTTTCTGCGGCTCCAGGAGAGCGATCATCATCGCGGCACAAAAGATAATGAGAAGGGAGTAGGTCCTCCCCTCGCGCGAGTAGTAGACGTGAAGCGGGGAAACAGCCATGAGCGCCGCTGCAACCAGTCCTCCGCCCCGAGAGGACGTCACCGTCTTTCCAGCGAGATACATCAGGCCTACCGCCAATACTCCGAGGAAGGCTGGGAGCAGCCGGGCTCTGACCTCCGGGGATCCGGCCACGAAACCGAGACGTTGAGAGGCGTAGTAGAGCGGACCATTCTCGCGCTCGAATCCGATCAGCCACATCCACCATCGCCGCTGGCCGACCGCGGCGGTGATGTCATAGTTGAGAATCTCGTCGAGCCAAAGTGAGGGACCTCCGAGGTCTCTGAAACGGAGATACGCCGCCATGCAGAGCTCGATCAGCAGAAGGGGTAACGCCACCGGAGCAGCAATGTCGCGATCCGTTTCACTGTCGGGCGCCATCGCCGCTTCACTCACGTTGGCGAGCTTACCTGATGGTCCGACCGCGGACAGCTGTCGACGATGCTTCGTCAGCTGGGGGCGACTCCGCCGTCGACCGATCTGCTGCTGTTTCAGAAGAACGCGGCGAGCTGAGCTCTCCGAGCGGGTAGCCGGCGTCAATCCAGTCCTGCAGCCCGCCCGCCAGAGGGCGCACCAGCGTGAAGCCCCGGTCGATGATGATGCGCGCCACACGGGCCGCTGTCGCCTCGTTTGGTCACGTACAGAAGAGCACTATTTCACGACCGGGAGTGACCTCCTGCAGCTGCTTGTCCAGATGCTCGAGGTCTATGGCCACTGCACCTGGAATTGTGCGCGGATCCCGGACCCGCTCACGCTTGCTCCGGGCATCGAGCACCATCGGTGCCGCTCCATCGTTCATCAAGCCCAGCAACTCCTCCGGCGATATTCGCGCCATCCTCAGACGCATGTAAAACTGCTGTCGCTCCGTCCATTTGAAAAGAATGAAGACCAGCAGCGCTGCTGCTACGACGAGAATCGCCCCCGTCCCGAGATTGGCCAGCGAGGATAGAATTCGATCGATGGCGCGGTGAAAGACAACCCCCACCAGCACAGCCGCGCCACTCCAGAGTAACGAGCCGGCAGTGTCGTACAGAAGGAAGACCAGGTAAGAGACGCCGGTCGCTCCCGACATCGGCGGGGCAACGGTGGAGAGTCCGGGAACGAACTTGGCGAACAGCAGCGAGGCATTCCCGTAACGCTCGAAAAATCCCTCGGTCTGCCGCACGCACGAATCGGGCGACAGTGAAATACGGCACAGCGTCCTGAGAACGCGAATCCCCTGCCGGCTTCCCAGAAAGAACCAGACCGAATCCGCCAGAAGACACGCCGTCAGCGCCACGAAGAGAATCTGGGACATTCTGAAGTCATGACTGACGATGAGTGCTCCGGCCACCACGAGCGTAGGAATCGCCGGAATCGGCAGGCCAAGCTGCTCGGCCAGCACGTTGGCAAAAACGAACAGCATGCCGTGATGACGGATCAGGTAGACGAGCTCGTGCACGGGAAGAGTCTAACGTGAATGCAGCGGGGCTTTTGGCTTTTAGCTAGAAGCTATTAGCTAGAAGCTCCCCCTCACACCCGGCACTGCTTCTCCACCGGCTCGGCGTGAACCGTGACCAATACGCGTGGAAAGGCCTCGTGAATTCTTTCCTTCACCAGCTCGGTCACCGAATGGGCTTCCTCGAAGGATACCTCGCGATCGATCCACAGCTCGAACTCGATGAAACGTTCGCCGGCCGCTCGGCGCGTCTTGAGGTTGTCGAAGCCGATCACCGAGGGATGGGAACGTTCGATTGCTCGGATGATCGCCTCGATCTCATGGTGAGGGAGCGACCGGTCCATCAGCTCGTTCGACGCCTCCCAGATGAGACGTCCGGCATTCCAGGCGATCCAGGCGGCGATCGGGACGGCCAGAATGGAATCGATGATGACCCGGCCGGTCAGTCGAACCAGCAGCAGCGCCGTAATCGTGGTGATGTTGGCCACGACGTCGGAGGTGTAATGGAGCGCGTCGGCCTCGAGCGCCGAGCTCTGCTCGCTGACGGCGCGAAGGCTG
>DASZZV010000233.1:0-12585 GCA_035544835.1 Thermoanaerobaculia bacterium
ATGGCGTCCTGTGCATCGCGCAGCGCCGTAACGGACACCACGGCCGGGAAGCGGCTCCCGTCTTTCCTGAAGTACGTCAGCTCGTAGATGTCCTCGATCCCGCGCGAGGCCTTGAACACCAATGCCTCAAAGCCCGGCGTAATCGGGGTTCCGAGCTCGAGGCTCAAGGCGGTGGCGCGCGCGATCACTTCCTGCGGATCGGAGATGTCGGCCGGGGTGATCTTGTTCATCACTTCGGCGGCCGTGTAGCCGAGCATCCGCTCGGCGCCGACGTTGAAGATCTGATGACGCCCTTCGCGTCAGTGGCGATACTCGAGAAGTTGGCGCTGTTGAAAATCGCGCGCTGCAAGGCTCCCGCTTTGAGCAGCGCCTCTTCGGCCTCGGTGTTTGCGCTCATCGTCGTCGGCTCGATCCGGTCGACCGCCGACAGCGGCAGGCCATCGCACCGATCGTTCAGCGTGAACAGGACGAGCTGATTCGATCTTGGATCAGGAAGATGCAGCGTCACCGTACCCCCTTCAGGATCTGGCTGGTCCGTGTCGCCAAGCACCGCCACCCCGGCGTAGGCATTCGTCTTCACAAAGAGCGCTTACACCGTGATGGCCACCTCCGCAAAAACATGACTTCACTTCATATCATATCCCCTCCTTCAGAGCTTCTTTTCCGCAGCCGAGGAGGGCGCCCTCATGAGAGGAGTGACGGAGAGCAGGATTCCGCTACCCCCGTCGGGGAAAATACTGGTTGTCCTGTAGGGTGTGTTGCTATGAAAGGCAAGGCAACCCGCCTGGGGACGCGGGCGTTGGGAACTGTTCGAATCGCCGTCACCAGGCGCACAATCCCGAGATCGCGAAGGGCGGCCCGGACATCGTGATTCGCCGTCTGCGACTCTGCGACTCCGCCGCCTCGGCATCAGTTCTTCCACGCTCTACTCGAAAGTGAGGAAAGGCGACGTGCCCCACTGAGAATCTGTGCCCGGCGCGGGCGATTCGCCGACGTGACCAGGAAGGCGGGCGTCCATATCGCCCTCGTCCTCCGAAAGCTTTTTCAATTGGACGAAGAGATAGAACTCGAGATCCTGTTCCGAGAGCCGGTACAGCACCCTCCCGTCGCCGGTGAGAATAGAGCTGATAAAAATGTCTTCTTCGCCGATGAAGAGAACGTCGCCCCGAAAGTCACGTTTGGGCCGGCTCAAGAAATCGATGAAGGTGCGCAAGGCCACGGACCTCTCGAAGACCACCAGGCTGATCTCCACCCTGGAGTGTTGCATGGCGAAACAGAATTCCGCGGCAAGCTCCTCATAGCTCGCCGCGATCTGCGCACCTGCAATCCGTGGCCAATCGATGTTCGCTTCCCCAGCACCCGGTAGAACGAGGATTCTCGTTTTCATCCCAGCCTCCTGGCCTACCAGGCGAAATGAAGCACGGTCAGGCAGACCCCGGCAAAGCAGGTGGCAGCGATGAGGAGATAGTCGTAACGCCGCGCGCTCGACAGCGTCTCGTAAAAGGGCGTCTGCATGTATCCCGTTAGTTCGCTCATGGATGTTCCTCCTGAACGCAGGTCCTCGCGGACAGGATAAAAAATACAGAGCGAAGGTATTTGTTTTCGTGCGCCGGAATTGTATTTCCGTCGTTGCCGAAGTGACTGACATGGCGAGGGACACACGCCATGTACAAATCATTTTCAATCGTTCTGTCTGTTCTCGCTCTCGTATCGACAGGCTGCGGGGGCAAGAGCAGTCCTACCGACCCTACGCCAGCTTCCATCACCTCGGCCTCATCATGTGCGGCCGGGTGCGACAACACCCTTCACATTCCTGATCCCGGTGTGGTTCGTCAGCAGATGGACTCGGCTCGAGATGCTATCCGCGACGCAATCGCCAATGGCTCTCTGAAGGCGAAAAAGAGAGCTGACTGGAACGTCGTTCCCACCGTCGAATGGAAGGCCTGTTTCTTTCTCGTCGACAATGTCAGCTGGGTCGAGAACGGGATTACCAGAACAGGGTCCAATTGCGCGGCAGGGCTGACCGACTATGAGGGAAAGCGCATCGTGATCGCCACCAATGACCCGAGCCGCACCCCCGCGCTGGTGCGATGGGAGACGGCGAATTTTTATCTCATCGCGATCGGCCGCCGGGATCTGGCCGACTCCTGGCAGGCGACTCACTAATGGAGATCATCGGCGAAACGGCGACCCGGGCCACGCTCATCGTCGATGACGACGAGCGGATCACTGAAGCCCTGGCCCTGTACATCGCCGGGCCGGACCGGACCGTCATCACCTGCAACGACATCGAATCCGCGCAGATCGTGCTCGAGCAGATGCCGATTACCGAGGTAATCGCCGATGTGCAGTACTCAGGGCGCTTCGGCTTCGAGGGACTCGCTCTCATCCGGCACATCCGAGCGTACGCGCCGAAAGCCCGGGTCATTCTGATGTCCGGTCGCGCCTCGGCCGAGCTTCGCGAAGAGGCCACCGCCCTCGGAGCCCATGCCCTGCTCGAGAAACCTTTCGATCCCGACATTCTGGAGAGCCTGCTCTCTATGGAGGAAGACTGAAGTGTCACTCTCCCCTGCTCTGTCCATTCAGCGAGTTCCCCTGCTCAACGACGTAATCGCCAGCGGCAACCTCATCCCGCACTTTCAGCCCATCGTCTCCATCAGCGAGCCGAAACAGATCCTCGGATTCGAGTCTCTGATGCGTTATCGATGTGAGTCGATCTTCTCCAATCCCGCCACCCTCTTCGAGTACGCGTTGCGCAAGGGGTCCATCGTCGAGCTCGACGCCGCCTGCGTTGAGAGGAGCTTCCTCTATGGAACGGCATTGGCGGATCCGCAGCTTCTGTTCGTAAACATCCGGCCGGAACTGCTCTCGCGACCGAATCTGATTTTCCGAACCGTCACCGAGGCTGCACGCTGGTGCGATCTGCCCTTGTCGAACGTCGTGTTGGAAATCACCGAAGATGCCGCCGTGTCGGACCGCCACGAGGCCATCGAGAATCTGGACCGTCTGCATGAAGCCGGCGTGCGGTTCGCCATCGACGATGTCGGGATCGCCCACTCCCATCTCAATCTCATCGACCATATCGCCCCGGCCTTCCTGAAGATCAGCCACGAGTTCGGACATGACTTCGAGCTCGACGAGACCAAGATCCGAATCGTCCGCAACATCGTCGCGCTGGCCCGCGATTTCTCGGCAGAGGTCATCCTCGAGGGGATCGAGACCGAGCAGACCCTTCGTGCCGCCGAATCGCTCGGCATCCGACGGGGACAGGGTTATCTATTTTCGCGGCCCCTTCCGCTGGCCGATGCGCTCGCCCTGGCCCATCATCCTCCCCGCGTTCTCGTCAACGACATCCAGGCCGCGGCGGCGCTCCGTTGAGGGATCAGGAGGGAGGTTCCTTATCGGATGGTGGGGTTTCTCAATTCGCCTCATCGGCAAGAAAAACTCAGATGGAATGTGTTGAGGCGCTGGGCGAGGCGAGAAAAGAGGTCCAGTCGTTGACGCGGCTCGTCGCCGGCTTCCGAGAGAAAGGTTCCCGCGGAATCGACAAGACCGATCTCTATCGATCGCTGTCGATCGTCCAGGAAGAGATTCTCCGCCACGCCGAGGCATCTCTGGCGCAGGGGTTGTCCGAGCTGGCACTGCGCTTCATCGAATGCGGCCGCGACCTGCATCCGCTGCGGGAGTTGATCGACACATTGTGATGTGAACGCGAGGACAGAAGCCCGCGGCAGAGATGAAAACAGGAAGTGACTACCCGCCGCGAATCGTTACCCCCATGCTGCGCGCTTGCCGACGGAGCAGAGCACCGCGAAGGCGGCGGCGAGCTCTTCCGGCGATGCTTTCTCCTGTAGCCAGAGGACAAAGGGCAAATCGTCCACAAGCTGCTGCTCGGTTCCGTGGTGAACGAGGTAGTCTTGCCACAACGACGGGTAGCCTTCAAAAAGCTCAAAGAGGATGTACAGACGTATGGCAGCTAGTACGAAATCCGATGCATCATCCATTCGTCAGGGGAGTGACGGGAACGCAAGACACGTTACCCTGTGTTATCTTGCTCGTTCTCCAAGAACGACTCATGAATGGTCGCGCGCCGCTACCTGCGAGCAGTGTCGAATCGTTGTACGAAGAGTACTACGCGCTCTTGCGTTTTCTCGCGGCGCAGCGCTTTCAGATTCCCGACGACGAGATCAACGGTCTGATCACGGAGATCTTCATCACGTTTCTTGAGCGGCGCACCACCGTTTACGAGCCGAAAGCGTGGTTGGTTGGTGCGATCTGCCACGCAAGCCGTCACTACTGGCGCAAGCATGGAAAGACCGACCAACTGCCCGTGGACTACGAACAAGCAGTCGACCAGCAGGACGCGAGCGACCGCGTCGACGCGATGGCGCTTCTGGCGCGCCAATCCGCGCGTTGTCAAGAACTGCTCAAACTCCGGTACCTCGAAGGCTACTCGGTGGCAGAGCTCGCCGAGCGGCTTGGAACAACCCCCGGCTACGTGAAAAAGCTCCTGCACCAATGCACCATGTGCGCGAGGAAATCATGACGCACTACGACGACGATGACCTCCTCGCCTTCGCGCACGGGTTGACCGACGCTCCGGGCGGCGTCGAGGAGCACATCACCGCATGCCTGGACTGCGCGGCACGCCTGAGCGCCCTGCGACAGATCACTCGCGGCCTGATGCATCACACCCCCGATGTGGCCTTTTTACAAACCTACGAAGCACGACAGGCGCACGAACTGGATATCGCACGCGAGTACCTCCGTGCGGGGACGGTCGAGCAAGCGCCACGCTCGCTCGGGCTGGTCCGCGCGCTCATTGCGGAGGCCCAGGCACATCTCGGGAATGACCTCGCAGTCGCCGGTAACCGGAGCGAGCTGGCTATCCGAATCAGTGAGGGCATTACAGAAGCTGCCTACGCGCGGGGAGCGGTTCTCCTCGCGCGCGGCGACGCGCACCGCGAGCACGCGAACGCGCTGCGCCTCCTTGGGCAACTACCGGAAGCGCTTGTGCACCTCGATCGGGCGGCGGGTCACTATGAGGCGTTATACGCGTCAGCATACCCGCTCGCGCAGGTGGGGTTCGCCCGCGCACTCGTCCTCTTTAAGATGAGCGAATTTGCGGCTGCCGCCGATGCGCTGCACGCGTGCAGCGCCACTTTTCTGGAATTCGGCGACACTGCCGGCTTTGCAAAAGCGCGTTTCATGCAGGCATCGCTCTATTTCGAGCAAGGTGCGATCACGAAAGCGGCCGCACTTTTTGAATCATTACGAGAACCGGCCGAGCGCGCCGCGGATCGCGAGTTGCTCGCGCGGCTCTACAGCAACCTCGGCGCCTGCTCGGTGGCACTCGATGACGAACGAACTGCAAGGGCGAACTTTCAGAACGCTCTCGCGCTGTTCGACGAGCTCCAAATGGAGAGCGAGAAGGTCCGTATTCGGTGGAACCTCGCCCGTCTGACGCTCCTACGCGATCCCGACGCAAGCGTGCGACCACTCCAGGAAGTGCGCCTCGCCTTTCAGACGCTCGGCCTGGCGATGGACGCCGCGCTCGTCGCGCTCGACCTGGTCGACGCGCTACTCGCGACCGGTGATGCAGAGCGCGCCGAACACCTCAGCGCAGAACTCCTCACGGCTTTCCAGCGCATGCACGCAAACCTCAACGTCACCCAGGCGATCTCCTACCTCCACGAAGCGACGAAAGCTCGTCGCGCGACCCCCTCCCTCACTCGATCGTTGCGCGCATACCTCGAAACGCAAGGTTCAATCGAGTTCCAACCACCCGCATAGAACACTCTTCGAATTTTTTCACGTAAGCAGGTAACGAAACTCCTGCTCGCGTCACTCCTCTCTCCGAGAGGGGCCCCTCCCACAACAACGAACGCTCAACGGACACGTTGAGCACACGGAGGGACTCTATGCGCAAGCTACGCGCGCTCACACTTGCAACGCTGCTCCTCACCGCTCCACTCGCCACCGCAGCAACACCACACCGCAACCACCCGTCGCGCGATCGCGACGGCATCATCGAGCGCGTAATCGATGCGTTCGTAAGCCTCATCACAACCCTTGAGGACAGCGTCCTCTCGATTCCGAACGGCTAGCAATTTTCTCGCGGCGATGGAGCGGTCCCGAAGCGTCACCCGCTCCATCGCCCAAAGGAAAAAGGAGATCACGGTGCGGGCAATTGAAGCTGATCGGCTCGTTCGCCTTCGACGTAACTGAGAAGCAGGAGACTCTAGAAGCTTTGGCCCGGAGTGAATCGCGGATTCGCGCAATCCTCGAGGCAGTTCCCGATCTGATGCTTCGTCTGCGTCGGGACGGAAGGGGTGCTGGAAGTATTGTCGGCCGGCGAGGCCCCTTTCGCGCTTCCCGCCAACGAATGGGTCGAACGGCCGATCGGAGATCTCCTGAATACAGGTACCCTCGAAGAGCTTTTGCCAGGCCTGGAACTGGTCTTCGGGGGCTCGGGAGATCGGATTCGCCCTCGAGAACGCCCGTCTCTTCGAGGAATGGTGCTCGAGGTTACGGAATCGGCCGCCGCGACCGACGTCGGCAAAGCGTTGGAGAACCTGGCGCGACTGCGCATGAAGGGATTCGGCCTGTCGATCGATGACTACGGCACCGGCTACTCCTCGATGCAGCAGCTAACGCGAATCGCCTTTACTGAGCTCAAAATCGATCAGTCTTTCGTCACTAAAGCAACTCGCCACGAATCGGCGAGGGTGATTCTCGAGTCCAGCCTGAGCATGGCCAAAAAGCTCCGGATCACGGCGGTGGCTGAAGGGGTTGAGACTCAACAGGACTGGGACCTGCTTCGTCGTTTGGATTGCGACCTCGCCCAGGGCTACTTCATAGCCCGGCCGATGGCGGCCGAAATCTATCTCGGATGGATCGAGGACTGGACATTAGCAGGTTCGACCGGCGAGGTGACCAAAGGCGAGCCGGGCCACCTGCTTCCGGCGCAACAGAGCATCGGTCAGGGCTGAGCGGTGGAACCGTTTGACAGCATGTCGACGGATTGATTAGCTACTCAGCAGGAAGCAGCCTCAGCCTCGGCGTAGAGAACCAGTTCTATGTGGTATGGCGCAGGGGCGCAGGCCCGGCAAAACCGCTGAGCTGCTGCGTCGCTGGCAGAAGCGGCAACCGCCTCCCTCTATGGTTTTGAGAGGCTCTTCCCGGGAGAGGGGATGCTCGCCAGCACCGTCCGCACGATGTCGCGAGCTGCATGCGGGCGTCCCAGCTCTCTCGCACGCTCACGCATTCGCTCGAACCGAGGCTTGTCGGCGAGCAGCTGATCGATCTTCCAGGACAGGATCGGGAGATTGTTGCAGCGGATGGCCGCACCGCGCTCGAGAAGATGATCGGCATTGCGTTCCTCCTGGCCAGGAATGGGATTCACGATCACCATGACCAGACCTTTCGCCAGGGCCTCGGAAGTGGTCAGGCCACCGGGCTTGCCGACCAGCAGGTCGGAGGCAGACATGAAGCGCTGCATTTCCCGGGTGAACCCGACGACGTGGAACTTCGTCGTCCCGTCCGTTCCCTCTCTGACCTGGTGTGACATACGATCGAAGAGATCCTCGTTTTTCCCGCAGATCACGACTACTTGCGCTGGTGTCTGCAGCTCGCGCAGAGAGGTGATCATGTGCTCCACGGGACCGACGCCGAACCCTCCCGCTGAGATGAGAATGGTCGGGAGGGCAGGATCGAGTCCGAGCGCCCTTCGAGCACTTTGCTTATTCTCGTTCTCGGCGAAGGCGGGGTCGATGGGGATGCCGGTGACGAAGATTCTCTGGCGTGAAACTCCCAGCCTGGCCAGATGTTCGCGAGTCTCTTCCAGTGCCACGAACCAGGTGTCGGTGTGCCGCGAAAGCCACATGGCATGCACGTCGAAGTCCGTTACCACTACGCTGTGCGGTGCCTGGATGCGACCCTTCTCTTTCAGCCACGAGACGATTTCGGCCGGAAGGAAATGCGTGGAGACGATCGCCTCGGGGGCTTCCCGCTCGATCAATTTGACGAGCGGTCCGGTGTTGAGCTTGTCGAGTGCCAGACGCCGCTTCTGATGTTTCCAGGGCTGATCGAGTGCGTCGTAAAGCCACCCCAGAAGCTCCGGCGAGCGATTGACCAGATCAATGTAGGCCTGTGCGTACATCTTCCGAAAGACCGCATTCGTGTACTCGAGTGCGTCGACGTGAATCGTGTTGCAGGACGAATCGCCCGCTTCGCAGGTACGCTCCAGCGCCTGTGCAGCCCGTACGTGGCCGGCTCCGGCCGAGGCGGAAAGGATCAACAGTTTGCGGCTCACGGCCCCAGTCTAACCCACCGTCAGATCGCCGTGGGCCGAACCGCTCCGGAGCCATTCGTCCCGGTATTAAAATGGTCGTTTAGGTCCTCTGCGTTAGTCGAGCCGCGTCACCTGGCGCCATACTCTTCCATAGCGAGTTAGTATTCGGCCCCTATTTTTGGTACCCTAGTCGCTATGAAGACGCTAAAGAAGACGCCAAAGAAAACGGCAACGAAGTCGCCAAAGACGCCCAAGAAGACCGCGACGAAAACGGCAAAGAAGACGGCAAAGAGGACGGCAGCCAAGAACCCGTACATTCGAAGGATCGATTCTGACGCCCACCACGTGCATGGCTGGCAGGTTCAGATCAAGCGTCAGGGCGTCGCCCTATACAAGATGTTCTCCGATCGCCCGAACGGAGGGAAAGGGGCTGCTCTGAAGGCCGCCGTGAAATATCGGGATCTTGTTCTTCCTCGCTAACTGGCCGCATAGTTAGATTGGCGCCGGGGAGCATTTTTGTGTGGCACAGGCACTCCTGCCTGTGTGCCGCGGCGTCGAGCCGTGGCGTTTCTGAGGCGATTCACAGGGAGCTCGGCCTCGACGGCCGACACACAGGCATGAGTGCCTGTGCCACACAAGATGCCGATCCTTCGCGATTTGTGACAGATTCGTGGGCGCCTCTCCCTGTACACTTCCCCTCGTTTTTACCGACAGTGGCTGCCGGATGTCGGGCAGCCTGCCACCCAGGAAGAGAGAGGACTCATGCGCCGTCTGCTGATCGCTTTTGTCTCGTTCGCCACGCTTACCGCTGCCTCGCCAAAAGGAAATGCTCCCGCCACCCCTGAGGCGGGCGTCACCGAGAAGACCTTTTCCGGTCTGGAACTGCGCTCTATCGGCCCGGCCCTGACATCGGGCCGGGTCATCGATCTGGCCGTCGATCCCCACGACTCGAGGATCTATTACGTGGCTGCCGCTTCGGGTGGGGTGTGGAAGACGACCAACGCCGGGACCACGTTCAATCCAATCTTCGATGACCAGCCCTCGTTCTCGATCGGCTGCGTCACCGTCGATCCGAATGACTCGCTGACGGTCTGGGTCGGAACCGGAGAGAACAACAGTCAGCGCAGCGTGTCGGTCGGTGACGGCCTTTACAAATCGACCGACGGCGGCAAGTCATGGAAGAACGTGGGACTCCCCAGGTCAGAGCACATTGGCAAGATCGTCGTCGATCCGCGGAACTCGAATGTGGTCTATGTTGCGGCGCAGGGCCCACTGTGGGCTGCCGGTGGAGACCGCGGTCTCTACAAGACCACCGATGGCGGGAAGAGTTGGAAGGCCTCCCTCACCATCAGTGAAAACACCGGTGTCAGCGACATCGCCATGGACCCGGCGCATCCCGATGTCCTTTACGTCTCCGCCTATCAACGCCGCCGCCACGTTTTCTCGATCGTCGACGGTGGCCCCGAGGCCGCGATCTACAAGACCAGCGACGCCGGCGCGACCTGGAACAAGTTGACGACCGGCCTTCCCAAGGTCGACCTTGGACGGATCGGCCTGGCTGTCGCACCAAGCTCCCCCAACACCGTTTACGCGGTGATCGAGGCGTCGCGGGGAGAGGCTGGCTTCTTCCGCTCGACCGACGGCGGAGGCAACTTCGTGAAGATGAGTCCTTACACTCCTGGGGCATCCCAATATTTTCAGGAGATCTTCGTCGATCCGAAGAACCCCGATCGCGTGTACTCCGTCGACGTCTGGATGCGTGTTACCGATGACGGAGGCAAGACCTTCCGGAAGCTCGACGAGAAGACCAAGCATCCCGATAGTCATGTGGTCTGGATCGATCCCCAGAACAGCGACCATCTGCTGATCGGCTGCGATGGCGGTGTCTACGAGACATTCGACCGAGCCTCCACCTGGGCATTCAAAGCCAATCTTCCCCTGACGCAGTTCTACCGTGTCAGCGCCGACAACGCCCTCCCCTTCTACAACGTCTACGGCGGAACGCAGGACAACTTCAGCCTGGGTGGTCCATCCCGCACCACGACTGCGCAGGGCATCACGAATTCCGACTGGTTCGTCACCCTCGGCGGCGACGGGTTCCGAAGTGTTCCGGATCCGACCGATCCCGACATCATCTATGCGGAGTCGCAGAACGGCGGGCTGGCTCGATACAACAAGAAGACCGGGGAGGCGCTCGACATTCAGCCCCAGGCAGGGAAGGGGATGGATCCGCTGCGCCTCAACTGGGACTCGCCGCTCATCGTGAGCCCGCACGCACACACCAGACTCTACTTCGCCGCGCAGTATTTGTTCCGGAGCGAGGACCAGGGCAATAGCTGGCGCGCGGTCAGCGGCGATCTGACGCGGCACATCGACCGCAGCAAGCTTCCCATCATGGGACGCGTGTGGGATATCGATGCTGTCGCCAAGAGCGCGTCGACTTCGTACTATGGCAACATCGTTTCGCTGGCCGAGTCCCCTTTGAAAGAGGGGCTGATCTACGTCGGCACCGACGACGGACTCCTGCAGATCACCGAAGATGGGGGCGCTCACTGGCGCAAAATCGACCATCTCGCCGGTGTCCCCGACCGGACCTACGTCTCGCGGCTGGAGGCCTCGAATCACGACGCCGATACGGTTTATGCCGCCTTCGACAATCACAATGAGGGCGACTTCAAACCGTACGTGATGAAGAGCACCGATCGTGGTCTCACCTGGAAGTCGATTACCGGGAACCTCCCCGCGCGCGGCAGCAGCTACGCCATCGTCGAAGATTTCGTCGATCCGAATCTGCTCTTCGCCGGAACGGAGTACGGACTCTTCGTTTCGCAGAACGGTGGGGCGAACTGGGTGCAACTCAAGGGGGGATTGCCGACGATCGCCGTCCGTGACCTCTCCATTCAAAAAAGAAATACCGACCTCGTGCTGGCGACTTTCGGTCGCGGCTTTTACATCCTCGATGACTACTCGCCACTGCGGACGCAGGCTTCGAGCGTGATCGCCAGTGGAGCCACTCTCTTCACTCCACGCGATACGCCGCTCTATGTCGAGAGGCTGCCCCTCGGTCTGCCCGGGAAGTCGTTCCAGGGAGACGCTTATTTCTCCGCGCCCAATCCTGTCTTTGGTGCCCCGATCACCTACTTCCTCAAAGACGATCTCAAGAGCCGGAAGAAGCAGCGGTGGGAACAGACATCGAAGCTGCAGAAGGACAAGGTCAACGAGCCGCCGCCGTATCCGACCTGGGATCAGTTGCGTGCCGAGGAGCGTGAGCTCGATCCGGCTGTCTTCGCAATCGTCAGTGACGAGGAAGGGAATGCCATCCGCCGAGTCAGCGCGCCGATCACAGCCGGGTTCCACCGCGTGGCCTGGGATCTCCGATATCCGTCACCCTCGCCGATCGAACTCATTGCGCCCGAGCCTGATCCATTCAACCCACCGCCGCAGGGACCACTGGCTGCGCCCGGCAAGTACACGGTGCGCCTCGTCAAGCGTGTCGATGGAGCAGAGACGCCGATCGGGGAGACGAAGACATTCAACGTCGTTCCCCTTTACCTCGGGACGATGACCGCGGCTGACCGCGCCGCCGTTCTGCCATTCCAGAAGCGAGCATCGAGACTGCAGCGCGTAGTTATGGGTGCAGCGAAGGCCGATACCGATGCGCTGACCAGAATTAAGTACATCCGAGGCGCCCTCGATCAGGTCGAGGGCCGCGACGCCGGTCTGCTGGCGCGGGTGAACACGATCGAGGCCGCGCTTCGCGACATCGACGTCGAGCTCAATGGTGATTCCGTGATCAAATCTCACAACGAGCCGGCGCCGAACGGAATCGTCGACCGCGTGAATGTTGCCGTGGGCGGTCTGACCACGACCGAGCCTCCCACCCAGACCCATCGTGAGGCCATGACGCAGGCCGAGGAGGCCATTGTCCCGCTGCTGGAAAGGCTCAGGAAGTTGATCGAAGTCGACCTCACCGGGGTGGAGCGCCAGATGAACGCCATCGGTGCGCCGTGGACGCCGGGAAGGGTGCCGGAGTGGAAGTGAGAAGAATGAAGAATGAAGAATGAAGAATGAAGAATGAAGAATGAAGAATGAAGAATGAAGAAGGTGTCAGTGAGCGAAGGCGTGTCATCCCGAGCAAGGGACAGCGTGGTCGCTGCCACTGAGAAAAGAAACTGAGTGGGTGTCATCCCGAGCCGCAGCGAGGGATCTGGGCGGGGGCCTTAGACCCTTGGCAATCGAAAATGTTTGCGAGCACCACGATGGAAAGGCCCCCGCCCAGATCCCTCGCTGCG
>DASZZV010000234.1:0-2270 GCA_035544835.1 Thermoanaerobaculia bacterium
AATAAATACTGGCAGTTTCTTAGAAGCATGCGTGGGTGGGCGGGAGAGGCGAGGGACCTCGCAACCGACGGACGATGTGAAATCAATTAGCTTTCTCGTGAATGATCAAGGGACACGTTCCTACATCGTCCGTCGTACCTGAGGTCCCTCGCCCCTCCCACCCACCCGCCCTTGCTCGGGATGACAACAACAACAACCCCGATCCTGGCATCCTTCGCCATGGCTTGTGACGACACTCGCGCAATGCCTTTGTCTTTCCCCTCACCCTGACATAGAGTTTCCCCGCACTTTGTTCTGCAGCGTCGAGGAAAGGGGAAGAATGCTCTGTCAAGCCTGTGGTGCTTTCAACAATGACGACCGGGAATTCTGTTACCGATGTCAGAACAAGCTGCTGGTCCTCTCGGGTGTCAACACCTTCGACGAAGACTCCATCGAAGAGTATGAGGACGACGACGACGTATCGCTCGATGAGCATCTTCTCGAGCGCGTCTCCGCGCTCGAAGAAATCGTAAAGCGCTCCGCCGAGACGCTCCGCACGGCGGTGGAATCGATCCGCAAGCAGGAGCGGGCCATCTTCATCAACCAGACCGGCCTGCTTTCGGTCAAGGAGTTGCTGGAGAAACGGAACCTCATCGCCGGCGAAGAGCTGATCGAACTGTGGGAATCGAAGATGGGCGAGCAGATGCTCGCTCTGGAAAAGAAGCAGCGCTTTGGAGAGCGCAAGGACCGGATTCTCTCTCTGTTCCATGGGGACCGTCGCGAGCGTTTCACCGTGCTCATCGCCGAGGCCGAGAACTCCATCGACACGTTTGATCAGGAACGTGGGATGAAGGCGCTCGAGGAAGCGTTCAAACTCGACCGCGAGAACTACGAGCTCAGTTTCTTCCTCGGCGAGATGTACTTTAATGACGGCGACCTCGACCGGGCCAAGGTGTTTCTGGAGCGCACCCTGGAAGTGCAGCCGGACCACTTCGATGCCGCAGTCTTCTATGGGGTCCTTCTGCACGAGCGTCAGGATCTTCGTGGAGCGGAGCGCTGGCTTCGACGAGCCATTCAGATTTCGCAGGATTCATTTCTCCCCTACTTCTCACTCGGCGCGATTTACGCGCTCAAGGGGAAGCTGCTCCGCGCGCAGAAGTTCCTTCAGAAGGCCATCGAGCTGGAGCCGATCCCGCAGGCTTACTACCTGCTGGGGACGATCTTCTACGACAAGGGCCAGCTGGAGCGGGCAATCCGTTCCTTTCAGAATGCACTGAAGCTGGATCCCGAATATGAAGAGGCCATTTATTACCTCGGGCTCTGCTATCTCGACCGCAACTGGAACCGCAAAGCGATTCAGTGTTTCCAGGAGGCGCTGGAGCTCAATCCCAACAAGATGGAGTACCAGCAGGCCGTTCGCATTTACGAAGAAGATCAGAGCGAGCGTCATACCCCGATCGAAGGGCCGGCTGCTGCCGAGTTCACCAAAGGCGAGGGTCTGGCCAGCGGTGGAAACTACAAGGAGGCGCTCGATCACTATCGTCGCGCCGCGCAGCTCGATCCGAACAACGTCAATGTGTTGATCCCTTTTGCGCTCCTCTGCTCGCACCTCGACCTCAACGGAGAGGCCATCGCCGTGGCCAAGCGAATCCTGAAGCAGAAGCCCCCCGAGGTCGTAGCTGCAGCCGCCTACACCACCCTGGTGGAGGCTCTTCGAGCGGAAGGAAACTACAAGGAAGGAAACCGACTGCTAGAACAGATGCTCGCCGAGTCGGAGTCGAACTACGCGCGTTCCATCGCCTACTACGAGAAGGCCTATAACCTGGCCGAGATGGGTGAGAACCTGGAAGAGGCGCTGGAGAGCGCGAAACTTTCGCTGAAGTTTTCGCCGAAAGAGCTCAAGCAATTCCCACTCGCAGCGCTGGGCTGGGTCTACTTCAAGAAATCCGACTTCGGCAGTGCCGTCGATTGCCTGACCAAGTCCGTTGATCTCGGTCCCACGGCGACGAACCTGATGCATCTGGGCATGGCTCTTCTCGAAAAGGGCGAGAAGGAGCGCGCCCGCACCGTCTTTCGCAAGGCCAAGCAGTTCAAGATGCAGGGCACCGGCCTCGAGGAGAAGATTCTCGAGCAGGTGCGTCTGACGACGAAGCTGATCGATCGAGTCCACGCGCGGAGAAGGAAGATGCCGCGGGTGCCGAAGGAGTAGTGTTCCGCAGCTTGCTTCTTGGGAGCCGCGGCGTTTCTGCTGCAACTCAACAGAGAAGTCGGCCTCGACGGCCGACACACAG
>DASZZV010000235.1:0-3415 GCA_035544835.1 Thermoanaerobaculia bacterium
CGCGGGAAGTTAGGGTCAAGTCTGGAAACCCAACTGAACGCGCCTCTCTGATTCGTGCTAGTGCTAGTCTTCGACTCCCACACCGTCCTGGTCGGCGCTATCCGCTGCGCGCCCAACCATGTCCCGACCTCTCCGCCTAGCTTTTCCAGGGAGCCATCTACCACATCACGAGTCGCGGCAACGATCGCCGTGATATCCACCTCGAGGACTCCGATCGATCTGGTCTGCCAGCGAGCACCGTTAGTGTCGGAGAAGTACCTGGGCGCAAGACGAACGGCCGGCGGATCTTGAAGCTGTTCCTTCGAATTCGGCAGAAGCTGCTGGGATCGGCGACACTGCTGCTGCCATATGGCCAGCGGCGAATGCGGTCTCAGATTACGCGATCATCGAGAGTCTCAGTTCCGGAATGACAGAGCCTTTGTTTGAGCGTAGGCTCCCCATACATTCCTATAACAGGCAGAAGGAGCCATACGATGCAGAAGCACGGTCGGATTCTGTTCTTGCTGTTTCTCTTTGCGTTGCCGGTCGCCGCACAGACAGCCTCCATCCGGGGCCGCGTCACGTTGCCCGACGGGGAGCCGCTACCTGGGGTGACCGTGACTGCCGATGAATCCGGCGTTACGACGATCACCAATGCCGAGGGGAACTATGTTCTGGAGATCCCGGCCGCCCGGGCCCGAGGGCCGGTGAAGGTCACGGTGTCGCTGTCGGGATTTCAGAACCGATCGGAGACGGTGAACACAAGCGGCGGCGACGCTACGCAGAACTTCACGGTCCGGCCTTCGTTCGGCGAGCAGATGACCGTCGGCTCCAGGGCCATCGGCGCGGAGCAGGAGAAAGCCGTTCCCGTCGATGTGATCCCCCAGGCACAGATCCAGTCCTCTCCCTCGACAGAGACCAACCAGATCATTCAGAAGATCGCGCCCTCCTTCAACTTCCCACGACCGACCATCAGCGACGGAACCGATTCTGTCCGCCCGGCCACGCTGCGCGGGCTTGGACCCGATCAGCTGCTGGTCATGGTCAACGGCAGGCGCCGCCACGCCAGCGCTCTCGTCAACGCCAACAACACGGTCGGACGCGGCTCGAGTGGCGTCGATCTCAACGCCATTCCCGCCTCGGCCATCGACAACGTCGAGATCCTTCGCGATGGCGCCGCGGCCCAATACGGTTCGGATGCGATCGCCGGTGTCATTAACCTGGTCCTCAAGCGCGATGCGCAGCCTCTGCGAATCGATACGAAAGTGGGAGAGACCACTCACAGCGACGGCGAACTGCTCGACACCAGCATCAACGGAGGCTGGGGTCTGGGGCGGGGAGTGCTGTTCCTCACCGGCGAATACCGGGTTCGCTACGACACCAATCGGGCCAGCCCCGACCTTCGCGATCAGATCGTAGCCGGTGACGCCGGCCACAACGACGTCAAACAACCAAACACACATTGGGGCGACTCCTATGCGCGCGACCTCATGAGTTTCGCCAACTTCAATTTGCCGATCACTCCCGACGGCAAACAGATTTTCTACGCGTTCGGTGGTTACAGCCTTCGCCACGGATCGGCCGGCGGCAACTACCGCCGCGCGCTGCAGGTACAGAACTGGCCGCAGATCTACCCGCTTGGATTTCTACCGCTGATTCAGCCGCGGGTTGCCGATACGTCGTTCACGACGGGAGTTCGCGGGGAAGTAGCGAGCTGGTTCTACGATCTCAGCGGCGGTTACGGACGTAACAAACTCGATTTCTTCGTGACTCACTCCCTCAACACCTCTCTTGGTCCCACCCTCCCCCCGAACCAGACGCACTTCTACTCGGGGTCTCTCGGAGACGACCAGCTCACCTCGAACCTCGACCTGTCGAGGCCGTTCAAGATGGGATGGATGGCAGGTCCGTTGAACGTGGCGGTCGGAGCCGAGTACCGGCGTGATGGTTTTCAGCAGACGGCCGGTGAGCCGAACTCCTATATCAATGGTGGTGTCCGGAATCGCAACGGGGGGATCGCGGCGAGCGGGGCCCAGGTATTTCCAGGTTTTCAGCCGTCGAATGAAGTCGATGTCTCCCGTGACAGCAAGGCCGTATACGCCGACTTGGAAGGCGATGTTCTGTCCAGGCTCCGCATCGGGCTGGCAGGGCGTTACGAGAACTTCAGCGACTTCGGCAGCACGACGAACGGAAAGCTCACAGTCCGCTTTGCACCGGTGGAGCATCTCATCTTCCGAGGCTCGGCGAGTACCGGCTTCCGCGCGCCGTCGCTGAGTCAGGGCAACTTCTCGGCAATCAGCACGAACTTCATCCTCAACACCACCACGGGAATCGTGGAGCCCTTCGAGACCGGCACCTACCGCGTGAATAGTCCCCTCGCCCGCGCTCTCGGGGCCCAGGATCTGAAGCCGGAGAAGGCGAAGAATCTCAGCGGAGGGGTGGTGTGGCAGGCCATGTCGAACCTGGAGTTGACCGCCGACTACTTTCACATCGACATCGACAAACGCATTGTGTTTTCCGGCAACTTCCAGGGTCCGCAGATTCTGCCGCTTATCTCACCCTTCGGTGCGACGGCAGCTCGTTTCTTCACCAACGCCATCGACACGCGCACCAACGGCTATGACCTCGTGGCCAATTACAACCACGCGCTGATGGGTGGTCGTATCGATCTGTCCTCCGCGTACAGCAACAACAAGACAAAGATCGTCGGTGAGGTAGCCACGCCTTCCCAGCTGACCGGCCTGGGCAACGTTCTGTTCGACCGCATCGAGCGGCGCCGTGTCGAATGTGGACAGCCCAGGGACAACATCCGGCTCATGCAGAGCTTGAACCGCTCCGGATTTACGACCACTCTGCGCGAAAGCCGCTACGGCGAGTACTGCAGCTTCACGATTCTTCCGATCGACGACCAGACCTACGGAGCCGAATGGCTGGCCGACGCCGAACTCGCCTACCACCTGAATCACTACACCCTTGCCGTGGGAGCCGAGAACATCTTCGACAAGTTCCCGGACCGCAACCTCGTCCGCAACTCCAAAGGCGCCTTCACGGCGCAGATCAACAACGGCGTCGCCACATACCCGATCAACACCCCGTTCGGGATGAACGGCCGGTTCGTGTACACGCGCATCGGATACTCATTCTGAGCTGGCTTTGATGGGAGGGGCAGGGAAACCCTGCCCCTCCCCGCAGCCCGAACCTCGAGCTCCAGCCGGAACTGGTCGGCGGTCGATAGCCCTCGCGCCTCCATCACGAGCGCCAGCTTGAGCGAGGTCGGACGACCACTGGCAGCCGACTGGGGTCTACCATCGGATTTGTATTCGCTTTGAAGGCAAATTTAGTCACGGTTGATCCATTCGAACGCTCGTTCGTCAACGCGTGATGGCGTCGTCCTGACGCGAAGCCTGCTTTGGCTTTTGCCTTTTCCATGACAGCA
>DASZZV010000236.1:0-8834 GCA_035544835.1 Thermoanaerobaculia bacterium
CATGATCTTGATCTTTCCAAACGCAGACGCGCGCAGCAGTGCGCGCAGCTGCGTCTCGAACATGTCGCGATGCTTCATGCAGAGGCGCAGACCGCGCAGACCGAGGACCGGGTTGTCCTCCTTGGTCCCGATCACCTCGCGGGCCAGCTTCTTACCGCCGAGATCGAACGTTCGGATGATCGTCCAGTTCGGATCCATGGCCTGGGCCAGTTTCTTATACAGCTCGAAGTGTTCTTCTTCGTCGGGCAGTTTCGGACTCTTGGAGATATAGAGAAACTCGGAGCGATACAGCCCGATCCCTTCCGCTCCAAACTTCAGAGCATCACCAATCTCTTCGACCAGCTCGATATTGGCCTGTAGGGAAATCTCCCGACCGTCTTTGGTCGTGGCCCGGAGGAGGCGGTTCTCGAGCAGTTGCCGCTCGTACTCTTCGTGTCGGGAGACCTTGCTCAGATACTCCTGCACCAGGGCCGGCGACGGATTCACGACGACTGTTCCCTCATACCCGTCGATGATCACAAGCTCTTCGTTGTCGATGAGCTTGGTCAGACGAGGAACGCCGATCACGGCCGGCATGAACAGCGACTTGGCGATGATGGAGGTGTGGGATGTCCGGCCGCCGGTCTGCGTGGCGAAGCCGACGATAGGTTTCCTGTTGAAATGGACCGTGTCCGAGGGGGTCAGGTCATCGGCAAGCACGATCACGTCGTGACCAATTTCTGAGACATCGTGCTGCGAAAGACCGAGGAGATGCTTGAGCAGAGTTTCAGCGACGTCCTTGACGTCTTCGCCGCGGTCGCGGAGGTATTCGTTGTCGAAGCTGGCGAAGCGGGCTTCGAGCTCCTCTTTTACCTCGGACAGAGCCCATTCAGCGTTGATCTGCTCGGCTTCTATTTTCTGAACGACCTGATCGCCGAACGACGGATCCGACAGGATCATGGCGTGGGCATCGAAGATCGAGGCGTATTCGTCGCCCATGGAGCGACTTACTTTGGCCTTCAGAGCCTTCAGTTCGGTGCGTGTCTGCTCGATCGCCGAACGGAAACGCTCCACCTCTTTCTCGACATCCTCCGGTTTGATGGGCACTCGGAAGATGCTGCCGATGGCCTTCTCGATGATGAGCGCCCGCCCGATGGCGATGCCTGGAGAGACACCTACCCCTTTGTAAGTCCGGATGTCGGTGCGGACGTCATTTCGCTCTGTCTTTCGCCGGTGAACGATCACTCAACTCATTCTACTTCATCAAATTTCGCATCGATCAGCTTCTCGATGGCTTCCACGGCGTCGGATTCATCTGCTCCGTCTGCGGCCACGGTGATGAGGGAACCCTTTGCGGCGGCCAGGAGGAGGATCCCGAGAATGCTCTTGGCGTCCACCTCCTCGGCACCTTTGCGAATCTTGATGTCGGAATGAAATCGGGCCGCAGTATGAACCAGTTTCGCCGCAGCCCGGGCGTGCAGCCCGAGCTTGTTCTTGATGGTGATCTCTTTGGCCGTCACTCGCGGACTCCTGCATCCTTCGGGTCGCTGGCGAGAAGATCCGAGGCTACGCGAATGGATTTCGATCCCTTTTCTCGAATGATGTGCGCAAGTCCCAGAAGGTCGGTGGCCTCGCGCTGCAGAGCGGCGAACTTCACGATCATGGGGAGATTGACTCCGGTCACGATCTCCACCCGTCCCTTCTCGAGGAAAGAAAGACTGATGTTGCTGGGTGTGCCGCCGAACATGTCGGTGAAAATGATCACGGAGCAGCCGTCGCCCATCCGGACCAGAGCCAGGTGAATCTTCTCCCTGGCCTCGTCGACGGTGTCGTTCCACTCCAGCGGTACCGCCTCGATGCCGTTGATCTCCCCTTCGATAGTCTGCGCTGCCTTGAGTAACTCATGGGCGAGCTGCCCATGTGTGACGATCAACCCACCAATCAAGTCGTTGCCTCCGAGTCCGTTGCCGGATTGCCGCATCCATTTAGCACACTTTCCGTCCGCGGCTCGCAGGAAGGTGTCATCCCGAGCCGCAGCGAGGGATCTGGGCGGGGGCCCTGCACCTTGCAGCACAACGAACGATCGTGTTTCGCCACGAGGGTAAGGCCCCCACCCAGATCCCTCGCTCGACGCTCGGGATGACACCGTGCTGCTTACCCTACCTTTCGCAATCTCGGTGCACCACTTCAACGTGGTATCCGCGGTCGATGAGATTTTTCTTGAGCTCCTCTCCTACGGCCACGGAGCGGTGCTTCCCACCGGTGCAGCCGACCCCGATGGTCAGATAGCTCTTCATTTCCTTTTCGTATTGAGGAAGGAGATAGCCGACGAAGTCGATGAGACGGCTGGTGAATTCGCTGTATTCGGGCTGTCGTTCGAGATACTCGACGACCTCCCGATCCAGGCCGGTCTTTGGTCGCAGATGCTCGATGAAGTGCGGATTGGGAAGGAAGCGAACGTCGAACAAGAGGTCGATGTTGTAAGGCAGGCTGTACTTGAATCCGAAGGTGATGATCGTAACCAGCAAAGGGGTTTCGAAGCCTGGTAGCTCGAATCGCCGCGTGATCTGAGCTTTGAGCTCGTGAACCGAGAACTGGGAAGTGTCGAGCGTCATGTTCGCTTCGGCTTTGACTTCCATCAGGGCGTCGCGCTCGGCCCGGATGGCCTCGAGGATCGGTTTATTAGCGGCGTACGGATGGGGTCTTCGAGTCTCAGAGAAGCGGCGAGTCAACACCTCATCGCTGGCGTCGAGGAAGATGAGGATGGCATGGGGGATCACACGCTTGATCCGTTCGCGATAAAATTTCGGGAACTCTTCGGCGAAGGCATGCGTCCGGACGTCGATGACGATCCCGATCTTGTTGTGCCCTTCTCTCGCCGTCACCTCTTCGAGAAAGGGCTCGATGAGCGCCATGGGGAGGTTGTCGGCGCAATAGAAGCCGACGTCCTCGAGCGTACCCTGGACGTAACTCTTCCCCGCTCCACTCAGTCCCGTGACGATCACGAGATGTTCCGGCGCGTTGCGCATCAACTCCCGTCCCGCTTGTGAGCGTTTCGCTGGGCGCGAAGGTTCAGGATCTGTCGATTCTGCATGCTCCTGAGCTCCGATGACAAAGTGGACTCACGATTCATTTTTGGCGTCTGCAGGCCGCCCTCTTCAGGGTTGGCGATTCGCTCGTCAATCGATTTCACGAACTCCTCGGCAGAACGGTATCCCTGCAGCTTCATGAGGTGATTTCGCGCCGCGATCTCCACGAGAAGTGCCAGGTTACGGCCCGAAGCAACAGGCAGTCTCACGTACGGTTTCTCGACGCCGAGACATTCATAGACCTCGCCCGAAATGCCGAGCCGGTCGTACTCGGTTCCCTCGACCCATTTCTCGAGACGCACCACGAGGTCAATCGGCTTGACGTCGCGGGTGGCGGCAACACCGAAAAGATCCTTGACGTTGATGATGCCGATTCCGCGAAGCTCCATGTAGTGCCGGAGCAGATCGTTGGAATGGCCGAGAAGAACCTCGTTGGGGTGGCGCTTGACGATGACCATGTCGTCAGCGATCAGTCTGTGACCTCGGTAAATGAGATCGAGAGCGCATTCACTCTTGCCGATTCCACTGTCGCCGAGAAGAAGGACACCGATGCCGTAGACGTCGATGAGCCCGGAGTGAAGCGTCACGCTCGGTGCCATCGACTCTTCGAGGAAGTAGCTGACGCGATTGATGGTGTGAGAAGAAAGCGCGCTGGTCGAGAACAGCGGGACGGAGTGTTTCTCGCACTCACTCACGAACTCAGCGAGGGGCTGAATGCCCTTGGTGACGATGAAACAGGAGACGTCGAGCGATACCACATCGCGAACCCTCTTCTCGCGAAGCCGCGCCGGGAGGCTCTGAAGATACTTCGTCTCCGACTCCCCGATGATCTGCACACGACCCGGCTTGATGTACTCGTAGTAGCCGGCAAAGGCCAGCCCGGGTTTCTGGACTCGCGGCCGAAGAATGATTCGATCGAGACCGTCTCCCCCGGTGAGAAGCCTCAACTCCAGATCGTCGATCTCTGGCGACATCAGTGTCTCGACCTGGGTCTGCACGAAATCTTCGCTATTCATGGCGGGTTGACCGGCGTCTCCAGCTTAACCGAAGACGATGGTACGCGAACAAGATTAGCTTTTTATGTGGCACAGGCACTCTTGCCTGTGTGTCGGCCGTCGAGGCCGACTTCTCTGTGAATCGCGCCAGGAACGCCACGGCTCGACGCCGCGGCACACAGGCAAGAGTGCCTGTGCCACACAGAAGCTGCAGGGAGACCTCTGCGGTACAGGCCGATTCGAACCGCTTTCCCCTCTACAGTTCCGGTGCGATCATTCCGAAGTTCTGATCGCTTCGCTTGTAAATCACCGTCACCTTGTCGGTGTCGAGATCGCGGAAGACGACGAACTGGTTCTTGGAGCCGTCGAGCATTAGAGCAGCTTGTTCGATCGACATCGGCCGGATGACCAGCTTCTTGGTCTTGATGATGCGCGGACCGGCCTCCGCCGTGCGGAGGTTGCCCGGCTGCAGGACCTGCTCGGTCCAGTTGCCGGTGAGCAGGGATTTGTCTTTCTTGTGATGATCCTTGATCTTCTGGCGGCTCTTGGTGGCCTGTCGTTTCAAATGGTCCATGGTCGAGGCGATGGCCGCATCCATGTCATCCGCCTCCTGAATCGATTTGAGGTCGTAGTCTTTTCCGATGATGATGATCTCGCAGATGTTACGAAACTTCTCTGTGTTGAGCACGCAGCGGATCTCGATGATGTCGGCGAAGTATTTCTCGAGCTTCTCGAGCTTCTTCGTGATCATCTTGCGAACGCGGTCGGTGACTTCGTAGTTTCTGCCTGAGATTTCAATTGTCATAGAGCCTCCCGTGGGGCCGAGTTGCTGAGTGATGCGAGCCGCGTAGCGGCGGAATCTAGTTAGCCCACGGCGTGAGCCGTGGGTTTTGACGCGCCTGGTGCATGTCCAGCCCCGTAGGGGCGGCACATGGCTCGCCCCGGCCCACGGTCGACATCGTGCCCGGAACCGATGCCGCCCCTACGGGACTCGAAATATCCTACGCTTATGAGATTCCCACGGCTTACGCCGTGGGCTAACGAGATGTCGCCGCTACGCGGCTTCGTGCCGCACACGGAACTCACCATCTCAAAACACCTGCTTTCGATCTGTCGATGAGGGGATATTCAGCTCGTCACGATATTTCGCAACTGTGCGGCGGGCGATGTTGATGCCTTCATCATTGAGAACTTTCATGATCTTGGAGTCCGACAACGGTTTCCTGGGATCCTCGGCTCCGATGAACGTCTGAATCTTTCGCTTCACGGTGAGGCTCGAAATGTCCTCGCCATATTCGGAATCGATTCCGCTGTGGAAGAAGTACTTCATCAGGAAGAGCCCGCGCGGAGTGTGCATGTACTTGTTCGAAACCACGCGCGATACGGTTGACTCGTGCATCTGAATGTCATCGGCTACGTCCCGCAATACCAGAGGACGGAGGAAGTCGATGCCCTTTTCCAGAAACTCTCTCTGATGCTTCACGATCGATTCGGCCACCTTGTAGATCGTGCGCTGGCGTTGATCGAGCGACTTGATCAGCCATACCGCCGAACGGATCTTCTCTTTGATGTAATTGACCGTGTCGCCGTCGGACTTGGAGTCCATGTGATTGAGCATCGACCGGTAGCTGCCGTTGATGCGCAGTTTCGGCATACCGTCTTCATTGAGGACGATCACATACTCCTCGCCGATCTTGTGCACGTAGACATCGGGCTCGACATAGATCGCCCGCTCATTGCTGTACTTACGTCCCGGCTTCGGATCGAGATGCTTGATGACCTCGACGATGGCCTCGAGAGACTTCATGTCGATGCCGATGGTCTTGGCCAGCAACACGAACTGGCGATTCATGAAGAGATCCCAGTGATCGCGGACGATGGCCTCGACCGCTTCGTTCTCGACTTCGAGATGACGAAGCTGCAGAAGCAGACACTCCCGAAGGTCACGCGCTCCGACGCCGATGGGATCGAAGCCCTGAATCACCTTCAGTGCCGTCTCGACCTCCGCTGTAGAAAAGCCACCAGACTGTTCGACTTCCTCCATCGTGGCCCGGAGATAACCATCCTCGTCGATGTTACCGATGATGAAATTGACGATCTCTTTAGTCCGAGGGGAAGCATCGGACATGTTCAGTTGCCAGGTGACGTGGTCGGCCAGGTTCGGAGGACGGGTCAACGTGTTCTCGATCGGGAACTCGTCGTGTTCCTCGTTCATCCGAGGGTTGTAGCCGTACTCGATGTAGTCCTGGAAATAGGCGTCGTAATCGATCTCTTCGAATGAATCCTTTTCCTGAGTCTCGGCCGGCTTGACCTCTTCCTCAGTCTTCTGCTGCTCGGTCTGAGCCTCGGCCTCTTCCGCCTCGGTTTTCGTCTCCTCGGCCGATTCCTCCAGGAGTGGGTTTTCCAGGAGCTCCTGATTGAGGACTTCCTGCAGCTCCAGCTTACTCAACTGCAGCAGCTTGATCGCCTGCTGCAGCGACGGAGTCATGATCAACTTCTGTGAAAGCCTGAGGTGAAGTTTCTGTTCGAGTGCCATTTGTCTGGTTTCGTGTTCGCGTAAGGGTTCGGGACCCTGTCACGCGGACTATCCGCTTAGTTTAGATTGAAACTCTCACCGAGGTAGATTCGCCGGACTTCCGCATCGCTGGACAGGCTTTCGGGGACGCCCTGACGGAAGATCTCGCCCTCCTTAATGATATACGCGCGATCCGTGATCTTCAATGTTTCCCGCACGTTATGATCGGTGATGAGGATTCCGATACCTCGGTCGCGAAGCTGAGAGACGATTCTCTGGATTTCGAGAACAGCGATCGGATCGATTCCTGCAAAGGGTTCATCCAGCAAGATGAATGCCGGGTCTATGGCAAGGCTTCGGGCAATCTCGACACGCCTTCTCTCGCCTCCTGACAACGAGTAAGCCCGGCTTCTGGCGATGTGGGTGATGCCGAATTCTTCGAGAAGTCTCCGCGTGCGCCGATCCCGCTCTGCCAGAGGCAGATTCATGGTCTCGAAAACTGCGAGGAAATTCTGTTCCACGGTGAGCTTTCTAAAGATCGAAGGCTCCTGCGGAAGATAACTGATCCCCTTTTGTGCCCGGATATACATCGGTAGCTCAGTGATCTCTTCGTCGCCGAGAAGGACACTGCCGGCGTCAGGCCGGGTCAGACCGACCACCATGTAAAAGGTCGTCGTCTTTCCGGCGCCGTTTGGTCCGAGCAGTCCGACGATTTCTCCCTGAGCGATGTCGATCGAGACGTCCCTCACGACTTTGCGACCCTTGAACACCTTGACCAGATTCCGCGTCGAGAGTCGCAGTCCCGTCCGCGGCTGCATTCGGCGATCGCGTTCTTCGGAAAGGTCTACGAGATGTACGTCGGTTTTGGCCATGGTTCCTGTTAGTGGGGAGAGTAAGTTCCCTGCGTCGGCGTGCCGCCGCTCGCGACCTCTACTTTATTTTTGGCCAGGTCGAAGAGGATCTCTTTCCCCTGAAAGGAGCCTTTGGGGTCGGTGATTACCGCCGGTGCCCCGAAGAGCGAAATCAGTTTCTGGGTGGTGCGGTAAATGGCTTTGTCGCCATTCCCCTTGCGACCCGTGGCCTTGTCGACAAGGGTGAGGGCGCGATTGGCTTCGATGCGCTCGAGTTTCTTCCTGGTGTCGAAAAAGAATGACGCCTGCTCCGAATTCATCGTGCGGGTTTCGTCCACGATCTGCACGTGGCCCTCGAAGTCGAGGCGGCGATCGGCTTTCTTGCCGACCATCTGATCGCCTTTCGCCGTCGTAGGCGTCTTGCTCGCCCCTGGTCTGCTGTTGTAGAGGATCGTCCGCACGTTGCCCCGCGCCTGAATCATATCCCCGGCGCCCGTGATTTGTAGCTCGTTGGCAAAAAGTGAATTTGTTTCCTGAAAGGCCCGCACGTTGCCCGTGAAGATACCGACGCGGGTGGCCTGCCTGAGTATCACCGAGTCGGAGTTGACGAAGACCGGAGCATCACCGCTCGGGAACATCATCGTGTCACTCGCCGAAGCGGCGGTTTTCTGAGAGATGAGGCGGGCAACGACATTCCCCGTTCCCTTCAGGCTACCCTCTTTCGGGGCAATCTCGAGCCTATCGGCTTTGAGCGATTGCCCGTCAGAAATCACAGTCGGCGCCGAACCGTTCGCGGCAGTGAGAATCACATGATCGCCTGCAACGTCATAGGCCGCCCGTTCGCCGGTGGCCCTGTTCTTCGGATCGCGATAGACCAGGTTCTGCTCGAGAAGAGCGCTGGTCGGCTGGTGCGTCCCCGGATCGAGGAGGACGTTGAGCTTGTTGGCCTGCAGCCGCCGCGGTTCCGCGCCGAGCTCCTCGAGGACCGCATCGCCCTCGGCATGAACGTCCGTCACCTGACTGCCGCTGATGGCCAGCCGTAAGGTTTTCGCCGTCAGCTCTCGCTGTGGCGGACCGCTGAAGGTTGCATGTGCGGGCGCGGTTTCACCTTGAATATCCACCGCCTGTATCTCCCCTCCTGGGCCAATCTGCGCGATGTAATGGGCTGCCGTCAGGTCGGTGTTACCCGCGGCCGGGCTGGCAACACCGTTTCCGCGGGCCAGAATGGCGTGCACATTTCCATCTCCCCGGAGCGTGCTGAGAACATTCGTCTGGTTATCGATCCGCAGCTTTACCTGATCGGATTTCAGCGTGTCGGTAGCCCGCCGGATCAATACGCCTCCGTCGAAAAGACCATCGCCCGTGGCCCGATGGAAAACTGTTTCCCTGGAGCTCACCCGGAGAG
>DASZZV010000237.1:0-35670 GCA_035544835.1 Thermoanaerobaculia bacterium
CTTCCATCGTGGTGCTCGCAAACATTTTCGATTGCCAAGGGTCTAAGGCCCCCGCCCAGATCCCTCGCTGCGGCTCGGGATGACACCCACTCAGTTTCTTTTCTCAGGCGCAGCGCGCGCGCTGTCCACGGCTCGGGATGACGACATCCCCGAATGATGGCCACTCCATCAAAAAAAGGCACGCCCGGAAGCGTGCCTTTAAGGAATTGCGGTAGCTAAAGTTACTTCGAGGCAGCCTTCTCTTTCTTCGGTTCGCCGCCCTCGATCACAGTGAGCTCGGGTGTGGTGCTGATGCCGAGCGCTTTGCGAATCCTGTTATCGATTTCATTACCGAGATCCGGGTTGTCCTTGATGAAGGCCTTGGAGTTTTCACGTCCCTGACCGAGGCGCATATCGCCGTAAGAGAACCACGAGCCTGACTTTTCGACGATCTTCTGCTCGAGACCGAGATCGATGAGCTCCCCTTCGCGCGAGATCCCTTCGCCGTAGCTGATGTCGAACTCGGCCTGACGGAAGGGCGCAGCGCACTTGTTCTTGACGACCTTCACCTTCACCCGCGATCCGGTGACTTCCTCACCTTCCTTGATCTGGCTGAGGCGGCGGATGTCGAGGCGCACCGAAGAATAGAACTTCAAAGCCCGACCGCCCGTGGTGGTCTCGGGGCTGCCGAACATGACGCCGATCTTCTCGCGGATCTGGTTGATGAAGACCAGGCAGGTCTTGGACTTCGAGACGATGCCGGTCAGCTTGCGGAGGGCCTGCGACATGAGGCGTGCATGGAGGCCGACATGGCTGTCGCCCATCTCGCCTTCCAGCTCGGCGCGTGGGACCAGGGCCGCGACTGAGTCGATGACGATCAGGTCGATGGCGTTGGAACGGACGAGCATCTCCGCGATCTCGAGCGCCTGCTCTCCGCTGTCGGGCTGCGATACGAGCAGATTGTCGACGTCGACACCAAGCCGCCGGGCGTAGTCGGCGTCGAGCGCATGCTCGGCATCGATAAAGGCTGCCAGGCCTCCGGTTTTCTGCGCCTCGGCGATGATGTGAAGCGACATGGTGGTCTTACCGGAAGACTCCGGTCCGAAGATCTCGATGATGCGGCCGCGGGGAACGCCTCCGACGCCGATGGCTGCATCGACGCCAATGGAGCCGGTGGAGATCGAGGCGATCCCGACCGCTTCACGCTGCCCGAGACGCATGATCGACCCTTTGCCGAACTGCCGTTCGATCTGTGTGAGTGCTGTTTCGGCAGCCTTCATCTTGTCGGCTGGGATGCTGGTATAGGCCATAAGAAATGCTCCCTTATCTTTATTCAATCGGGTTGAAAGATTGGCGCGGATCTGTGGTCCGGCGCCGATAAATTGTCGTAGATCGCTCAAGACCAGTGTGGAATTTGAGTCTACGCGGCGACTCCGGGACGGTCAACGAAGATGTGAAAACCGGCTGTTTCTAGCGGGGTTCCCTGCTACGGGAGATTGTTTTCTCCACCGGACGTGGAGTTGCGTACTTCTTTGAGATACAGAGCCAAGTATCGTCATCCTGAGCAAGGGACAGCGTGACGCGCTGCCACTGAGAAAAGAAACTGAGTGGTGTCATCCCGAGCCGCAGCGAGGGATCTGGGCGGGGGCCTTAGACCCTTGGCAATCGAAAATGTTGCGAGCACCACGATGGAAGGGCCCCCGCCCAGATCCCTCGCTGCGGCTCGGGATGACACATCAGGGAACCCGCGTAAATACAGGGAGTTTCTTAGAAGCCGGGGAACGACGCGAACGTCGCTACTGGGAAAGATGACATGGACTGCGACTGACGTTCATCTATGTTTCTAGCCCCGTAGGGGCGGTTGAAAATAGCCCCTTACACCGCGTGCAACCCGATGGACGACCCTACCCAGGTGAAGTTCTTGTTGAAGTCGACGCCGAGCATCTTGCCGCGGGAGAGCCGGACCAGGTTCTGCGTCAAAATGGGCCTGGGCTCGTCATCCGGGCGGAAGAACATCATCCGAATTTCCACCTTGACCCCGCCACCGTCGGCCGCTCGAAGAGCCGAGTCGTATTCAATTTTTTCCTGGAGACACCAGAAAGGGCGTTCGGCGTCGGGGACGTTCTCGATGTCCTGACGCGTGGGCTCGACATTCACTCCGCCGCCGGCGAAGGAGAAAAGCGGCTTGAGCACGTAACGAGAGGCTGATTCATCCGGAATCGTCGTGAGGTCGGACAGGAAGGTAGCTTTCGGAACAGCGGGGTGATCGAGGAACGGCAGCGAGTACTTCGACCAGGTCCAGTACCAGTTCGGATGGGGTGCCCATTCCACATCGAGCTCTTCCCGATAGTCGAAGGGGATGACGGTCTTCTTGATCTGCAGCTCATCGAAGACGACGCGGTTATATATCCGGCGCACACGTACCTGTTTGCCGTCTCTGTCGCGCCACAACTCACGACCCTTCTTGATCAGCGCGCCGGGATCGACGGCGTCGACGCCCAGCAGCAGTTTCGTGGCGGCGAAGTCAGGGTAGGTCTTTTGTGTGGGCGGATCGAGGTCCATGAGGATTACCTCGTTCGGATCGTGATTGCCGACGACGGTTCTTCTGGCCAGTTTCAGGAAACTCTCACGGTCCAGGCCGGAGAACCAGCAGGACCAGTTTCGGTCGAGCCCGGGCATGGTGGCCATGGCGTCCATCCAGCAGTCGCGTTGAATCGTCTGCATCATCGAAAGGGAGGGAAATCCCTGCAGCTCGATGAGCTTCGGTTCCAGCGTTCCGTCGGGAGCCCGAACGATGGCCAGATCGACCTGCGTAAAGGAGGGGAGAGCATCCATGCCCGGCGTATCCCAGCGTGCCGGAATGGCCCGCTTCATCCTCTCGACGTTGTGTGGTCGTGACAATTGCTCGACGATCTCCTCTGCCGCTGAGGTGATCCTGGCGAGAAGGTCCGGTGGAATGAACGTGGGCGTTTCGGCGAGGCGAAACTCGAACTCAGTTTTCAGCCGGCTCGATAGGTCCCGCTTGTAGCCCTCATACATCCGCTCGGTGTAGGCATCGCTGAAAAGAGAACGATAGTGCGCGTCCATGCGACCCAGAGTGTATTACGTCTTTGCGGTGCTGTGGACGAACCCGGACCGGAGCTCGATCACTTCAGGACGCGGGTGGAGACTTCGATCAGAGCCACGGTGAGGGACTCGACCGATGCTTCCGCGGCCTCGATCGCCGGCTCGGCACCGAGCTCGCGAAGGGTACGCGATGTCACCGGCCCCATGGAGGCGACGATGGCGCTCTCCAGAAGAGAGCTTTTCTGCGACTCATTCAACGCCGCAAACAGATTCTCTGCCGTCGACGAGCTGGTGAAGGTGACAAAGTCAATCTGTTGACGTTCGATCAGAGCCGCCACGTCGCTGTCCAGGGCCACGCCTCCGGTCGTGCGATAGGCAATGGCGAGATCGACCGTCCCCCCCCGAGCGCGCAGCTCGTCGATCAGTTCTTCGCGCCCCTTCTCGGCACGGACGACGGCGGTGCGAATACCCTTCTGATCGGAAGGAAGCAACGGGAGCAGCTCCGTCGATTGGAACTTCTCAGGAATTACATCGGGAACGATTCCGAACGAGCGCAGCGACGCTGCGGTGGCTTTTCCTACGGCTCCAATCGAGACGTGGTGGAGGGCCCGCGTGTCATGACCTTTCTCGAGGAGGCGTCCGAAGAAGCTCTCGACGCCGTTCGAAGAGGTGAAGTGAATCCAGTGATAGTCGGGCAGGTGCGCAATGACGGCATCGAGCGAGTCGTACGACTCCGGCTCCTCGATGGAAATCGTCGGAAACTCCACCACCATCGCGCCCTCATCTTCGAGGCGACGCGTCAATTCCGAGGATTGGGTACGCGCTCTGGTGACGAGCACTCTCTTGCCGAAGAGCGGTTTTGATTCGAACCAGTTGATCGTTTCGCGGAACCTGACCACCTCGCCAACGACGATGAGCGCCGGAGGTTTCATGGCCGCATCGTGAACAGCTTTCTCGATCGTCTGAAGAGTTCCCGTCACCGTCTTCTGCGTGAAACGGGTGCCGTCAGCAATGACGGCTACGGGCATCTCGCTCGACATCCCATGCTCGATCAGCTTCGCCGAAATTGCTCCGAGCCGGCCCAGCCCCATGAGAAAGACGATCGTTCCCTTGAATCGGGTCAGCGCGTCCCAGGCGATGCCCATGGATTCGTCACTTTCATGACCCGTAACCAGCGTGACCGAGGTGGCGCAGGCACGGTGCGTGACCGGAATGCCGGCGTAGGCGGGGCCGGCGATTGCCGACGAAATGCCGGGCACGATCTCGAAGGAGATGCCATGCTTCTTCAACTCCTCGGCTTCCTCTCCACCTCGACCGAAAACGAAGGGATCGCCGCCCTTAAGCCGAACGACACGGTGTCCCCTGTTTGCCTCCTCCACGAGGAGAGCGTTGGTTTCATCCTGAGTCAGCGTGTGCTGGCTGGCGCGCTTTCCGGCGTTCACGATCCGCGCACCAGGGCGGATCATCGCCACGATCTCTGCCGATACCAGAGCGTCCAGCACGACCACATCAGCTTCGCGAAGCAGACGTTCGGCCTTTCTCGTGAGAAGACCTGGATCCCCGGGACCAGCTCCTACCAGAAACACCTTACCGGCCATGTGATCCGGTGGAGAAGATCTCCATCGCTCCCTCCGACTCCAGTTTGGAGAATACCTGGTCGATCACCGAGCGCTCGCTCGTCGCGGGAAACTCCGCGGATGTCCGGATCGGCGAGGAGCCATCGAGCTGAGATGCGAAGGCCTTCACCGCGATTGTGTTCGTTGTGACGACGGCATGAACGGCGATTGAGGAATAGCAGTCGAGCAGCGTTCCGAAGCGTTGCAGGACGCCGCGCTCGATTTGCGCTGCCGCCGCCGAGGCGGCGTGGGTGATGGCCGCGAGGAGCGGCTTGAGATCGAGGCGTGCTCCGAGGATCTCGATGGCTACGATTCCCTGTCCTGCTGCCGGCACCATGTCGTCGACGCTGAAGAGCGAGGTGATCTCGTCGGCGCGGCCGAGCCGCTGCAGCCCTGCTTTGGCGAGCACCACACCGTGGTAGTCACCCGATCGCGTCTTCTCAATGCGCGAATCGACGTTTCCTCGGATTTCCTCGACGACCAGATGGGGGTATCTGCTTCGCAACTGCGCGCGGCGGCGGGGAGAGCTCGTCCCGACGACGGCTCCGGGAGCCAGCTCGGACAACATCGCGCCGTAGGGATGAAGCCAGGCATCGCGGGGGTCGGCCCGCTCCAGGAATGCGGCCAGCTCGAAATGATCGGGGATGATGGAGGGGATGTCCTTGAGGCTATGGACCGCAACGTCGATCTCGTCCCGCTCCAGCGCCTCTTCCAATTCCTTGATGAAGAGCCCCTTGCCGCCGATCGTGGCCAGGGGAACGTCATGGCGTTTGTCCCCAGTGGTCCTGATGACGCGAAGCTCCGCACTCGATCCCTGCTCGGTGAGTAGAGATTGGAGGTGCTCCGCCTGCCACAGTGCGAGATGGCTCCCGCGGGTCCCGATTCGAATCGTCATCGCAGTCCGAAGATCTTTCGGATGGTCTCCCGGAGACGCTCGTGGTCCGGCGCGCTGGCGTCGGCCGTCGATTCCTTGAGCCGGACGATCGGATAGTGGAGCACCTTGTTGATGATGCCGGTGCTGAGAAGCTCGATGGCTGCGTGCTGATCGGTGGTGATGGGTCCCAGCCGGCGCAGGCACTTCTCAAGCTCCGCGATTCGGATCTCGTCGAGTCTCGATTGCAGCTCCACGATCGTCGGGATCGCTTCGTGACTGGCCAGACGGCGCAGGAACGACTCGACCTCGCGATCGATGATCTCGTCGGCGGCCTCGGCCTTCTTCTGTCTCTTCTCGATATTGCTGTTGGCGACCTGCTGGAGATCGTCGATGTTGTAGAGATAGGCGCCGTCGATCTCGGCGATGGCCGGTTCGATGTTGCGCGGAACGGAAAGGTCGACGAGGAAAAGACTGCGTCGCTTCCGCGCCGCCAGAGCCTCCTCGACATGAGATTGCCTGATGACGTGATGTGGCGCCGATGTCGAGACGATGACGATGTCGCACTCGTTGAGCTGTGCCGGCAGTGAGTCGAAATTGACGGCCTCTCCGTTGAACTGCCTGGCAAGCTCGATCGCCCTCTCATGGGCGCGGTTGGCGACGAACACCTTCTTCAACCCGAAGCCCTGAAGATGCTGCGCCGTCAATTCACCCATCTCGCCGGCGCCGACCAGCAGGACGTTGAGTGAGTCGAGGTCGCCGAAGATCTTGCGGGCAAGCTCCACGGCGGCGAAGGGGACGGAGACGGCATGCTCGCCGATCCCTGTCTCGGTCCGGACTCGCTTTGCGACTCGCAGTGTCTGTTCGTACAAGCTCTGCAACATTGAGTCTAACGAGCCGAGCTCGCGCGCTCGCTGGTAGGCGTCGCGCATCTGGCCGCCGATCTGCGGTTCACCGAGAATCATGGAGTCGAGGCCGGCCGACACCCTGAAGAGATGGCGGACTACGTCACGGTTGCGCAGGATGTAGAGGTGGTTCTCGATCTCGGTGCGGCTGAACTCGGCCCGCGAAGCGAGGGTGACGACCACGGGATCGGTCACGTCCTCGGATTCCGCAGAGACGACAATCTCGACACGGTTGCACGTCGAGAGCACGGCAGCACCGCTGACGCCGCCCAGAGCGCACACACGCGTCAGCAGATCGGCGGTGTCCTTTTCAGACACGTTGAGCCGTTCCCGTACATCGACGGGCGCCGTGCGGTGGTTCAGTCCGATGAGGATCAGTGACATGAGGAAATGTGTGTTTGTTTCTTATGGTACTTCGTCGTTGCTGTCATCCCGAGCAAGGGTGGGTGTGTGGGAGGGGCGAGGGACCTCACAAACGACGAACGATGTGAATGACTACCCTCCCCCGAATGATCAGGAGCCACTAACTCACATCGTTCGTCGTAGTCGAGGTCCCTCGCCCCTCCCGCACACCCACCCTTGCTCGGGATGACAGCAACACCAAAACTACACCCTGTGAATCCCCAGTATCGCCACGACGATCGACAGGAACGCCGCCGCGGAGATGATCACATTTTTCTGGGTTCGGAAGGTTCCGTTCAGATACGACTGCAGCAGGATCGCGAACAACATCCAGGCGACCAGCGCCCCGAGCTCCTTGGCGCGCAGTAGTGAAAGCACTCCGGCGTTGGTGCGATAGGACCAAAGGGCGCCGGTGACGATTCCAATCGTGTAGAGACTGAAGCCGATGGCCAGCGACCGATAGCTCAAAAGGTCACACATCTGCAGGCTGGGAATCCAGTCGTAGAAAGCGCCACGACTCTTGGATTTGATCGATCGTTCCTGCAGCCGGTAAAGCAGCGCAAAGATCAGCGCGATCAGGAGCCCGGCCACGCCGACGGTCGTAAAAAGCAGATGGGCCAGGAAGAGGTTTGATCTCAGGGAGGGTTCGAGATGGGCAAAGGGCTCGCGGACAATGGCCGTGATCGACAGCAGCAACACGACCAGGGGGTAGACGAAAAATGACGCGGCGTGAATCCGATAGCGAAGGTAGACGCCGATCTCGATGGCCATGAGTGTCCAGGCGATAAAGGCGCAGGCCTCGGGGAGATTCGTGAGCGGAGGGTGTTGCGTTCGCGTACAGATGATTCCAATCCAGATCGTGTGCGCGATGAATCCGCCGATTGCCACCAGGAACGAGAAGCGCTGGAGGATCTGTTCGCGGCGGACCAGCGAGATCAGCGTTACCAGGCTGGCACAGGCGTAAAGAACGACGGCGATGTAGAGCGGCGCGTTGGGCGACATGGGATTTACCTGAGCTGTTTGCAGAACACGATCTTGTCGTCTTCGATTCGATAAAAGTCTTTGATTCGAGAGATTTCCTCGTAGCCGTTGGACTCGTAAAAGCGAATCGTGGCGCCGTAGGTTTCCTTGGACGAAGTCTCGATGAGCAGCATTCTACCGTTGCGGCTCCGAACCTCGTTCTCTACGAACTTCAAAAGAAGCTTTCCGACTCCCTGCCCCTGCCTTCTGGGATCGACAGCGATCCAGTATAGGTCGTACACGCCGTCGGTCAGTGGCGTCGGCCCGAAGCAGACGTAACCCTCCGTTTCCTGGCTTCCAACGGCGTTGCTGTCGGTCGCGACATGGATGACGTAGTCCTTCTTCTCGGGCTGTGTCAGGCCGAGGTCGACCAGCTCGATGGCGCAGTCGATTTCCTCCTGGGTGAACCGTCCCGTCCCCACGAGAATGGCCAGGATGCGGTCGCGGTCCTTCGCCACGGCGGGCCGGATCTCAAGCGGCATGGTCAGCGACCCGCCTGCCAGCGTACTCGGAACGCCGCCTTCCAGGCGGCCGGTCCGCCGGCATCTTGCCGGCCGCGCTGACCGGCGTCAATATCAACCCGTGCGGCCGGCTGGAAGCCGACGGCCCGGCCGCCTGGAAGGCGGCGTTCCGAATACTCACACATCAGCCCTCAAGCTTAGCAAGCATCAGCTCTTCCAGAAAGGTGCGGAATGGAATACCGGCCGCATCGAGCGCTTTCCGGAAACCGCTCCCTGGACCGATGTCGGGGTTCGCGTTCACGTCAAGTACCCGCATCTGCCCGTCTGGCCCCTGACGAAAGTCGAGACGACAGTAGCCATTCACGTCGAGGAGTGAGGCCACGCGAAGAGACGTCTGTCGAAGCTCAGCCTTCTCCGAGGCGGTGATGTCGGCCGGCGTCCGGCTGATCGTTGACAGATCCTCGGCCGAACCGCTGGCCCACTTCGCAGCGAAGCCGACTACTCTCTCATTGGGCTTCAGCGACTCATCAAAAACGACCTCACCGGGCGGCAGAGCAATCATCCCCGATGGCCCTTGATAGATGGCTTGATTCAATTCCGGCCCGTCGATGAACTCCTCGACGATGGCGGCCTGCCGATAGCGCTCATGAATCCACCGGCACCTCTGCTCCGCCTCGGCCGGCGACCAGACCACGGAAGCGGAATCGACCCCGACTCCGCCGTCTTCACTCTCCGGCTTCACGATGAGAGCTCCAGCTCCAGCTTTGAAAAGTTTTTCCAGATCGGCAACGGCATCGGCTTGTTCGAAAGTCAGGCCCCGAGGAGTCGGAATGCCTGCTGCAATGAGCAGCCGCTTGATCAGCCCCTTTCGTTGAGTGAGCTGCAGGGTCAGGGACTCACAGCCGGTGTACGGAATCCCGAGCATCTCCAGCAGGAGGGCAAAGTTCCCCTCCCATCGCGGGCGGCCCAGCAGTCCTTCACACAGGTTGAAGACAATCTCCGGTCGATTCGTTCGCAGCGAGTGCAGGGCCTCGTCGAGCGAGTCCCGAATCGAAATGAGCGAGCATTCATGATGATTGGAAAGAGTCTCGAGAACATCGCGGGCCGAATCGGCTACCTCCGCTTCGCCCCGCAGCTCGATCGAGGAGAGATGCGCCTTCAGGTGAGCGTCGTCGTTGTAGACGATGGCGACCCGCCGAGAACGTGTCACTGGCCGGCCCAGCGACGGATCGCCGCGGCGAGCACCGACCCGATCAGTTCGTCGTACGTCCATCCATGGCCACTCGCCAGGATGATCAGATCACTCGTGCTCGGATTCATGCCGGGGAGAGGATTCACCTCGATGAAAGCGGGGCGATCGTCGCGATCGAAACGGATATCGACCCGGGAGACGTCGCGACAGCCAAAGACACGGTGAACATCGAGCGCGACCTGCTCGACCGCAGCGCGCCGCACCGGATCGAGTTGGCCACTCATGATGTAGTCGACACGTTGACGAAATTCGCGCTTCACATCCAGTGAGTAGACAAAAGGCCGGTCGCCGGGACCTTTCGGAACCACCTGCATCGTCCCGACCACGTGAGCCTCAGCGCCATTACCGATGACGCCGACCGTGAATTCGTCGCCGGAGAGAAACTCCTCGATGAGGACACTCCCCGGATAGTCCTGAAGGAGACTCATCGTCAGGCTGTGCAGATCCTCCCAACCCTCGACGACGGAACGGTCGCGAATCCCCATCGACGACCCTTCCGCAGCCGGCTTGGCGAACAGCGGAAGACGAAGAGCATGCGCCTGCTCGAGATCTTCGATCTTCGACACGGTGACAAACGGTGCAATGGGGATTCCGTGGCTGGCGGCGACTCTCTTGGCCAACGCCTTGTCGAGCGTGAGGCCGAGAGTCAGAGCGTCCGAGCCGGTATGGGGGATTCGAAGCATTTCCAGAACGGCCGGCACCTGCGCCTCGCGCCCCCGCCCCCCGATGCCTTCGGCAAGATTGAAGACGCCTTCAATCGGCTGGCCGTTTCTCTTCGCCTCGGCCATCCCATCGAGCATGGCCGTTCCCCACCCCAGTCGCGTGACCCGATGTCCGCGGCCGCGAATGACTTGCTCGAGGGCGGCGATCGTCTCTTCGGAGTCGAACTCCTCGAACCGATCCTCGGGATCGTTGTCGGTGACTCGTGCGTCGCTTTTGAGATTGAAGGTAAGACCGATGTGCATGAGGAGTAATTTTCAACGCGTGGCGCGAATGACGACGCATCCGGATGCGCCAGAACCTTGCCATCCTGAGCGAAGCGAAGGATCTTTGGTGACATCGCCATGGCGTAAATTGACGAACCCGCGCGTGTCACCAAAGATCCTTCGGTCGCACTCACTTTTTTTCTGATCCTCGGTTTCGCCCGTGCTCCCTCAGGATGACAAATTTTTCTTTTCTACAGCCTGGGGCTCGAAGCGGTCCGTGGTCTTGTTCAGAAGCTGGGCGATGCCGCGCTCCGGCTTGTGCTCGCGATCCTCACATCGTCCACAGGCATGCGGCGCGCGCGGCACGTCGTCGTAACGGCCCACCACCCCTTCGAAGTTCCGGTAGACGATGGAGTCACCGTAATTACCCAGAACATAGTTGGGCATCAGCGGCACCTTGCCGCCGCCGCCCGGCGCGTCCAGGACGAACTGCGGAATCGCAAGGCCGGAGGTATGGCCTCGCAGAAACTCCATGATCTCCATACCTTCGCCGATGGAGGTGCGGAAATGTTCGGCCCCGACAACCTGGTCGCAGAGGTAGAGGTAGTAGGGGCGGACGCGGATCTTCATCAACCCCTGCACCAGGTCGCGCATCGTGTAAGGACAGTTGTTCACGCCCTTGAGGAGCACGGCCTGGTTGTTCACCGGGATCCCGGCGCGGAGAAGCCGGTCGCATGCAGCGGCCGCTTCGGGAGTGATCTCGTTGGGGTGATTGAAGTGGGTGTTGATCCAGATTGGATGGAATCTCTCCAGAAGGTCGGTCATCTCCTTGTCGATCCGCTGCGGGAGAAACACCGGCACGCGCGACCCGAACCGGATGATCTCCACATGCGGAATGGCGCGAAGTCCCGAGAGAATCTTCTCGAGATAGTTGAGCGACAGCGAAAGGGGATCGCCGCCGGAGACGATGACGTCGCGGATCTCGGGATGCGCGGCCACGTATTCGATCATCAGCTCGATCTTCCGCATGCCGGTCGTACCACCCTCATCGATCCACTTGCGCTTGCGGGTGCAGTAGCGGCAATAGAGCGGGCAGTACGAAGTCACGAGAAAGAGGCAGCGGTCAGGGTAACGATGAATGATCCCGGTTACGGGGGAGTCGCCTTCTTCGTCGAGCGGATCGAGGACTAGCTCGCCCGGGTTGATCAGCTCGTCGACGGCCGGAACCGACTGCAGCCGCAGCGGGTCTTTGGGATCGTCGAAATCGATCAGACAGAGATAGTAGGGAGTGATGGCGGTGCGGTAGAGGTCGTGAACCTCCTCGAGCTTGGCGTTGGTGAACTCGTCCATTTGAAAGAGTCTGGCCAGCTGCTCGAGTGACTGCACGCGGTTCTTCTGCTGCCAGCGCCAGTCGTTCCATTCGGCGTCGGTGACGGCGGGATACAGTCGCGCGCGATTGGCGGCGTACGTTGCGAGATGATTTTTTGGGGAAGGAGGGAGAGATTCTACGGAGGGGGACGCGAGTTCGGGCGCCGGTCGGGAGGGAGGCTCTTCAGACATCGGAACGGCTGAGCTCATGAAAACGTGGTCCTTTCCTATCTACTAGGTATCTTGCGATGTTGAATGAGCGACGGCCCGGGACGGAAGTCGCCGTCCGGCTGCAGCCATCGCGGTTCGTGTTGTCTGCGTATCATCATGTCGAAGTAACCAAGCTATACAAATTCTATTCCGGTACAGAAATGAACGCTAGAAAACTTTCACCTTTTTCTTGCGTCCGGATCAACTGATCCTGGCGATGGGATCGGCCGCCCGCCCCGAGGAGAAGCCGGAAAACTGGTAGATCTGTTCCTTCGGAACCCAGGCCACGAAGCGGAGATGATGATCACTCGCGGCCTGATGGTAGATCTCACCAACCTCGTGGAGACGGGCAATGACTTTCGATTCGTCGAGCGGGATCTCGAGGTGCAGCACTTCCCCTTCGGCCAGCACGCGATCGTGAATCATCCTGACCAACGCCTCGATACCGGCACCCGTTAGTGATGAGATCGTGACGCTCGAATGCTGGCGCGGCTGCCGGCGCCGCTCGACGTCGAGGTCAGCTTTGTTGTAAACCTCGATGATCCGCTCCGGCGGAACCCCCAGCTCCTTGAGGACCTCGTTGGCCACCTCGAGCTGTTCTTCCATGTGGGGGTGGGTGAGGTTGATCACGTGCAGCACCAGATCGGCCGATGCCGCCTCTTCCATCGTGGAGCGGAATGAAGCCACGAGATGGTGAGGAAGTTTTCGGATGAAGCCGACCGTGTCGATGATCACGGTCGGTCGCGGCATCTCGAAAAAAGACTTCTGCAGTTTGGCGTCGAGGGTGGCGAAGAGCTTATCGACCGCCTCGGCCGAGCCTTTGGTGAGCTGATTGAATAGAGTCGATTTTCCGGCGTTCGTATAACCGACCAGAGCCACCGTGAAGACGTCGTGCCGCCCCTTGCGCTGCGTCTCCCGATTCTTTTCGATCTTCGCCAGGTCCTCTTTCAACCGGGCGATACGTGTGCGGGTCATGCGCCGATCGAGCTCGAGTTGCGTTTCGCCCACTCCACGGCTGCCGATGCCACCGGCCTGCCGGGACAGATGCGACCACTGCCGGGTCAGCCGCGGCAGCAGGTAGTTGAGCTGCGCCAGCTCGACCTGGGTCCGAGACTCCTTGCTGCGCGCCTGGCGCGCGAAGATGTCGAGGATCAAGGCACTGCGGTCGATGACCTCAGTCCCGATGATCTCCTGGAGGTTTCGTGCCTGCGCGGGGGAGAGGTCATCGTCGAAGATGACCAGGTTCGCCGTCAGCTCAGCGACGATCTTCTTCACTTCCTCGGCTTTACCTTTGCCGATGAATGTCGCCGCATCGCGGGACTTGCGCTCCTGAAAGACTTTCCGGACCACGATGCCACCAGCGGTCTCAACAAGCTTTTCCAGCTCGTAGAGATGTTCTTCCGCGGTGCTCCGCGAAATGTCGGGAAGGATCAATCCGACGACGACTACTTTTTCAGGGGTTGAAGGTCGGCCCAACTAGTGTCTCCGGTTATTCACTATACAAGATGCAAACCACCTCAGACAGAGAAGGAAGGGGATTTTCGGTGACTCTTGGATCCCAGCGCGCGAAGGCGCGCGGCAGACCTGTAGCACCGGGCGTGAGCCCGGTGAACCGCGGAGACGTACGACAGGAATGCTTTCAAACTCCTCAGCCCGCGAAGGCGGGCGACAGATCGCGGCTCACAGCCTGTGCCGCCCGCCTTCGCGGGCTCATGAGTGGAAAGGGGTGCATCACAACACCGGGCTGACGCCCGGTGCTAGAGGTCTGCCGCGCGCCTTCGCGCGCTGGGTGAGGACTTCGATCCATGGTTTGGCGCTTTCGTCCTCCGTCGTTCTCTTTTTCCCCTTTCCTCTACGTACAATGCGCCCATGTTTTTCCTCTACGAGGTCTGCCTGTACCTCGTGTTTTTTCTGGCGCTCCCCTTTTATCTGTTTGCGGGACTGAGTCGCGGAAAGTATCTGGCCAGCTTCCGGCAGCGGTTGGGGGTCGGACTCGAGCCGGCGGGACGGAGGGATGTCTGGGTGCAGGCCGTATCGGTGGGAGAGGTGATGATCGCCCACACGCTGGTCGACCGGATGCGTCTGGCTCGACCCGACCTTTCCTTCGTAATCACGACGACTACGGCAACCGGTCAGGAGCTGGCCCGCAAGCAGTTCCCCGAGGATCCGGTCCGCTACTTTCCTTTTGATTTTTCCTTTGCCTTGAAACGCTTTCTCGATTGTTTTGAGCCTCGCCTGTACCTCACCGTCGAAACCGAGATCTGGCCGAATGCCGTGCGCTGCGCGGCATCCCGAGGAGTTCGGGTTGCCCTGGCAAATGGCCGGATTTCGGATCGGTCGTTTCCGCGCTATCGGCGGGCGCGCTTCTTTCTGTCTCGCGTTCTCAGTCTGTACGACTCACTCATCGTTCGCGAGCAGCAGGATGTGGAGCGGCTCATCGCCATCGGGGCCAGACCCGAGCGTCTTCACGTGGCCGGAAATCTCAAATTCGACTTCGAGCCCGATGGGCGCCCGCTGCCGATCGCCGGTGCCATTGCCGGCCTGGCTGATGGTCGCCCCATCTTCGTGCTTGGATCTACAGTAGAGGGCGAAGATGAGCAGCTTGTCTCGATTCTTCCCGACCTCTTCAGCCTCGGTTACTTCATCGTGATGGCACCCAGAAAACCGGAGCGCTTTTCGATCGTTGCCGATCTTCTCGGCCGGCAGGGGACAGCTTTCGTGCGCCGTTCGTCGATGACGGCCCCGCTCGAAGCCTCGACCAGTCCAGTTCGGACCGATGCGCTGCTCGTCGATTCGATCGGCGAGCTGGCCCGTGTTTACGCTCTGGCGCGCTGCTGCTTCATCGGCGGAAGCCTCGTGGCGCGCGGAGGCCATAACCCGATTGAAGCCGCCGCGGTCGGGACACCGGTATCGTTTGGTCCGCACATGGAGAACTTCGCCGACATCGCCTCTGTTTTCCTTTCTGATGGCGGCGCAGTGGAGGTTCTGAGACCTGACGCTTTGGTCGCGTTCGGACGGCTCATGCGGGACGACGCCGAGCACGATCGAAGAGCGACGCTGGCCCGTGGTTGTGTGGAGCGAAACCGAGGAGCGGCGGCACGTGCTGCTGCATCACTTCTGGAGCTGCTGCGATGAGCGACGCGCTGAAGCCGGTCGAGCTTTCCTATCGCGGTCTGAATCGGCTCCGGCGCAGCCTCTACTCGCGTGGAATCCTCAAGCCGCGGCATCTTTCGCGGCCGGTCGTGTCGATCGGCAACCTGTCGATGGGGGGCAGCGGAAAGACGCCGACCACCATCACCATAGCCCGACGACTTCAGCAGGACGGATATCGCGTCACCGTACTGAGCCGAGGATATGGAAGATCGAGCGGCGAGATTGGAATCGTCAAGGGTGAGGACGTCGAGCGATTCGGTGACGAGCCGGTTCTGATGGCCTCGAAGATCTTCCCCGCTCCAGTCGTGGTCGGGGCCGACCGGCTTCGCGCCGGAGAGTGGTTTCTGGGACAGGGAGACTGCGACCTTTTTCTTCTCGATGACGGATTCCAGCACCTGCAGCTGTACCGCGACGTCGATATCGTAATCGTCGATCGCGAGGCGCGCTGGTTACGCGAAGGAGTGGCGGCACTCGAGGATGCCGATCTGGTTCTCTATCGTGAGCAGCCGCCCCTCTCCGACGGTTCGTCCTTTGTGGCCACCCTTCGACCCTCCGCCTGCCGCATCGGCTCCAGCCCTCTTTCTCTCGAGCTCCTGAAGGGAAAAAAGCTGCTCGCTTTTTCCGGACTGGCCAACAACCGACGCTTTTTCGATTCGCTCGCGGTTCTCGGTGCCGAGCTCGTGGCAACGCGAGGCTTTAGCGATCACCACCACTTCACAGGGTCGGAGATGGCAGAGCTGAACGAGCTGCGGATGAAATCGGGTGCCGAGCTGGCCATCACGACGGAGAAGGACTTCGTCAAGATCCAGGATCCTTCCCTGGCAGTGCTCGAGGTGGAGATGTCGATCGATCCTGCTGAGATTTTTATCGGCCGGTTATACGATCTCCTTGCCGCAGCCGGCCTGCCGGTCAAACGAGGAACATTCTGAGCCCAACGAAGAAAGCAAAACGTACCAAGCCGCCTTTGGTGCAGCGGCTCGAGTATTCGCTGTTCTCGTTTCTGGTGTGGTCGTCCCAGAGGGTCTCACGCCGGACCCGAGAGCGCAGCGCCTCAGGGATCGGGCAGATCGCTCATCGCCTGCTCTCCAAACGAACCTCGCTGGCGCGCTCCAACCTTGCTGCGGTGTTTCCCTCGCTTTCCGAGGCAGAACGCGAGGGGATCCTTCAGCGAAGCTGGAACCATTTCGCGTCGGCGATTCTCAGCTATCTGGGTACGGTGCACCGGCCGCTCGAGGAGATCGCTGCCGAGACCGACGTGGAGGGATGGGACCATGTGGAAGCGGCGCTGGCGCTGGGGCGCGGCATGATTCTGGTCAGCGGCCACTTCGGAAACTGGGAAGCGGCGCTGAGTGTTCTGACTCGATCGAAGCGCCCGGTGATCGTGGTGGCCCGAAAGCTCGACAACAAGCTTCTGGAGAGAGACCTGGAGCGGGGGCGCAGCAGGGCCGGGTTCGTCGTGGTCGATAGGAAAGGGGCCGGGAGGGAAATGGTCCGAGGATTGACGACGAATTGCGTGGTTATCATCCTCATCGATCAGGCTCCGAAGCCGCGGGAGGGTGTGCGCCTTCGCTTTCTCGGCCGCCCCGCCTGGACGACGCCCACTCCAGCAAAGCTGGCCCTTCGCTATCACTCTCCGATTGTTTTCGCCTTCTCCTATCCTGGGAATCCGGAGAGACTCGAATTCACGGCGCCCCTGAACGTCGACGATCTGCCGGCTGACCAGCAGACCGTAGAGGTCATCATGCAGCGTCTCAATGACGAGCTCGAGGAGCGGGTCCGCCGCGATCCTCATCTATGGCTCTGGCAGCACGACCGCTGGAAGGGGATAGTCGAGCCACCGTCCCCTGAGCCGCCGGCCTAGCCCGGCGGTGACGAATTGTCATCCTGGGCGAAGCGAAGGATCTTTGGTGACATGGCAGAATCTCGCGGAGTCACCAAAGATCCTTCGCTCGACGACAGGGCCCTCTCGCCGCGTGCCGGCCGTGATTCATGATCTAATCGCGCCCCTTGCGCGGCCGATGCGCACATCTACAGTCTCGAGAGGCCTCCGGTTCCGTTGAATGTCACGTTCTTGTATCTCGCCGCGATTTACCTGGTGGCAGTCTTCTGCTGGCGACGGCTGACGACCACGGTAGTTCCGTGGCCGGCGGCGACATTCTTTTACCTGCTGGTTCTGATCTTCCTCTTCAAGCCTTTGACCGGAGCGTACGACAGCGTTCCCTCCGACTTTCCCCTCGGCCTCTATCCGTGGGTCGGAGAGTTCCCGCCGCCTCAGAACTTGAACCCGGAGATCAATGACGTCATCCTGCAGCTCGTTCCCTGGGCCCACCAGGTGCGGGAGTCCTGGAAGAATTTTGAAGCGCCGCTCTGGAATGCCGCGGCCGGCGCCGGCTATCCCCTTCTCGGGAATGGGCAGAGCTCACCCTTTTCACCCTTCCGCCTGCTCGGTCTTCCTCTGCCGCTCGGTCAGAGCCTCACCCTCGAAGCTGCGCTGAAACTCCTCGTCGCTCTCACGGGCGCGTATCTCTACATGCGACGGCGAGGGTACTCCGATGCCGCGGCCATCCTGACGGCGGTCTCGTTCGCCTTCTGCACCTTTCAGATCGTCTGGCTGCATTTTCCACTGGCGGCTGTCTCTGTTTTTCTGCCTTCGCTATTCCTGGCTGTCGACCTCGTCTTCGAGAAGCCAAGTTATCGGCGCTTTCTCTTCTGCTCCATGGTCTTTCTGATGTTGCTGGTCAATGGTCAACCCGAGATGGCAGCACATTCGGTTCTGATTGTCGGCATCTATCTGCTATGGCTCCTGGCGACCGAGCAACGTTGGACGGGAAGACTGCGCTCGGTGGCGGCCATCGCTCTGGCCGGGATCGTGGCGCTCGTCCTGGCGCTTCCGGTATTGCTTCCTTTTCTGGAAGCACTTCCGTTGTCCCAGCGCTACGATTTTCTACAGTCAACAGGGTTGCCGCTGCTGCGACTCGATCCCCGCTTTCTCGTGCTCTTCGTGCAGCCTCAGTTCTACGGCACGTTCGCCAACAGGCACATCTGGGGACCGGGCAACGCGGAATTCATCTGCGGATACGCCGGTGTATTCGCGGTCGCGGCCTGGATCGCCTTCGTCGTGCACTTCATCAGACATCGCTCCTTTCGCGACCCGCTGTTCTTTTTCGTATGGGCGGCGCCCCTGCTCCTGTGGATCATCATGGGCTGGCCTTACCTTTCAGACGCTTTCCATCACATACCAATTTTCTCGATGGCCGCCAACGGCCGTTTGAGGATGGTGCTGTGCTGGTGTATCGCCGTTCTGGCCGGGGCGGCCGTCGATCGCCTGCTCGAGCGCGAGGAGCGTGGGCCAATGCTGATCGGTATCATCACCATCTCTGGAGCGCTGCTCTGGATCTTCACACATCAGGACTTTCCGAACGCGCAGGAGCTCGAAGAGGGCTTCATCACGGCGGTGCCGCGTATCGCTGTGTTGCTGGTGGGGCTGCTGGCCATCTTCGCGACGCGTCTGCGTTTGCCTTTGAAGGCGGCGACCGGGCTTCTCATCGCCGTGGTTGCCTTTGATCTTCTGGCCTTCGCGATTCCATGGAGTCCGGTGGTCGAGGCGGAAGACATGTTTCCGATGACCCATCTGCTTCGCGCCATGCACCATCACTACTCACTTCGCGGCGCCTCGCCGGCAGGGCCGTTTCGCATTGCAGGAACGGGGGCGAACTTCTTTCCGAACAGCGCCGCCATGTACGGGCTCGAAGACATTCGTGCCCACGATCCCATGGCCAACACCAGGTCGCTCGGCGCGCTGCGGATCTTCGCCGGTTACAAAACCGGCGACTACTTCGCCCAACTGAGCAAGGTCGACCATCCTTTGATCGACTTCCTCAACGTCCGTTTCGTCATCACCAGTCCCTATGAATACCTGCCCTCCGATCACTTCGGACTGGTCTATTCCGGCGCCGACGGGAGGATCTATCAGAACCTTCGCGTGCTGCCACGGTTCTATCCAGTCCGCACCGTCATCGTGCAGTTCAACGATGTCGACCGCATGAACGCCATTCTCACGAACCGGGACTGGGAGCACAGCGTCATCGTCAAGCGACTTCCCACCTGGCTCGTCGACAGAATCCGCGGAGATCTCTTCGCACCGTTGCCGGAAAACGCTCCGATGGCGAGAGTCACGATCATTCGATCGTCCGCCCGCGAGCACGCGCTGCGCATCAAAGCGCCACGCTGGACGTTCATCGCCAGCAGTCAGCCGCAGTGGCCCGGCTGGCGGATTTACCGCGGTGACGAAGAGATCAAGACCATCGAGATGAATGGGCTGTTCATCGGATTTCTCGCTCCTCCCGGCGACTCGGAAATGCGGATGGTCTATCACCCCAGGTCTTTCTATATGGGGTTGTACACGTCACTCTCCTGTGCCGCCGTGCTGCTGTTTCTGTTGTTCCGGGACAACCGGCGCCAGAATGCAGAATTCAGAATGCAGAATGCAGAATGAAAAAAGGACAGGCATTCCTTCAACTCTGCATTCTGCATTCTGAATTCTGCATTCTCTATAATGCGGCGAATGGCTGAGGAAAAGGGCGCGAAGGCGATGTTCAAGATCGGCGAAGTCTGCCGGCTGGCCGATGTGCAGCCTTATGTCCTCCGATACTGGGAGACGGAGTTCCCATCGCTGGCTCCCGCCAAAGGCGGCGGCGGGCAGCGCACGTACACGCAGCGAGAAGTCGATATCGTGCTGCGTATCAAGACGCTCCTCTACACCGACGGATTCACGATCGCCGGCGCCAAGAAGAAACTCGAAGCGGAGTCGAGCGAGCCGGAGTTCGTTGCGAGCGACGCTCCACCGGCGGCGACGCCAACGTGGAAAGCGAAGCGGGTCGCGACTGCGACTCCTTCGGGTGCGCTGGAGAAGGCGAAGAGCGAGCTGCAGGCGATCCTGCAGCTACTACAGTAGGGCCAGGTCAACAGCGCGCCGATACCTCGGTCTTTCTGGCCGCGCCCAATCGGAGTGGCGGCATCTTTGCCGCCTGGCCCGGCGCCATCCCGTGGCGCCGTTATCTCCAGCGATCTCCAATGGGGCGGCGGCGCGGGACGCCGCCGGGCCAGGCGACAGGATGTCGCCACTCCGGACGCACCAGACGGTGCTTCACCTCGCGAACACCGCGCAGATCTTCTCCAGCTCTCGTTGATCGACTTCATCGAAGTTTCCCAGGCGTTCCGAGTCGACATCGAGCACAGCGATCAGTTGACCGTCGCGATCGAAGACCGGAACGACGATCTCGGACCGGGAGCGGGCATCGCAGGCGATGTGCCCGGGAAACTTCTCGACATCGTCAACGATCACGGTCTTGCGGTCACGGGCCGCAACCCCGCAAACGCCTTTGCCGAACGGAATCTGGAGGCATCCGACTGTTCCGATGTAAGGACCGACCACCAGCTTGTCACCGCAAACCCGATAAAAACCGGTCCAGTAGAAAGCTTCGAGATTCGATACGAGGAGTGAGTTGATCGTCGCCATCATGGCGATGTCGTCGAGACCGTTGCCGCCTTCATCACGGAAAATGCTACTGATGGCCTCAGAGGCGGCAGCGTACCTCTCTTCCCTGGTGGCGCCGGGGTTGTTATGGTGTTGGCTCATGCGAGACATTGTAGCGAGGGTTCGCTGAGGCCCTGATGATTCGTCAACCAGCTGTCGCAGGCATGTTTTATGAGGGCAGCCGTGCCGCTCTCGAAAAGCAGGTGCACGAATGTTTCGCCGTGAACGAGCCAGCCACGGTCAAGGAGTCCTTCATCGGTGCCGTCGTGCCGCACGCAGGCCTGATGTACAGCGGTCATGTCGCGGCTGCCGTATACGATAAGCTCGACATTCCGAAGCGGCTGATCATACTGTGCCCGAATCACACCGGGGCCGGCCGAAGCGCGGCCATCAACGGCTCCGGCGCGTGGCGCACTCCCCTGGGTGACCTGGAGATCGACGACGACCTTGCCGCCGATCTATGCCGGGAGGCGTCGGTGCTCCATGACGATGCCGAGGCTCATGAACGCGAGCACTCACTGGAGGTGCAGCTGCCCTTTATTCAGGTTCTCTCGCCCGACGTAAAGTTTGTCCCGATCTGTCTCAAGAGTCCGAGCTATGAGACTTGCGCTGAGGTCGGGAGCGCCATCGCGCGAGTCGTGGCGCGCCGCCGCGAGAAGGGCGAGGTGATCGGTCTGGTGGCCAGCACCGACCTCAATCACTTCGAGAATCAGGAGACGACGATGAGGAAGGATCAGATCGCCATCGACTGCGTTCTCGCTCTCGACCCCCGAGCCCTATGGACCAGCATCATCCAGCATGACATCTCGATGTGTGGATTCATCCCCACGACGGCGATGCTGATCGCGGCTAACGAGCTCGGAGCTTCGAAGGCCCGACTGGTGAAGCACGCGACGTCGGGCGATATCAATGGTGATTACTCGCGCGTAGTCGGATATGCGGGATGCATCATTCGGTAGGTTTGAAGCTGGCTCCGGCACTTCTTGCGCGGCAGCGCAGTGTCTCTTGATTCGCTGCAGGAACGCCGCGGCTCGACGCCGCGGCACAAGGGTTTGGAAACCCTTGCCACGAACGACGGCGCTCCGAACTGCTTACTCGCCGGGGTCGTTCGAGAATGATGGCGAATAGAGAACGGCGTTCATGAGAAGCGGCATGGTCCCTCTCCAGAAGCCACGGAAGTAGGGCTCGTCGGCGAAGGTGATGATCGATCCCTTTCCCACTGTTTCCACGAGCAGGTAGCCGGCGCCTCGGGCGCGTTTGAGTGACTCCGGCCAGGCGAAGCCGGAGATCAGCGGATCCTTGTCCTCGACCGTCATGACGTTGTCGACCTGGCGAAGCAGAACCTTCAGCGTCAACTTCCCTTCGAGAATCACACTGGGCGACCGAGGAACTCCGAAGGTTAGAAAGCTGTGGGTATTCATGACCGTGCGAAAGGCCGCGCCGGGAATGCGGAAGTCGTTGTAGCGAGTCTCCTCCTCATTTTCCGAGTCGCTCTTGTCGCTCTTTTCGTCTTTAGCCGATTTGTCGGCTTTGGCGGCGTCAGTCCTGGGAGCCGTCCATGTTTTCACCTTGGACAGATGGACGTCCTTTCCGCGGAGGAACTCACCGGCGCCCTTGATGGCGATGATCGTGCCGCCCCCCTGCAGCCAAGTCTCGAGCCGCTCGCTGGTCTTCTTCGAGATGGCATCGGCATATCCGTCACCGTCGGGAAAAACCAGGACCCGATACTTCGACAGGTCGGCAGAGGCCAGCTTGTCGAGCGATAGAAGGCTGTGCGGAACCTCGGTCTCGACATCGAGGGCGAACCAGATTCCACCGAACGAGTTAGGATCGACTCCTTCCCCTCCGATCACAGCGATGCGGGGATCGCGGATGTAGTGAACCCGCGACGATCCCAGCGCCATCCCTTTGGACCAGACCGAATCGATGCCGATCGGCGTGACTCCCGTCTCGGTAACGACACCGCGCAGGACCTCGTCGAGAGTCGAGGGATTGTTGCTTCGCCGAATCACTACCGTTCCGCGGGCAAGGTTACGGTTCTCGGAGCTGATCTCGGCCCCACTAACGCTGAAGTTGATGCCGGCGCGCATCAGCCGTCCTTCGGCGTGGTAGATCTGCGGATCGGAGCCATCGATGAGATAGCCGATCTTTCCGGCGGCGTAGGGGGTGGCCGGTGGTGGAGCCCAGGCCCGCAGGTCGACATTCGTTCCCTCTGCCGCAAAGGCGCTCAGGTTGCTGGAAACGGGAACCGACCAGGCAGTGACGTCGTAAAAATCATCCGGCTCATCAGAGTCGATCTTCTGACGCTGGGCTGCTACGAACTCTTTCGATAGCGCCGGCGTACGCTCGATCAGACCACGGGCAAGCGCGCCCAGAGGCTGGCGCGTGGAGATGGCCGGAGTACCAGCAGGAAAGGTGTGCGATGCGGTTGCGGACCGGCCGTCCAGAGAGGTGGCGCGCACCGTGGCTGCTGAGGCCAGCTCCGAAACGATGATCCCCTGACGTTGAAGCATCTTCAGAGCGGGAAGTAGATTGGGCGAATCCTTTTCGAAAATGAAGGTTGTAAGCGGCGCATCCCAGGCCCGTCGTAGTGTGTCGTAGGTGTGGAGAATGAGCTCGCTCTTATGATCGGCAGCCGTCAGCAGTGTGGTCATTGCCGAGGTGTAGTGGCGATTGACTCGATCGGTCAGGGTGAGCTCGGTGTTGTCCTCGCGTTTGTAGGCCAGCGCGGAGTGGCGGCCGCCGGCGACCTCGTAAGTCATTCCGATCGCGCCGTGAAGCGTGGGCCAGGAGTCGCCGTATCCGGGATAGAAGAGGTCGTACTTTTCACCGACGAAGAAGGACCAGTTGCGAGTCGAGAAGGCGGCGGCGTTAGCCCGTCCGAAAACCTCGAACCACTTCATGGTGTCGGGATCGACGTTGGAGTTGATCGGCTCGGCATCCGGAGGGAAGAAGTAGTCGACTTCGAAGTTGTTCATCTCGTGGAAGTCGACAAAGACCTGCGGGTTCCACTGCTGGTAAAGAGCGACCCGATGGACGGTTTCCTTCTGGGTGAGCCAGGACCAGTCGCGATTCATGTCGATGCCGTAGTGGTTCAGGCGTCCCCGCTTCCATGGCGATTCATGTTCCATGGCCTCGGGGTTGCTATTGGGATGCATCCCCATGGTGTGAGCGACCGCCTCGATGTAGAGCTCCCGGCCATCGGGATTCTGAAGGGGGTCGATGAGCACCACGCAACGATCGAGAATCGACTCAGCGCTCTTGTCGCTGACCAGGGTATAGGCCACCTGCATCGCCGCTTCGCTCGAGGATGCTTCGTCTCCGTGAATCCCGAAGCCGAGCCACACGACGGCCGGTGTCGACTCGGCGATGTTTCGTGCTTCCTCGCGTGGCGTGCGGTCGGGCCGGCTGATCGCAGCGATCTTCCCGCGGATGTCATCGAGGGCGCTGCGATTTTTCGCCGAGGTAATGAGCACATAGACCAGCGGTCGCCCTTCGTAAGTCGAGCCGAAGCGTTCCACCGATACCAGCGGCGAAGACTTCTGCAGTGATTCGAAGTAATCGAGGATGCGGTGATAGGGCGTGAACCGTGTGCCCAGTGAATAGCCGAGAAATTCGGACGGAGGAGCGATTCGCGATTGAGCTGCGGCCACGGGCGCGATGAGTGCCAGGAGGAGCGCCATTCTTGACACGTTTGTGCTTGTTTTCAGACCCATCCCCGTCCAATCTCCTTCAAAGGGAGTCGCAAAACATGGTCTACCAGATTATCTCGTTGATCGGAGCAGTGCTCATTCTCGCCGCCTTCTGCGCGAACCAGGCCGGGAAACTCGCCAACGAGACGGTAGGGTACCAGCTTCTCAATTTACTCGGCGGTGCCTGCCTCTTCATCACCGCCGTCGTCACGCGTCAGTACGGCTTCATCCTGCTCGAAGGAGCATGGGTGATCGTGAGTGCCTGGGCGTTAACGAAGATCGCGTCGGCCAGAACATAGGGGATTTCGGATTTCGAATTTCGAATTTCGAATTTCGAATTTCGAATTTAAAAGAGGCGAAGCAGCGATTTGAGGTTCTGATCTTAAATTCGAAATTCGAAATCCGAAATCCGAAATCCCCCGGTCACGAGTTGGTTTCCGCCGCCACTGGTTCTTCGGCCGGGGCCGGCTGAAGGCGCCAGTGGATGCCGAGGCGCTTCATCATCTCGTTCAGGGTCGAGGGCTTGAGCTGCAGGAGCTCGGCGGCCTTCTTCTGAACTCCATTGGCCATCTCCAGGGACTGCAGGATCATGGTCCGTTCGTAGTTCGACACGGCGTCCTTCAGCGATAGTCCGACCGAGGGGAGCATCAGCGGAGGCTGATCGGATGCTTTCTGGAAGCGGAGATAGTCCGGCAGGAGATCGACCGTAATTCGCTCCGTGGTCGAGAGCACCACTGCGCGCTCGATCGTATTCTCCAGTTCCCGCACGTTGCCCGGCCAGGTGTAATCCATGAGTACCCGCATCGCTTCCGGCGTGATCTCGCGAAGCTTTCGCCGGTTCTCGTCGGAGTAGACCTTGAGAAAATGACTGACCAGCAGCGGGATGTCTTCTCTCCGCCGTCGTAGAGGTGGCAGGGCGATGGAAATGACATTGAGCCGATAGAACAGATCTTCGCGGAATGTCACATCGCGCATCATCTTAGGGAGATCGGCGTTGCTGGCGGCGATGATCCGCACGTCGACGCGAACCGTCTCCACCGAGCCCAGGCGCATGAACTCCTTTTCCTGAATGACGCGCAGGAGCTTGGCTTGAGTATCGAGATTGATGTTGCCGATCTCGTCGAGAAAGATGGAGCCGCCGTCGGCGACTTCGAAGAGACCGCGCTTGCTGGCGATGGCACCGGTGAAGGCACCCTTTACATGGCCGAAGAGATTCGATTCCAGCAGCTCGGGTGGCAGCGATCCTGAGTTCACGGTAACGAAGGCGTTACGGGCCCGCGGACTGGCATGGTGAATGGCCTTGGCGACGAGTTCTTTTCCCGTGCCTGACTCGCCGCAGATGAGAATGTTCGATCGGGAAGGCGCGGCCAGCCTGATCAGCTCGAATACCTTGCGGATGGTCTCGCTCTTCCCGATGATGTTGGCGTAGGAGTAGCGCTCGGTGAGCTCGGCCTTGAGGCGCTCGTTCTCGCGCGTCAACCGCCTTTGCTCCAGCGCTTTGTTGACGGTGAGAACGACCTCTTCGTTCTTGAAGGGCTTGGGGATGTAGTGGAAGGCGCCTCGCTTCATTGCCTCGATGGCGCCGTCGATACTGGAGTAGGCTGTGATGATGATGACCGGCAGATGCGGGTTGGTGTCCTTGATCTGACGCAACGTTTCGATTCCGGTGATGCCAGGAAGCATCATGTCGAGAATGACCAGGTCGATCTCTTCGGTGTCGACGAGATTGAGGCCCTCTTCGCCCGATGCTGCCAGCAGAATGTCGAAACCCTCACGCGAGAGAACAGCGTGAAGCACCTCGCGAAGGACCTCTTCGTCGTCGATGACCAGAATCCGCATGTTGGCGCTCAATGAGTCACGTCCGGCTCGTGTAACGGAAGGACCACCGAAAATGTTGCACCACCGTCGGGGGCGTTACCAAATACGATCGAGCCGCCACTAGCCTGAACGATTCTGTCGCTGATAGCGAGTCCGAGTCCCGTGCCGCCCTGGTTCTTCTTTGTAGTAACTAGCGGTTTCATGATTTCTTTGCCCAGATCCGCCGGCAGTCCCTTGCCATTGTCGAGGACGGTGATGACGGCCGAAGTCCGCTCGGTTTTCAGGTCCAGCCAGATCGAGCCACCGCGCTCGACAGCATCTCGGGCGTTCAGCAGAAGGTTGGTCAGCACCTGCTGCAGCTCGTAGAAGTTGCCTCGACAATGCAGTTCCGGCAACTCGCCGACATAGAGCATGATCTCCTTCGCGGCGAAAATCTCCTGGTGAAGGTCGATGGTAAGGCGTATCAGCTCGGCGAGGCTTACCAGCTCCGTCGGCCGGGGGCGTGCCTGTGCGAAGTTGAGAAGGTTGTCGACGATACGCGAGGCGCGGAAGGTCTGCTGCTCCATCTTCTTGAGGATGGCGTACGACGGATCGTCGGGCGAGAGGTCCTTCAGCAGGAGCTGGGCATACGAAGAGATTCCGGCGATGGGCGTATTCACCTCGTGGGCCACGCCGGCGGCGAGGAGTCCGAGGGAAGCCAGGCGTTCCTTTTCCTGCAGCTCACGCTCGAGATGGACACGCGCGGAGTTGTCGGTCAGTACCAGTACGAGTGTTCCTTCCGGCGCGTCGCTGGCGGTGAAGCGGCTGGCGGTCACGCTGACCTGCTTCTCCTGGCCGGCCTGATTGACGAACGAATATTGCGCCGCGGCATTCGAGCCTCGGATGTCGGTGTATGGCGGGAACAGCTGCTCGATGGTCGAGTCGTTGTCGGGATCGGTGGCGACGAGCTCCCAGAAGGCGTGGTTCGCGGTGAGGATGATCCCATCCCGCGAGACGACGGCAATCGCTGACGAAGAGGACTCGATGATGTTTTCGTTGTACTCCTTGAGCGATCCGATCTCGACGAGCTGTCGTCGCAGCCGGTTGTAGAGTCGTCCGTTCTCGATGGCCAGAGCGAGAGGCGCGGTGATTGATCCCACCAGGTTGAAGTCGTCGCGCGACAGCGGCTCATCCCCTTTCTTGGCCGAGCAGATGAGCATTCCTTCGACGCGATTGCGATGGCGAAGAGGAAAAACGTAGCGGTAGCCGGAGCGGAAGAGTTTTCCCGGTATCTCGGAGTGATCGATCAGTCGGGGCTCGCCGAGGGCCACCGGTCCGCGGGCAATGGCCGGAGGGAAGTCTTCCTCCCGCACCCGTTCCGGAAGCGCTGCTTCCCCGGCGTAGAGGAGTAATGAGAGCCCGTCACGAACATAGAGATTGATCTTCTGAATCCGTACCGCCGCGGTAAGACGCTGGCGGATCATGTCGATCAGCTCGTTCAGATCGTGAAATGTTGCCAGCTCGGATGCGAAGTCGCTCATGGCCTTGCGATGGCGATAGGTCTCGCGATACAGCACCATCTCGAGCAGCGTCTCGATGCGGCTCTTGACCGGTATGAGCACGGCGGCGATGGCCAGGCCGGAAGTGAAAGCGAGGAAATTGCGCTCCAGCGCCAGCCGCTCCGCGACCAGCCGCGTCAGCACGATGTTGACTGTCGAGAAGGCGATGATGCCGAACATCAGCGTCACCGTGTAGGCCAGCACCTCTTTGATCACCACCTCGACGTCCCACAACTTGTACTTGAGGATCGAGACGGCGAAAGCCAGGGGAACGAGCGCCAGGGGAATGATGGCCGCGGTCGTGTACGGAGAGGCCGAGCCCTTCAGGACGTACGGGATCAGATAAAGAATCGTGAAGGGAAGGAATCCCAGCGAGACACCGAGATAGATCCATTTGACCTGATTCTTCTCGCCCGCCGCAGGTGTGGTGCGGAATGAGTAGGTGAGGGCAATGAACGAAAGGGTGAAGTAAATCGCGAAGTGAAGCATCTCCCATCGGTCGATGATGCGCAGCGATGTGGCCGGGTCGAAGATGGAGATGGCATTTCCGAACCCGAAGAGATCGATCACCCACAGCGCGATCAGCGCCGGTGGGAGATACAGGAGAGCAATTCGCGAGCGCCGCTTGATGACCGGTCGGGGAAAGCCAAGGAAAAATTGCAGGGACAGCGGTGGCAGGAAGATGCGCGCAAAGTCTTCGATCAGATAGAGCGTGCGATAGGTACCGTCGGCAGCACCGGCCGGCGAGTAGACGTAGACGATGAAAGCCAGAATCGTGAGCAGGAAAAAGATGGTGCTCTCATCTCGGGCACCGCGCAGAAATGTGTAAAGGCCGATTCCGAGATAGAGGAAACCGATCGAAGAGAGAAAAAGGTATTGGTAGTCGACCTGCGTGTCGGGTGCGCGGTAGCGCATCATCATGGTGCGCGCGCCGCGCTGCACGACGATCGGAGTCTCGCCACTTTTTCGCAGTGCGCGCTTGACGCCCTCGATCTCGCCGGCGGGGACCGAGCCGATGGCCAGAATGCTGTCGCCCGCTCGCAGTCCGGATCTTTCTGCGCCGCTTCCCGGATCGACGGTTTCGATGGCCATGGCGCCACTGACCCAGTGATAGCGAAAGTCCAGCCGCCCGAAGGAAGAATGCTTTCGCTGAAACGACATGTAGCCGCCAGCGATGGCTGCCACGGTCAGGAGCGAGAGGATCAGGTTGAAAAGGACGGATCTACGCACGGGTCTCACCAATAGACGCCTTCAACGCCGATGCCGCACCTCGATTCGCGCTAAGTAGTTGATTCCATTCACATGCGAGAGGTGAAAGGCAGACGAGAGGACTGCAACATTTCAATTGGTTGGATTCGTGGGACACATTATTGGATGTAAACAAAGGCCAATTGAGAATTGAGAATTGAGAATTGAGAAAGAAAGGCGCCCCTTGCGGTAAGCACGCGCCTTATTTCTCAATTCTCAATTCTCAATTCTCAATTCGCCCTACTGGCTGAAGCGCTCGTACGCCGACCTGTAGAAGGTGACCCGTTTCACGTAGCCTCGGGTCTCGGCGAAAGGAATGTCCTCCACGAATTCGTCGATCGGTCTGGACGGCGCGGCCCGGCGCCAGTGAGCGACGTTGCCGATGCCGGCGTTATAGCAGGCCGCCGTGAGCTGAATGCTGCCCTGGTTCCGATCGAGCAACTGCCTCACGTAGAGAACGCCCATGTCGATGTTTGAATAGGGGTCGGTGAGGCTGGCTTCCGTGAATCGTCGCCCTAGTCTCTGGCTGAGCTCCCGTCCGGTCGGAGTCATGATCTGCATCAGCCCTCGCGCTCCGACTCCCGATTTTGCCTCGGGACTGAACATGCTTTCCTGCCGGATGAGTGCCATGACCAGAAAAGGATCGACACCACGTTTGCGGGCCTCTTTGCGGATGTGGTCCTCGTACCGGAGGGGGAAATCCATCTTGATGAAGCGCGATGGAACGGAGTCCTGTTCGACCGTTGCCAGCTTCGGGAAGGCCAACCGCAAGGCGCGCGACGACGCCACCGAGGCACCGTCGAGATAGTAGATTTCGCCGAGGATGGCGTTGGCGAATCTTGCGTTGGCGTAGTTCAGGTTAGCGCGGATCTCGAGTTGAGCCTCTCGCTTGAGCCCCAGAGAGCTCAGCTCGTAAGCCATGCGCAGCTCCGGCGGAGCAACCCTGTCGGCAATCTGAGGCCACTCATCGGCGGTCTTTTCGAGCGGATTCAGCGCCCTGGCGACGGTCCGCTTCGCGCCTCGGCGTTGCGCCGAAACCGCATATAGATCTTCATACGGAGCATTGGCGAGCTGGGTATAAATCGCATCTGCTTCTGTGGCCCGGCCCTGGCGTTCCATGACTCGCGCAGACCAGTAGGCGACCTGCCGTTTGATATTGATGCTGTCGTAGTTTTTCCCGATGTAATCGAAAAGTGATGCTGCGGTCTTCAGGTCACCGGAGGTGTAAGCAGACCAGGCCTGGCCCCAGAAACGCTGCAGGCCGGTGTCATTGCCAGGCTCGATCTTCACCAGCTCGGAAATGAGGGTCTGCATGTAGGCGTCCTGGTTTTTCTGCTCGGCCCGCGTGATGAGGTTGAGCAGAACTTCACGCCGCTGGTTGTCAGCAAGCGGTAGATGCAGGAGATCGTTCAGGTGCTCGGCTGCAGCGTGTTGATAGGCATCCTTCTTGATCTGCAGCGCGAGGTTGATGACCGGGACCTGCTTCGAAATGATCTTGAACTTCGGCTTCGAGATGATCTTCCGGGCTTTGGTTCGCACCTTCACCGTGCCAACCTGCTGCTTGACCCTGACGGTCTTGAAGCTGACGGGGTTGATTGCCGTCGAGAGAATGGTGTCGTTCTTCACTGACAGATCGAGGGCCGGGATCGCATACTTGAAATAGCCGGAGAAGAGTGGCGCGAGGGTCGTGTCTGAATCGGCGTATCTGTGCAGGAGATGAAGTGCTGTGCCGCGGCTGAGGATCACCCGCTCCTTGAACGGCGAAGGAAGAGAAGCTGGATCCATCACCATCGCTTCGTTGAATGCGCTCTGCGGATCACCCGCTCCGATGAGGCTGTCGATTCGCTCGACTCGTTCGGCGACTGTCATGGTGACGGGCGCTGTCGGCGCGACGGATTCGAAGCGACGCACCAGATCGAAGGCCGGCCTGGCCTGGGCGCTCCTGGGGTTCTCGATGATGATGTTTCGAGCGGCGAAGAGCGCCGCACCGGGATCACCGATGTAGAACGCGTGCTCGATGAATCCATCGCGTGCAGCGGCCGACACGGTGTCGTTCTCGGTGCGACCGGCCAGGGCGCCGAGCGTGTCGGCTACCTCCCTGAAGAAGCCCCCATCCGAGTACAGCGCGGCAAGGCGAAACGCGGCATCCTGCCGGTAAAGCATGCGGGGGTGCGAGCTCCATAGACGACTCAGGGTCTGTCTGGCCAGCGCCGTGTTGCCGGCCAGCTCGTACGCGTTGGCGAGATAGTAGAGGCGGTACTCTTCGACAGGCCGTGCGCCATAGGAGAAAGACGTCAGATGGCGAACGGCTTCGGGACCGTCATTCCGCCCAACGGCGTCGATTCCACTGAGGATCTCGTGCTTAAACTTCGCAAGCTCAGGAGGGGCCGAAGGCGTGAAGGACACACCGGTGTCGTGACGCCGTTGCCCGGTCTGTTTGTATTGTTGCCAATAGAGGGCGAAGAAAACCCCTGCCGCGGCGATGCCGGCTGCGCTGACAAAGAGGATGGAACGCCGGGTCATTCTTATTGCCACGGCATGGGCCGGTGCAAGGTCAATGCGCAGAGACCAGAGAGCGACCGATGTTCTACAGGCCTAAGTCGTTGCCGTCGCCGTCGGCAAGGATGCGCACAAGCTCATCGTAAAAGTAGTTCGAACGCTTCCTGACATCTTCCGTGATGCGCTCGTCGTACATCTGGCGGCTTCGATCGATGTCTTCTTTCAAGCGCTCATAGAGGTCATGGTTCTTGCGTCCCTGTTCCACCTTGGCCTCGTTATAAAGCTTGATCTCCGATACCAGAAGGCGTGCGAATCGCCGTGCCTCATCGTGTTTGCGGGTTTCGTCGTTCTGCCCGCCACTGATGCCTCCCGCCCTAGCAATTCCGGGCGGAGGGATGAACTGCGTGCTCGGCTTGTCGCCGCCCTCGGCCAGCGGTGACCCGGGAGGTTTGGCGACTGGTGGCGGGGTCGGCGCGGCGGGACGGGGAGGTGCAAACCCGCCCTCGGTCATGGCCGGAATCGCCGTGGTGGCCAGTGATGGAGGAGGAGGAGCCTTGGCAGGTGCTGGAGCCGGTTCCTCAGTAGTTAGGCGAAAGCTCTGTTTAGGTGGTGCTGTGAACGATAGTGCGGCCTCATCCATCCCGAACGTGGTGGTGTTGTCAGCCGCCGGCGGTTGCGGAGGCTTTCTGGAGAAGGTCATGTCGAACTGCGGAGCGCTGGTTTTTTTTGCAGCCGTACCGCCGGTGGACTCTCCCATAGCGGGCTTGGCGGCGGGCGCCGGTGGCTCGGTGCGCGGCGTCGGAGCTGGCGTTGCGGCGGCTGGTGGAGCGGCGACTGGAGCGGCATGCGGCGGTATCGCGGCAGGCGCTGGAGCAGATGCCACCTGACCGGTTTCGGGGCTCAGGCTCGGAGAGGGAGTCTTCTTGCGGATCGCCAGCGTGTCGATGAGGAGACCAGTCATGAAGACCAGCATCTCGACGGCCGGACGATCCAGACGAGCGGTCGCATTGTCGAGGATGTCGACATAGACAGCCGCCGATACCTTGTCCTTGATGACCATCGGCACGAGCATGGCGCTGGCAGGGGCGGTGACATTCAGCTTCGCGGCGAAGTTCGAACCATTCCAGGCAACGACCTGCTCCTGACGCAGCACGTGGTCGAATTCCGGGAAGTTTCCCGGAGCGGCGTTGAAGCGCTTGATGGCCTCATCGTTACCGCCGCTGGCCGCAAAGCCGACGCCCTTCCATCCGGAGAAAACATCGCCCTTGAGAATGAACAGAGCTACGCGGGAACCGAACTGCAGCGATTGCTCGAGAAGAGCGTTGAGAATGTCGACCTGGCTCTTACCACGCTCGATGGCCTGGACCGCGCGCTTTAGAGGCATCGAGTCAGCTGGAAGTGGCGCTGGGGCGGCCACCGGCGCTGGTTCAGGAGCGGTCTGCTCCAGTTCTGCGATGGCACTGTTGAAGAAGGCCTTGACGCTGAATCCCTTCGCGTCGGCCTGCATACTCTGCATGGCCGCCTGAAGCTGTGAATCAACTGCTTCACGCACGTCCATGATGGACGATTTGATATCGCCGACGAGGCGCTCGACGGACTCGCGGACATGAGCTTCGAGATTTCCTGCGAGCTCTTCACCCCTCACAGCCATTAAACTCCTCCGGTACTTCGATTTAAACGAACTCTAGAGACCTGGCAGGCAGCAGGCGATTATCGAACTCGCCTCAATCCCATGTCAAGAAACTAGCAGGCCGCCGGATTGAGCGACCCGCCGGATCCTGTGTTACTTTGCGCTTCGATGCGCTTTCTCCTTTTGATCTGCGCTCTGTCGCTGATCCCTACGCAATGCACGAGCCGGGCCCCTCAGCCGGAGCTCGACCATGAGTGGATCTCCGTGCTGGAGTTGAAGCGGCAGTTTCTCACCTCGACGGAAACGGTGGCCCGGCAACGCTATGTGGACGCCCTGGCCCGTTTCGTAGCTCTCCACCCTGAGCATCAGAGAGCACGGCAGGTGTATGAGGAAACCGAGCTGGCCTTCGCCCGGGATCTTTGCTCTCGCGGCCTTTACGCGAACGCACTGCCCTACTACGAGCATGCCGCAGCCCGAAGTCCACGCAACCGTGCCATCCGTGCGGAGCTCACGATCGCCCGCGAACATCTCAGCATCTCGAAAGAGAAGTTTTCAGCGTTGCGCCCTGGGATGAAGGCGGCCGAGGTCGTAGCCCTTCTCGGTCAACCCCCGCCGGGGTGGGCGAAGTCCACGAGGAAACGCCAGAGTGTGGAAGAGTCGTGGTACTACCGGCGCCCCGATGGCGGTGTGGCCTCGGTGTTCTTCCATAACGGAAAGCTGCTGACGGCCGAGTATTGGTAGGACGGGCGCGCATGGTGCGCCCGGAGTGGCGACATCCTGTCGCCTGGCCCGGTGGCGTCCCGCGCCGCCGCCCGCATCCGATACCTTTCGCGAGAACGGCGCCGCGGGACGGCGCCGAGCCAGGCGGCAAAGATGCCGCCACTCCGATCTCGAGATCGCGGAGCGGAATCGCCACAGGGAGTACTCTGTTTGCCTCAGGAGAGGTGATCAATGCCCTTGTATGAGTATGAGTGTCAGGAATGTGCCGAGCGGCTGGAAGCAATTCAGAAATTCTCTGATCCTCCATACAAGATCTGTCCTCAGTGCGGCGGCGATCTGAAGAAGCTTTTCTCGGCGCCAGCAATCAAATTCAAGGGGTCAGGTTTCTACATTACTGACTACGCGAAGTCGAGCGGATCGGGCGAAGCCACTAAAAACTCCCCCTCGTCGGGGTCGTCCGGCGACTCCTCTTCGAGCGCATCTTCAAGCTCCGGCGAGTCTTCGTCTGCGAAGAGTGAGAGCGCTTCGGCGAAGTCCGACACCAGCAGTTGAGCGCGTCAGCTTTCCGAAAATAGTCTCCATGCAATCGGTAACCATGCAATCTGTCTACAAGCTGAAGAAGCGGGCTGACAGGGTGCTCGTCGAAGGCTTGAAATCGATCTTTGAAGAGGTCGATACAGAGAAGCTTCGTCGCGAGGTAGAAGAACTGCGGGCCCGTGCGCCGGAATTCGATCCCGCCGATCATTCCGAGTTGTTGATGAAACGCACCGCCTTGCGCTGTGCGGCAGCAGGGGCGATGACCGGGATTCCGGCCGGCCTGTTTGCAGTGGCCACTCTCGGTGCCGATGTCGCCTACCTAGTCTACCAGCAGTTTCGCCTCATTCTGGGGATCGCCATCGTGTACGGCAAGGAGCCTTCATCACGCGAACGCTTCACCGAAGCGATGGCCTGCCTGGCCTACGGGTCGGGTGTCGGCCTGGGGAAACAGGGGATCGCCACGTTCCTCGAATCAGCTTCTGCAGAAGGTGGGGTCATCGCCGAGAAGGTGACCGGCCGTTTCCTTCGTGAAGGCATGGGCCGATTCGTTCCTCTCGTCGGGGCAGTGTCGGGGGGAGTTCTCAACTACGTCGCCGTGGTCGCGGTGGGCCGCGCCACCATCCGGTATTACGAGTCTCAGATCGATCCGGTGATGGCCGAGGAGATCTGGCTCGACGGCGATCGCGAGCACGCCTGAATGTGGCGAATTGAGAATTGAGAATTGAGAAAGTGAGAAAAGGGACCGCCTTTCTTTCTCAATTCCCAATTCTCAATTCTCAATTTCGTAGGAATGCAGGCCGAGGGTGTTTGGTTTCCCCAAAGTGTCAGTGATCATGAGTGGCGAAGATTTCCTTTCCATATTCGAACAGCGCCGGCGCTTGCGCCGCGCCAAGGTCATTGTCGATCTAACCTCGGAGATGATCCGCAACGAGCAGTCCCTCACCTATCGGGAAGCGGTCAATCTGATCGACTGTGCACGTCGCGCTGTTGGTGAGCTCTCCCCGGCCTACGGAAGCCGTTTTGCGCATCGCGTGGCGCCCGTGCTGGAACGTGTCATTCGCGAACGGTGGCCGATGGAAGAACCCTTCGTGAACCGCGCTTTCGAACTGGTCAACTAAGCGCTGCGCGAACGCCTGTATTCACGCTGGTTTAGGAACGCTGTCATCCTTCGCTGCGGCTTCCAAGAAACTTCCAGTATCTACGCGGCTCTACGAGCATGTCAT
>DASZZV010000238.1:0-13251 GCA_035544835.1 Thermoanaerobaculia bacterium
CCGGAATCGAATTGCCGAGCTGTTCCCCATCAAACTTCAGCGCCTCGGTCGACAGCTCCATTCCATCGCTCGAAGTGAGCTGCACCTTGCCGTTGATCTCAGCCTGCTTGGTCTCTTTTTGAAACTGGGCCTGGTCGCATGTCACCTCGAAGGTCTGACCGTTGTTGCGGTAGATCGTGAGGTGAACATCCTCGAGCGTGTACCAGCCGTTCTCGAGTCCGATGGTGCGCCGTGCCTTGATATGCAGCGCCATTTTTCCACCGATGGTCTGCGTGTCATCGAAAGTCTCGAGAACCATCTGCGGCTTTCCAGGACGGATCGGTGACTTCACAGGCTGGTCCGTTGTGGTCCTCGGAGGCTTGCCGTGCTTTTTATAGCTGATGCCGATCAGGACGATAAAAGCTACGAACGCGATCGGCAGCAGAATGCGGAGAGTCTTTACAGTGCGCTGCATCGTCAATGGGAGGAACAGGATGCTTGTTGTTTTCGTTCCGCGAACGGCGCTCCGCCGGCCGGGGCGAGGTCGACGATCGAGGCGCGGTACCCTTCCTGTCTAAAATGGTCGGGCTCCAATTGAAAGGCGATATCGAGACAATCGCCTTCGCTGACGTGGAGCCCGAGACGCACCAGCGAGGGCCAGAGAACTGCCCTCAGCCGATGGTCGTTCTCGCGGAGCTGTAACTCGAAGCAGGAGGCGCTGAACTCGCGGATCCGCTCCACTCTCACGTTCCGAGCCACGAAGACGGGTTGAAGATTTCCAGCTCCAAAAGGCTCCATCTGCTGGTGCTCTGCAAAGAACGTGGCGCTGATGTCACCCAGACTCACCAGACTCTCGATATCCAGCGAGCGCACCAGCCGGTCGGGATACCTGTCCGATGTGAGCGCTTTCAAACGCTCGCGGATAGGCTCGAGGTTCTCGAGAGGGAACGAGAAGCCGCAGGCGTAGTCGTGTCCCCCGAAATGCTCGAACAGATCGGCGACTCCGGAGAGCAGCTCGTGCAGATTGACCGCGCGGACGCTGCGCCCCGAACCGACAACCTGCTGCCCATTGATGCTGGCTACCAGTGTGGGACGGTGATAGCGATTGGCAATGCGGCTGGCGCAGAGGCCGAGCACTCCCTTATGCCATCCCTCACCTGCGACGATGAGAATCTGGTCCGATGGAACCACCTGTTCTTCCGCAGCCGAGAGAACCTCTTTCTCGATGGTTTGACGCAGATGGTTCAGGCGATTGAGCTCGAGCACGATCGGAAGCGCATCGGCCTGTGAAGCAGCCCCAAAGAGATCGATGGCTGTATCAGCCGACGCCAGACGCCCGGCAGCGTTGATGCGCGGGCCGATCTTGAAGCCGACATCCTGAGATCGCAATGGCCTGTTGCCGAGCCCGTTCACGGACAGGAGTGCCCGAAGTCCTGGATTCCGCACGTCGCTCAGTCCGCGGAGACCGAGCAGAGCGATCGTTCTGTTCTCACCCGTCAGCGGCGCGACATCGGCGATGGTCCCGATCGCTGCGATCTTCAGCAAGGAGTGGATCGACATCGTCGATCCACTCTTCTGCAGCAGCGCGCAGCACAACTTGAAAGCGACGCCAACGCCAGCCAGGTCCTTGTAGGGGTACTCGCACCCATCTACTTTGGGATTCAACACAGCTGCCGCCTCGGGGAGAATCCCCGGCGGTAGATGGTGATCTGTAATGATCACATCGATGCCCATCTCGATCGCTTTCTGCACCGGCTCGACCGAGGTGATCCCACAGTCGACCGTGATCACCAGGCCGACCTTGCGCTCGGTCAGAACCCGCTCGATCACCTCGATCTTGAGCCCGTATCCATCGTAGAGACGATGCGGAACGACATGGGCGACCACGGCCCCGAGCCGCCGCAGCACCGTGGTCAGCAGGACGATGGAGGTAACGCCATCGACGTCGTAGTCACCGTAGATGAGAATCGATTCCTGATCGCGAATCGCCCGCGAAATTCGATCGCAGGCATGGGCCATCCCGGCGATCAGCCAGGGATCATGGAGATCGTCGAGGTTCGGCTCGAGAAAAAGGCGCAGCGCTTCGGAATCGATGACTTCCCTGCGCCCCAGCATCGCACGGGTGATTGGCGAGCCAGAGCTCGGGTCGGGAAGGCCGGTCGGATCGTCGAGGACGATCCATTGGTCATGAATGGGCATGGGAGAGCTGTCGGATGTCAGATATCGGATGTCAAAGGCTGGATGTAAGAAGCTGAAGTCAGCGACGGGCCGATGTGTCATCCCGAGCCGCAGCGAGGGATGACACATACTCGCGTTATCTGACATCTGACATCTGACAATCTATCTCATCTAATCTCAAACATCCCCATCTTACGGAACTTCTTGTAACGCTCTTCAGGCAGTAGATTCGGCTTGATCTTCTGCATCTCTTTGAGGGCTCGCTGCAGGAAGGGCTTGAGGAGTGCCGCAGCGCCGGCCGGGTCGGAGTGAGCGCCGCCGTCCGGCTCGGGGACGACCTCGTCGATGACCTCGAGGGCCTTGAGGTCGGGGGCGGTGATCTTCATGGCCTGGGCCGCATCCTGGGCCGCGGCGGGGTTCTTCCAGAGGATGGCGGCGCAACCCTCCGGAGAGATGACTGAATAGATCGAGTTCTGCAACATCAGGATCCGATCGCCGACTCCCAGTGCCAGCGCTCCCCCGCTTCCGCCCTCGCCCGTTACGGTGACGATGATCGGGACGGTGAGCCCGGACATCTCCTCCAGATTCACGGCAATCGCCTCGGCCTGTCCCCTCTCCTCGGCGCCGACTCCGGGATAGGCGCCGGGAGTGTCGATGAAGGTGAAGATCGGACGCCGGAACTTCTCGGCCATCTTCATGATCCGCAAAGCCTTCCGGTAGCCCTCGGGGCGAGGCATGCCGAAATTCCGTGTGATCTTTTCTTTGGTGTCGCGACCCTTCTGATGACCTAGAACGGCGCACTGCTGGCCGTCGAACGAGGCGAAGCCGCAGACAATTGCGGCGTCGTCGCCGAATTTGCGATCGCCGTGAAGCTCGACGAAGTCCTCGAAGAGAAAGGAGATGAAATCGAGTGGGTAAGGGCGCAGCGGATGCCGGGCCACGAGAGTCTTCTGCCAGGGCGATAAATTCGAGTAAACCTCACGGGAGACTTTCAGGAGTCGCCCTTCGAGCTCTTTGATGCGCAAAGAGTGATCGTTTTCGGCGTCCTGAACGAGCTCCTCGATCTCTCGCCGGATGGTCAGGATCGGCTCTTCGAACTGAGTCGGGTCGCTGCTCATAGAAGCCGGACCCTAACAAATGGTCCCGGAGGCGTCAAATGGTGCAGCAGCATCCAGCGGAAAGTAGAAGGCTGAGATCTAGCGAGGCCGCGCCTCAGACCCCGACGAGAATTTCTAACCGACCTAGGATCAAAGGCCGGGCACGGGCGCAGGCACAGGCACGGGCACGGGAAAGTCAAAACCCGAGGACGGGCGGTAGGAGAATTGCGATCGGTCGTGCCCGGATTGTCGGTTTTGACCCTCCCGTGCCCAGTGCCCGCTCCCGTGCCCATGCCCGGCCTTTTCTTGGAGCTCTTCGAGCTGCTGACTTGATTTTCCCCTGAGAATCGAAACAATGCAGTCGAGGTAACTCATGACCCTGACCCCAATCTCGCCGGAAATCATGCGTCACATCCCGGCGCTCCCTGTCCTCCAGGAGTTGATTCGAGGGGACCTGCGACGACGCGTCGATATCCTCTGGCTATCGGCTCACAGCCACACCCGTCCCGGCCTCGAAGACAGCCGGCGGGCCATCGACCATCAACTGAACTCCATCGCCCATTGGCTCGACCGGATCGCCGACGCGACCCACGTGGCCAGACGATCGGGTCACCACCCTTCGGATCTCAAGGGGCGTCTCGACGCTGCCTTTGCTCAGGCCGGTGAGGCGCTGGCCATGCTGCGCGACGACGATTACCGGCGCCGGACTCCTTTCCATCACTTCGATCGCTCACGCTCGGAGAGCATCGTCGGAGCCTTCGTCGTGCTCGGCTGCAAGATCGAGAAGGCAATCGAGCTCGTCGAGCAGATCGATCCCGACATCCGATTCAAAGTGAACGAGAGCATCTATCCGACGATGCCGGCGAGGATCGACGCGGAACTGCCGGTCACGGCGTAAGAACGGCAGCAGGCCATGTGGTCGACCTGCGGAGTGGCGACATCCTGTCGCCTGGCCCGACGGCGTCCCGCGCCGTCGCCCTTCCCAGCACATCGCGAAACCGGATCGGCGCCACAAGAACGGCGGCGCGGGACGCCGCCGGGCCAGGCGGCAGAGATGCCGCCACTCCGGCTGTGTCCGGCCACTACTACAGGATGTTGATTGGATCGACGTCCACGACCATCTCGACTCCTCGAAATGAGAAGGCGCGGATTACTTTCTCCACGGCCTGACGTAATGCCTGCCGTTGCGCGCTCCGCACCAGAATCTGAAAACGATAGACCCCTTTGATCCGGGCCAGCGGCGCCGGGGCAGGTCCCTGGATACGGACATCTCTGATCGCCGCAACCTCCCGCTCCAACTCCTCCCCCGCCGATGTCGAGGCTTGCTCGACCTTGAGAGCGTCTTCGCCTCGAAAGAGTAGCGCGATCATCGTGCTGAAAGGGGGATAACGGAACCGTTTTCGAAACTCGATCTCGGCATGGAAGAAGGCGTTGTAGTCGTGACGCAGGGCATGCTGAATGGCGTAGTGGTTTGGAAAGGCAGATTGAATGTAGACATGACCCGCCAGCTCGCCGCGGCCGGCGCGCCCGGCGACCTGAGTCAGCAGGTAGAACGTTTTCTCCGCCGAGCGGAAATCGGGATATCCCAGGATCGAGTCGGCGTTGATCACCGCCGTGGTAGTGACGTTGGGAAAATGATGACCCTTGCTGATCATCTGCGTGCCGATGAGCGCCTGAGAATCGCCGCGCTGGAAGCGGTCGAGAATGCGCACCAGCTCACCCTTTCGACGCGTTGAATCCCGGTCGAGCACGTCGACCGAAACTTTCGGGAAGTGCTGTCGAAAGCGTTCTTCGACCTTCTCGGTTCCGAACCCGATCGGTTGCAGGATCTCGCCCTGACAGGCCGGACATCGCAGGGGAATGGGCCGGCGAAATCCACAGTAGTGACAGACCAGCTGCCCGGCACGCCGGTGGACCGTCAACGTGACGCTGCAGTCCTTGCAGCGGAAGTCGTGCTCGCACTCCCGGCACAACAGAAAGGGCGCGTAGCCTCGCCGGTTCATCAGAATGACGGCCTGCTCGCCTTTCGCGAAGGTTCGCGTCAGCTCTTCCTGTAGCTTCCTGCTGAAAATGATCAGCCCGCGATCTTCCCGCTCTCCGCGCTCGCCTCGGATGTCGATCACCTCGGCCTCGGGGAGGCCGCGCGACTCGACCCGATTGGTGAGGCGCAGCAGCCGATACTTTCCCCGCTCCGCGTTCTCGCGGCTCTCCAGGGAAGGCGTGGCCGACCCGAGGACGACCGGGATTTTCTGCATTCTGGCGCGGACGACGGCCAGATCCCGCGCGTTGTAACGGGGACTCTCCTCCTGTTTGTACGCCCCGTCGCCTTCTTCGTCGACGATGAGGATTCCGAGTCGCGGAAAGGGGGTGAAGAGCGCTGAGCGAGGTCCTACGGCGACGTCGACCTCGCCGCGGCGTGCGCGGGACCACTGATCGTGACGCTCGCTCGCCGACAGATTGCTGTGGAGGATGGCGATGCGATCACCGAAACGCTCCTTCATGCGAGCGGCCACGACTGGAGTGAGCGAGATCTCCGGGACGAGGACGATAGCCTGCCCTCCCCTCTTTACTACTTCGCGAATGATCTCGATGTAAACCTCTGTCTTGCCGCTCCCCGTTACACCCTCCAGAAGAAAGGGGGAGAAGGTTCCGAGCACCCCGCGCACCGCCTCGATGGCCTCGCTCTGCTGCGGCGCGAGGACAAGCTCTCTTGCCGGCGGTTCTTCAAGCTCAGAGAAGAAGCCGTCCATGGAGTGGCGCCGCGCGCGCTTTTCGATGGTCACGACTCCCTTCTTCGCCAGGGAGTTCACCGAGGAGCTGCTGAGGCCCAATCCGTCCAGTGCACGAATCGGCAACTCGCCGTTTCGTTGTTCCAGTTTCTCGATGAGCAGGCGCTGGCCGTAACTGAGCTTCTCCGGGATCAGACGAGGATCGAGGAGGACGAAGCGATCGAAGCGAACGCCTTTCGCATCCTGAAGAGCGTCCGATATCGTAACCACGCCGGCGTCGCGAAGGCGGCGCAGCGAGCCTGCTGCTCCCTTCCCTGACAGGAGAAGCCTGTCGTATTCGATGCCGCGTGTTCCAACGCTCTCCAGAAGTGCGAGATCGCCCTCCAGAAGAAGCCCCGCCGCGACGGCGGCAGCGGAGTCGATAGCAGGCTCGGCTCGCGTCACGCGACGCTTTCCCTTCGCGCTCAGGTTTGCTGGAAGGGCCACGCGCAGCATTTCCCCTAACGGTGCGATGTAGTACTCGGCGGCCCAGCGACAGAGTTCGATGATCTCGGGCAGAAGAGCCGGCTCGTCGAGATCGAGGACGGCGCGGACCTCCTTCACCCGCTTTCGATCGATGGCCGTCTCGTCCGCGAAACCGACCACATAGGCCGTCATCCGCTTCGGACCCCACGGTACTTCCACGCGGCTCCCCAGCCTGACGAGATCCTTCAATGGGTCGGGAACCTCGTAAGTGAAGGTTCCGAGAACGGGAAGTGGAATTGCGACTTCGACGAATGCGGAGAGACCGGACGCCATCGGGAAGGAGAATAGCCTGTGCGGCGGGCATCTGTGTGGCACAGGCACTCCTGCCTGTGTGCCGCGGCGTCGAGCCGCGGCGTTCCTTCGACGATTCACAGGGAGGTCGGCCTCGACGGCCGACACACAGGCAAGAGTGCCTGTGCCACGAGTTTCGCCAGTCGTGGGCGGCCCGGAGGGCCAGTAAGCTGGTAGCCAGTGGTGAGCGAAGCGAACCACTGGACGCGGGATCATAACGATTCCTTTTTGTAGAGCCCCGGCAGGGGCGCGAGCGATCGACAGAAGGGGGCGTCCAATCGAGGCATCCGCTGGCGGCTTTCGCCCCTGCCGGGGCTCGGTGAAACTTCAAGCAAATGATTGATTCGTGACGTCTTCCAGTGGTTCGCTTCGCTCACCACTGGCTACCAGCTCTTCGGCCCTCCGGGCCTGGCCTCACACACCGGGCTCCGCCCGGAGCTATACGGGCAAGAGTGCCTGTGCCACACAAAAGGCCGATCTCGCCTGTCCCGACCAGCGCGAAACCCTGCGAGAAATGTGGGTTAGGGCGCAGCCGCGGCCCTGCGTCATGGCGGACGGAGAGCCGGCGCTTATTCCAGTCCCAGCTCCGCCATGACCTTCTTCATATCGTTCCAGACATCCTTCTTTGCGGAGGGTGTTCTGAGCAGGTAGGCAGGATGGTATGTGGGCATCACCCTGATATCGCCGTAACGAAGCCATTTTCCACGGACCGTAGAGATGCCCAGCGGTTTCTGCATGATGGTCTGAAGGGCGAAGCGGCCGAGTGTGACGATGACCTTCGGCCGGATCATCTCGATCTGACGTTGGATGTAGGGACGGCAGGTGTCCATCTCGTCCTGCTCCGGATTCCGGTTCTCGGGCGGCCGGCACTTGATGACGTTGGAAATGTAGACATCGTCGCGCGTTAACTTCATGGCCTTGATGATGTCAGTCAGCAGTTGGCCGGCGCGGCCGACGAAAGGCTCCCCAGCCGCATCCTCATCCCGTCCCGGAGCCTCGCCGATGAACATCAGGTCGGCACTGAGATTGCCCTCGCCGACGACGGCCTGCGTACGCGTGGTGGAAAGGCGGCAGAGCGTACAGGCTTTGATCTGCGCGGCCAGCGCGGCGTAGAGATCGCTGTCGGCCCCGCTGCTCGGGGTAGCATCGGCAACGGCGGATTCAGCGATGCTCGAAACCGCGGCGCTGCCGAGGTCCAGGTGTGTGAACCCGAGGTCGCGGAGGAAACGAAGCTCATCGAGAGGGGAAGCCATTGAGGGGATTCTAACGTAGTGGGCGCAGGGTGCACTCCGCACTGCGACGCGGGTAGAAAAGCCCGGAGTGGCGACATCCTGTCGCCTGGCTCGGCGGCGTCCCGCGCCGCCGCCCCCGTCCGGGATTTGCATCCTTAATTCGGGAGAACGGCGGCGCGGGACGCCGCCGAGCCAGGCGGCAAAGATGCCGCCACTCCGATTTGGCATGCGAGAATGACACATGACGTTCGATGACGTCGCCGCTGTGCTGGCGGCGCTGGAGCGGGAGGCGGTCGAGTATGTTCTGGTTGGTGGGGTCGCCGTCGGCCTGCACGGCATTGAGCGAGCCACCAATGACATCGATCTCTTCATCAGGTCGGACGAGTCGAATGTCGAACGGCTCAAAACCGCGCTGCGCTCGGTCTTCGACGACCCTTCGATCGGCGAGATCTCGGCAGCCGATCTGCAGGGAGAGTATCCGACCATCCGTTACGGTCCACCGGAGGGAGACTTCGTCATCGACATTCTCTCGAGACTCGGAACCACGATCCGGTATGAGGACCTGGAGGCCCAGGTGATGGAGATCGAGGGCGTAAAGGTGCGTGTGGCTACCCCGCGTACGCTGTATCGAATGAAACGTGACACGGTGCGCTCCATCGACAGGATCGACGCTGCAAACCTGCGCGAAAAGTTTCATCTCGAGGATGACTGATGCCGGTACAGAAATTTCGAGATCTGGATGAAGCCCGGAAAGCACTGTGGTCCACCGGCGGAAGCGCCGAGAATATACGGCGTCTCAGGTTCGCCCTCGCCTTCTGGTCTAGAGTCCGGCCCCGACGTGCTCGACGCGGGGTGATCAGATTCCGAACGATTGAAGAAGCGAACCGATCCAGGGAAAGTTGGGAAGCACTCGGCTGCGAATGAGCGAGGCGCTAAAGCTAAACCCAGGTTCCCGTGCCCGGCCTTTGATCGATGTCGGTTAGTTAGTTATAGTTAGTTAGTTCCTGTCCTGAAACGAGCTCATGACAGGAGCTTTCAGCCGCGTAGCGGCGACATCGTTTTGGCCCCACCCGTGAGGGCAATGGTCTTAACTTAAGACATCGGGGCGTAAGCGCGATGCTGCACGGACGCCTGGGTAGGGATGGAGTTCTGCGTTGCATGGCAATCCAGCGCGCGAAGGCGCGCGGCAGACCTGTAGCACCGGGCGTGAGCCCGGTGTTGCGCCGGCGAACGAGTAAGAATTGCTTTGGGATTTATGAGCCCGCGAAGGCGGGCGGCAGATCGCGATGCCACTGTCTGGCGCCCGCCTTCGCGGGCTGACCCAGATTACGTTGGACATCGCAACACCGGGCTTACGCCCGGTGCTTCAGGTCTTCCGCGCGCCTTCGCGCGCTACGTAGGCGTATTGTCCAGCCCGCAAATAATCGCTTAAGTTATAAGTTAAGGCCATTGACCCGTGAGGGTGGGGTGACGCGCGAACGAGACACGGTTTTGAGCCCCGGTAGGGGCGGCATCGGGAAGGCGCAGGAGGGACGCTGCACTATGGACGCTGCACGATGGGACATACGTACACCTCTCTGCTGACGCATCTCGTCTTCAGTACAAAGGATCGTTTGCGGCGTTGCTCGAAATCTACGAGTGAAGCCACTCGCGATCAATTCGGTTGCTGACCATCTCCACATGCTGGTTGACGTCCAGGCCGCATAAAAATCGATGCCGCCGCTCCGCGGCTCGTGAAAACATATGCACCCGACGCGCTCCCCACCCTCACGGGTGGGGCTAAAACGATTCCGCCGCTACGCGGCTGGAGACCGAAGCCATGCGCTGCCTACGGCCTTTCCGAGGCGAGCCTGCCTATTCAGTTCCAGTCACAAGAGGACCTCAGGACAGGAACTAGCTGCTAGATCTGTTTGACGACGATATCGAGGATTTGATTTGCGATCACGGCCTTGGATGCACGCGGGAGCCGGACCGTCGTTCCCTGGCGAGAGATGACCGTCACTTCGTTTTCATCTGAATCGAAGCCGATAGCGGAGTCGGACACGTCGTTGGCGACGATGAGGTCCGCTCCCTTGCTTTCGAGCTTTTCCTGCGCATTCGATTCCACGTTCTCGGTCTCGGCGGCGAAAGCGACGACATACGGCCCTCCGTTCACCTTGCGAATCGAGCCGAGGATGTCAGGAGTTTTCTTGAGGGTCAGTTCAAGCGTCTCGCTGTCGGGACTCTTCTTGATCTTTTGGTCTGCAACCGACGCCGCTGTGAAGTCCGCGACCGCGGCGGCCTTGATGACGACGTGCTGACCGGGCAGGGCGGACATCACCGCGTCGCTCATCTCCTGCGCGCTGGTCACCTGCAATACGGCGACGCCGGCGGGCACAGTGATCGAAGTCGGACCGGTAACGAGGGTCACTTCCGCTCCCCGCGCTCGCGCCGCCCCGGCGATCGCGTAGCCCATCTTTCCGGAAGAACGATTGGACAGATATCGAACGGGATCGAGAGCCTCACGCGTCGGACCGGCCGTAACGAGGATCCTTTTTCCGGTGAGATCCTTCGCCGCGAACATCTGCCGGACACGTTCGACGATCACCGGAATATCGGGAAGGCGTCCTGCGCCCTCGTCTCCACAGGCCAGAAGGCCTGAATCGGGCTCCATGATTTCCACGCCGCGCGTACGGAGGCGCTGGAGATTGTCCTGAACGGCGGCATTTGCGAGCATGAAGGTGTTCATGGCCGGAGCGACCAGGATGGCTGTTCGATGTGCGACTGCGTAGGTCGTCAGGGCATCATCAGCGATGCCGACGGCGAGTTTGGCGATCACGTTGGCAGTCGCGGGCGCGATGAGGAGCAGATCTGCCCAGCGGGCGACCTCGATGTGGTCGACCCCTCCCTGCGAGGCGTCGCCCCAGTGGTCCTGAATCACCCCATGATTGGAGACCGCGGAGAGGGAGAGCGGAGAAACAAAACGCGCCGCGTTCGGGGTGAGGATCACCCGAACGTCGGCGCCGATATCCTGTAACCGTCGAACCAGATCCGGCGCCTTGTACGCGGCAATGCCGCCCGAGACGCCGAGAACTATTTTCACTCGGCCTCGGGCTCGAGGGGCGACACCGGCTCAGCCAGCAGCCAGCGGACCTGATTCTCGTTCACTTCCTGCATGGCCACGCGGGTCGGTTTGGCGTGACGCGAGCGGATCTTCGGCATCGCGCCCTGGATCAACTGCTCGGCCCTCTTCGATACGAGTAGCACGTACCGGAACTTGCTATCCACGTTCTCTGGCAATCCGTCCATTCTCTTCCTCCTTGAAACGATGCGCCCGTTCCCGAAGTTTCTCGAGTGCCGTGCTGGTCTTGAGCTTCCTGGCGATGATCGCGGCTTTCAGACAGTCGCCGGCGATCTCCCTGTTGTCATTGATGATGACGTAGTCGTAAAAATTAAAGCCCTGCTCGATCTCACTGTACGCCTTACGCAGTCGGAGCTCGATCTGCGCTTCGGTATTGAGGCCTCGGCTGCGGATGCGTCTTTCCAGCTCTTCGAATGAGGGGGGGAACACGAAAACGCTTACCGACCGCGGCTTGAGATCGGCGATTTCAGAAATCTTCTGAGCGCCCTGGACGTCGATGTCCAGGATGACATCCTGCTGCGCTGCCAGTCTTCCCTGAACCTCTTTGAGGGAAGTACCGTACATCTGGCCATGAACATGAGCCCATTCCAGAAATTCCCCACGGTCGACCATCTCCTGGAAGGCCTCGCGCTTCGTAAAGTAATACTCGACCCCGTTGGTCTCCCCTGCCCGCGCCTCGCGAGTGGTATGGGAAACCGAAAAGTGAAGCGTGTGCCCGAGCTTTCCGAAGTACTGGCAAGCCATGTTGACGAGCGTCGTTTTGCCGGCTGCTGAAGGGCCCGAGACAATGATCAACGTGCCGTCAGGATAAAAATTGACGGTCGCATCACTCGACATTCTGAACCTGCTCTCGGATTCGCTCCACCTCAGTCTTCAATTCTACAACGAGGGTGCGAATCGCCGACGAGCGTGACTTCTGTCCCATCGTATTGATTTCACGAAGGACTTCCTGCGTCAGAAAATCGAGCTTCTTGCCCGAGGACTCTTTCGCCGGCAGGATGGTATCCATCTGTTTGAGGTGACTCTGAAGACGGGTCAGCTCCTCGGCGATGTCGCCCCGCTCCACCATCAGCACCGTCTCCTGGGCCAGCCGGTCGGGATCAACCGTGACTCCGGCCGTGCCGGCAATCTCGGCAACGCGCTGCGTGTAAAGGTCCAGCGTCTCTTTCACCACGCTGTCCCGGTGTGTGGCCAGTGACTGCGCGTGCTCGCGGATGCTCCCGAGTCGCGAAGCGATGTCGAGGCGGAGTGCCTCGCCCTCGACCTGGCGCATCTCGCGAACCGCAGCGAAGCTTCGCCCCACGACTTCGCGGAACGCGGCGCGCTCGCTGTCGTCCAGCTCAGTCTCCACAGGCTCGACACTGATGAGGTCGGGAATCCGCAGAAGGTCTCCGGCGGTAATGCTCTGGGTGGAGAGTCCGAACTCCTCCATGACCGCACGCACCTGAGGGACGACGGCATCAGCGATCTTGCGATTGACCCGTACCATGTAATCAGGCTCGCCCTGGCGCACCGCGCGGACGGTGATGTCGACCTTACCCCGCGTAAACGTCTCAGCGGCGAGGGTCCTGATCACGGCGTCCAGCTCCCACAGCCATTCCGGCAGGCGGATGGAAAGCTCGAGATACTTATGGTTCACGCTACGCGTCGACACGGTGATCGAGTACCGCTCGCCCACCGTCCCCGAGGCCCGTCCAAATCCTGTCATGCTCTGAATCATGGTGGGAAAGGCTTATAGCGCCCTTCGGGCGAATTGAAAATTAAAAATTGAAAATTGAAAAAGTAGAAGTGGGGAACGACACGCGTCGCCGATCAGAAAGAGCTTGTAATCCTGAGCCGCAGCGAAGGATCTGAAGATAGAGAGATATGAATTCAGATCCTGCTGCTGGAGATCCTTCGCCGCGGCGGCTGCTAAGAAACTCCCTGTATTTACGCGGGTTCCCTGATGTGTCATCCCAAGCCGCAGCGAGGGATCTGGGCGGGGGCCCTTCCATCGTGGTGCTCGCAAACATTTTCGATTGCCAAGGGTCTAAGGCCCCCGCCCAGATCCCTCGCTGCGGCTCGGGATGACACCCACCCAGTTTCTTTTCTCAGTGGCA
>DASZZV010000239.1:0-13448 GCA_035544835.1 Thermoanaerobaculia bacterium
ATCGGCTCCCATCTCGAAGGTGGTCGACAGATGAATGGGCGGCGCCAGGGCACCGGTCTCGCCGTCGGTCTGTCCGCCGGCATGAATCGCAATCGTCTCAAATTTCATTGTGACCTCGTGAGCAGTGAAACTAAGATAGCGGAAACAACGGGTGCCGGAGCGCTTTCGAGCGTGGCCCCATCGTCATGACCGTCACGAACATCACCGAGGGAGCGTCAGCAGACGCAAGGGCCGCAACCATTCTGCTGCTGGACGACGATCGCCAGATCGCCCAGTTCGTCAAGGAAGTGCTCGAAGACAAGGAAAAGTTCCGTGTCGAATGGGCGCCTGACATCGAATCGGCTTTGACAATACTCCGGAGCGGAATGCCTGACCTGGCCCTGATCGACATCCGCCTGCAGGGAGAGACCGGCTGGGATTTCCTCCGCGATCTGCGCAGCCGCCCCTCTGCATCGCGCATCCCGGTCGTCATGTTCTCCGCCTCGGATGACGTGACGGATCGCGAAAAATCGCTCCACATGGGGGCCGACCGCTACATCGTCAAGCCGGTGACAGCCGTCAACCTGCGCCGCGTCATCAGCGAGCTGCTCTCGGCCCGTGACGATCTCTGGTGGACGATGTCGATGACCGAGCCGGACGCGAATCGAATCCGGGAGCTTCTCTATGACACCACGACTGAGATCCCCACCCTCGCCCTGGTGGTGGAACACCTCAGAAATCAGATCGAACAAGGGGAAGAGCTCGAGGTCTACTGTCTCGAGCTCGAGCCGCTCTTCCGAATGGGCGAGCGTTCCTTCTGGGACTCCTTCGACGCCCTTCGTCGCGAGTTCGTTCGAGGCATGCACGTGGTCGTGGGCGCCACGCTCGGAAACGAGGTTTTCATCGCCACCAGTCACAGTGGGGCGAACGACTTCTATTTTTTTCTCAGGCGCGTGGCGGAGAGGAACCCGGCCCAGATGGGCATCGATCTCGAGGCCTCGGCGCGAGCTCTTCTGCGAACCCTGCAGGCTGACCCGGCGGTGATCGACGAGGTAGCCGTTTTCGCCGGCGGCACGACCACGCAGACACAGCCAATCTACGCGCCGCGAATCCTCTACAACGCCGTTCGTGAAGCAAAAGACATTGCCGAGCGTAGGGAGAGCCGTCATTACCAGGTTCTCGGCGAGCGCCTTCGCCGATCCCTGCGCGACAAAACCATCCGCACCGTCTTTCAACCCATTCTCGATCTGAACAGCGGGAAAATCATCGGCCACGAGGCATTGTCCCGCGGCCCTGCCGGCAGCGAGATCGAGAGCCCGGAGGTGATCTTCGAGCTTGCCCGGGACATGGAGCTGGTCTGGGATCTGGAAACCGTCTGCATCGAGAATATCCGCCCTCTGCTCGACCGGATCTGCAGCAAAGGCCTGCTCTTTTTCAACCTCGAGTCTCACTTCATCCAGCAGCTCCATCAGCGCGGACTCGAGGCCCTGGAGCTTTTCCTGGCCAGCACTAACAACGTCGTGATCGAAGTCACGGAACGAAGTGCCATCCGCGACTACCGTACCTTCCGTCAAACCCTTCAGGACTTGAAGCATATGGGATTCAGGATTGCCATCGACGATTGCGGCTCGGGCTATGCCACCCTCGAGGCTGTCGCGGAGCTCCGTCCTGACTATTTGAAGGTCGGCCACTCTCTTTTTCAAGGTGTCGAATCGGATCCGATCCGGCGGCAACTCGTTGGACTAGTAGCGCGATGCGCCGACAGTATCGGAGCGAAGACGATTGCCGAGGCGATCGAAACCGAGGAGCAGTTGCGGGTTTGCCGTGAGCTCAATATTCAATATGGACAGGGTTACCTGTTCGCGCGCCCTCAACCCTGGGCCGAGATCGAGCAGGTTTGACCGCGCCCGGTTCACCTGACGTCGACCGGCCAGATCCAAGCCCGGCGCAAACGAAGCTGATTCGTCTCGGCTCGATCGGTGGGACGACCATCGGTATCGAGCCGACTTTCATCATCCTCTGCATTTTCTTCGTAATCATGGACCTCGAGGAGCGCGTGCCCATGTCGGTTGCGGCTCTCTGGATCCCGGTCCTGCTCATCAGCGTTCTGGTTCACGAGCTCGGACACGCCGCTCTCAACGCGCTGCTGGGCTTTGGCCGAAGCGCGATCATCCTGGGCGGCTTTGGCGGCCGGACGGTGAGCCGGAGGCAAGGCAAGCCGTGGCAGGACATGCTGGTGTCTCTGGCCGGCCCCCTGTGCAGTCTTCTTCTCGCCGCCCTGTTTCTCGCGCTGCACTCGCGCATACCACGCGATGGAACGCCTCCTTTCCTCGCGGTCTTCGTATCGCTGATGTACCAGGCGAACTACGGTTGGGGACTGTTGAATCTGGCGCCTATCTATCCCCTGGATGGAGGGCATGTCATCCGCAGTATCGCCACCCACTTCAGCGACCCGTGGCGGGCCTTTCAGATTTCGGTCTGGACCTCGATCGTCTTCGGCGCCGCGGCCATCGCCTACGCGATTTCGAAACAGCAGCTCTTTCTAGCGGTCGTGGCTGCCATGCTGGTGCTTCAGACCTTTCAATCCTGGAGCGCTGTTCGCGCCGCTCAGCGTGGGCATACCGAAAACAGAACGTGATAACCTTTTTCAGAGAGACACTTGCCCATTCGGTTCCCAACCCCTCGACTTACCGAGCGGGACCGCTAAAGGCCTGCTCGACGGAGACATCACACGGCTTCTGACGACACGCTGCGACGACGCCCGAAGAGGGAAGACAACCGAGACGAGTCGCTCCGGGTGACGATTGCTATTCTGCGCGCCCAGCAGGAGGCGACGCTGGATGGCATTCTCGTCATCAGTGCCGACCGCCGCGTGGTTTCCTACAACCACCGCTTTCTCGAGCTGTGGCATATCCCGCCCGAGGTGGCGGAGAGAGGAGACGACGCCCAGCTGCTCGAGCGTGCCTTCTCTCTGCTATCGGATCCCGAGGTTTTCATGGCCGGGGTGCAGGAGCTCTACGATCATCCGACCGAGGTCCGCACCGATGACCAGATCAACCTCATCGACGGTCGAACGCTGTCGCGTGCCACGGTTCCCGTGATCTCCGAAGACGGCACCATCGATGGACGCGCCTGGTATTTTCGAGACATCACGGAGAGTAGGAAGATGGCCACGCTGCAGTCGGCCATCTATCGCATTGCCGACCTTGCACGTTCCGCGGAAGACCTCAAGCAACTCTACCATGCGATTCACAACGTCGTTGGCGAGCTGATGGACGTCACGAATTTCTACATCGCCCTGTACGACGCGAAACGCAACGAGCTCACCTTCGAATATTTCGTCGACCGCTACGACGTCTACCCGGAGGGCAATGTCCCTATTGGGCGAGGACTGACCGAGTATGTTATCCGCACCGGTCAATCGCTGCTGGTAGACCCGCAGAAATTTGACGAGATGCTGGCAGCCGGCGAGGTCGACCGGGTCGGTGCTCCGTCCGTTGACTGGCTCGGTGTGCCGCTCAAGTCAGGAGACAAGACCCTCGGAGTAATGGTCGTACAGAGCTACGACGAAGCGACTCGTTTCGGCCCTGAAGAGCAGGAATTGCTCGAATACGTATCGCAACAGATCGCCAGCGCCATCGAGCACAAACAGAAAGAGTCGCAGCTTCGCGAGAGTGAAAACTGGTACCGGCAGATGTTCCAGAACAACAGTGCCATCAAGCTCGTGGTCGATCCTGCAACGGCGCAGGTCGTGGACGCCAATCAGGCGGCCACGGAGTTTTACGGCTACTCGATCGACGAGATCCGCTCCAAACGCATCTTCGACATCAACGTCGGAACAGAGCAGGAAATCCGGGACCGGATGTGTGAGGCCTCGGAGCAACACGTCACGATTCCTCATTTCCGTCACCGCCTGAAAAACGGGGACGTGCGTGATGTCGAGGTGCACACCGGGCCGATCGAGGTTCAGGGCAAGCGCCTGCTCTACTCGATTGTTCACGACATCACCGTCCGCAAGCGAGCCGAGAGTGCTCTGCTCGAGTCCGAGGAGAAGTATCGCAATATTTTCGACTACGCCTCGATCGGCATCTACCAATCGACCCCGGCCGGACAGTTCATCACTGCCAATACGAAACTGGCCAGGATGCTCGGTTACGATTCGCTCGATGAACTTCTCGGAAAGGATCTGAACGAGATCTATTTCGACCCGCAGGAACGGAAGGAACTGATCGCCAAATACGAGCCGATCGGCAGCGCCATTGGCCGCGAAGTGCGCTGGAAGCGGAAGGACGGATCGATCATCTGGGTGCAGCTCAACGCCCACGCCCTCAAGGATGCTGCGGGAACCTCGATGTACTTCGAGGGCTTCGTCGACGACATCACCGACAAGATCTCCGCCGAAGAGACGATGCGGATTCAGTCAGTGGCCATGGAAGCCTCGATGGATGGCATCGCCATCGTCAATCCCGAAGGACTCTTCACTTACCTGAATGCGGCCTTTCTGCGGCTCTACGGCTACGGCAGTGACTCAGAGCTGATGGGACGTCACTGGCGCATGCTGTATAACCGGAAGGAATTCAGTCGCTTCATGCGGGACGTCTTTCCCTCCTTCTCACGGCGTGGTGAATGGCGCGGTGAAGGGCTCGGCCGCAGAAAAAACGGTGCGAGTTTCCCACAGGAGCTCTCGCTGACTCGCATCGAGAACGGCGACATGCTCTGCGTCGCACGGGACATCACCGAGCGCACCTATGCAGAAGAGCAGATCAAGCACCTGGCCTATCACGACGCGCTGACAGGACTGCCCAACCGTCTTCTTTTCAAGGATCGCCTGACCGTCGCCCTCTCCCACGCCCAACGCGCCAACCGGAAGCTTTCGGTCCTCTTTCTCGATCTCGACCGTTTCAAGGTGATCAATGATTCACTCGGGCACAATGCCGGTGACCTGTTTCTTCAGAACGTGGCGCAGCGAATTCAGGCCTGTATTCGCGAGAGCGACACCGTGGCGCGACTCGGCGGCGACGAGTTCACGCTGCTCCTTCCGATGCTCGCCCACGCCGGGGACGCCGCCAGGATCGCCCAGAAGATTCTCGACGCCATCCGTGCTCCCTTCTACATAGACAATCGGGAGTTGTACGCCACCACGAGCATCGGCATCAGCATTTTTCCCGAGGACGGAGTCGATGCCGACACGCTGATCAAGAATGCCGACACGGCCATGTACCTGGCCAAAGAGCTCGGCCGGAATAAGTATCAGCTGTTCAACGCCGCCATCAATGCCAAGGCTCTGGAGAGGCTGGCTCTCGAGAACGGTCTGCGAAAAGCGATCACCAATCGGGAATTCAGGCTGCACTATCAGCCGATCTTCGATATCCAGAGCGGAAGGGTTCACGGGTGCGAGGCCCTGATCAGATGGCAGCACCCCGAGCTCGGTCTGGTCTTGCCGAATCACTTCATCCCTCTGGCCGAGGGAACAGGACTCATGGTTCCGATCGGCACGTGGGTGCTCGAGGAAGCCTGTCGCCAGACCAGGCAGTGGCAAGACAAAGGATTCAAGAACCTGTCGGTTGCTGTGAACCTGTCGGTATCGCAGCTACAGCAGGGCGACTTGTGCGAGACGGTGAAAGAGGTGCTCGCCGATACGGGACTCTCTAGCCGCTTTCTCGAGCTGGAGATCACCGAGAGCAGTGCCATGCAGAATCCCGAGCTGATCATGCAGACCCTCGTCGAGCTCAAGCGAAGCGGAGTGAGGATCTCGCTCGATGACTTCGGAATTGGGCACTCTTCTCTGAGCTACCTGAAACGTTTCCCTATCGACACGCTCAAGATCGATCAGTCGTTCGTACGCGACATCATCATCGATCCCGACACGGCCGCGATCGTGATGGCCATCATCGCCATGGCTCACAAGCTGCGGATGAACGTCATCGCCGAGGGGGTCGAGCAGGAGAGTCAGCGCGCTTTTCTGTGCGAACATCAATGCGATCAGCTGCAGGGTTTCCTCATGCGTGGCCCTCTCGAGAGCGAGGCCTTCGAAAAGATGCTGCATGATCACAATGAAACGGCGAACCAGTGGCAATCGGTCGCCCGACAGTAGGGACGCGCATGCGCTCCCATACCCAACGAAGTCCAGCACAAATAATGAGGGGCATATGGCCAATCGACGATCTATTCTTCAGTCAGCTTCTGAAGACAGACTGGGAGCGCTGATCTCAGAGCGTCTGCTCCCCGGAGCAGACAAGGAGCGCATCGATCAGCGGATCTGGGATCTCTTCGGAGAGGAATGGTGCGTGATGTTCACCGATCTCTCCGGCTTCTCACGCGGCGTGGCTCGATTCGGCATCATCCACTTTCTGCAGACCATTTTTGAATCCGAGAAGCTCCTCATTCCGATCCTGGAAGAGAACGACGGCATCCTTCTGAAAACCGAGGGCGACAGTTTCCTGGTGATCTTTCGCAAGGTACAGAAGGGCATTCGGGCCTCGATTGCGATGCAACGTCGCCTTCGCGGGCACAACGAAAACCGCTCGGCCGAGGAACAGGTACTTCTCTGTGTCGGCCTCGGGTTCGGCCGTGTGCTTCGCATTGGCGACTCCGATGTGTTCGGATCCGAGGTGAATGCCGCCAGCAAGCTCGGAGAAGACATTGCCGGCGCAGGAGAGATTCTCGTTACGAAAGCGGTGCGGGATGTGGCCGAGTCGATGACCGACATCTCCTTTGTGCCGATCGCGGAAATACCGGCCGGAACGGACGCCGCGTATCAACTGCTGTACTAGCCCGCATTTCTCACAGGGTTTCTGTTACCGCGGTGCAACGCGTAGGGCCGCACGGCGTGCGGCCGGTACCATCGGTCGCGGCGGAAACAAGTGTTCAATGTAAACCCGGAAAAGACGGAGGAAGATCTGCACAGAAGGTACGAGTGGTGATCTGTCGCCGACGGTTCGCACTGTTACGTTGTGTTCCGCGACCGAAGGTACCGGCCGCACGCCGTGCGGCCCTACGCCTGCTGCACCGGGCTTATGAATAATATGAGAACTAGTAATAACGAGCAAACTGCCTAAAACGAGTACACCATCCTCGCGTTCACCGCATCAAACGCCGCCCTGAGCTCCGGCCCGGGTTGTACCCGAAAGTGCTGATTCACCCGGATCGACAAAGTCCCTTCCCGCACTGGCGATGACGATGCGATCTCGGGCGGTAGATCCCGGAGGTTGACCATCAGCGGTACCTCACCCGGATTGCTCTCGATGATCTCTCGGAGACGACGCACTTTGTCGTCGTCCACCTCCGCGTACGAAAGCTCCAGCGCAATCTCTTTGACTTTCCTGTCTCGGATTCCGTCGAGCGGAAGGATCTCGAGGGCATTCAATTCGGGGGTGATTGGAGCGGAGTCGAGCGAGACACCGTCGTAGACGACCGAACCACCGAGCTCGGGTGCATCGTTCACCGGAGCCGTATCCATCCGCGGCTCCGAGTGTTCACGATCGCGCAGTACCACCAGCGCGGCGTCAGCCGCTTCCTTCGCCGAGCGGAGATCGACATCCAGTCGAACTCCTGCTCCCCCATTGTCGTCTTCTTCATCCTCGGGCTTCTCTTTGAAGGTAGGGTTTCCGCCAAAGAGACTCAGGTTGAACTTGTCGACGTCGGCACCGACCCGTTCCCTTTCCAGTTCGGCTTCGCTCTTCTCCTCTTCTCCGTCAATGGCCTCGTAATAGGAATACTCGCTGTCCTCAGAGGCGGCCTTGCGGAGACGGGCCCGGTATGAGGTAGCCCCGGCCATGGCCATGTCGCGTTCGGGATGGCCGTATTCGTCGCCCATCTGCTGCGCCTGCTGTTCCGCGCTGGCCAGCGCGGCGCTGCGGCCTGAGGGAATCCCACCGGTATCTTTGACCGCCGCAGTCAACAGAACGGACACGCCGTTCTCCAGCCATCTCATGTGCTTCTGGTAAAGATCGCTGAATACGACGACGTCGACGCTGCCGAACTGATCGTCGAGGACGAACTTGGCCATCAACTTCCCCTCATTCGGCCCCTTCTTGATCTTCGACTTCTTCATCTGACCGACGATGCCGCCGATGGTGACGACCTCGTCGATGTGTTGGCTCAAAGTCTCGGTCGTGGCGTTCGAGAACTGAGCGAGATCTTCCTTGTACTTGTTGAGTGGATGGCCGCTGATGTAGAACCCCAGCGTCTCTTTCTCATAACGAAGCTTCTCTTCCTCGGGCCACTCGTCTTCGACACGTCGCTCGACCCCCCCCAGGGCGTCGGTCTCTCTGGTACGTCGTTGAATGACGGCCGGACCTGCCCCGAACAATGAGGACTGTCCCTGTTCTTTTTCTTCCTTCGTTTTCGCGGCCTGGTCGGTGGCACGCTCGAGTTGATTGAAGAGCTGCTTGCGGGAATCGGCGAGCGAGTCGAAGCTTCCCGATTTAATGAGCGCTTCCAGCACCTTCTTGTTGCAGCTGCGCAGGTCGACCCGCTCGCAGAAGCTCAGCAGATCACGGAAGTCGCCGCCATTGCATCGAGCCTCACGGATACAGTCGATTGCCCCCTCGCCGGCGCCCTTCACCGCTCCGAGACCGAAGCGTATGTTGGAGCCGACCACGGTGAAGCCGAGATCGGATTCATTGATGTCCGGCGGCAGCAGCGCGATTCCCATCGCCGAAGCCTCATTGATGAATTTCACGATGTTGTCGGTCTTGTCCATCTCTGACGACAGCAGGGCAGCCATGAAGTGGCGAGGGTAATGAACCTTCAGCCAGGCCGTCTGGTAAGCGACCAGGGCGTAGGCAACTGAGTGCGACTTGTTGAAGCCATAACGGGCAAAGGGCTCGATGTAATCGAAGATGGCGCTGGCTTTGGCCTTGTCGTAGCCGTGTGCGACCGCTCCATTCACAAAGCCTTCGCGCTCCTTCTCCATCATCTCTTTGTTCTTCTTGCCCATGGCCTTCCGGAGAAGGTCGGCCTGTCCCAGTGAGTAGCCGGCGACGGCCTGGGCGATCTGCATGACCTGCTCCTGATAGACGATGACCCCGTAAGTCTCTTCCAGGATCTCCTTCATGGCTGGAACGATGTACTTCGCCTTCGACACACCGTTCTTGCGCCTGACGTATTCCTCGACCATTCCGGCATCAAGCGCCCCGGGACGGTACAAGGCGTTCAGAGCAGCGAGATCTTCAAAGCGAGTCGGCCGCGACTTCCGCAGCAGGTCGACCATGCCGCCGGACTCGAACTGAAAAACGCCCTTGGTTCGTCCTTCCTGAAACAGGCGATAGACCTCGGGATCCTCGAGCTCGAGCGTCTCAAAGTCGACCACGGCTCCCGTCTGGGCATGAATCGACTTGATGGCATCGTCGATGACGGTCAGTGTGCGCAGCCCGAGAAAGTCCATTTTGAGAAGACCCATCTTCTCGACGATGCGCATGTCGTACTGCGTGACGACTTCGTCTTTGTTGGTGCGATACAGCGGCACGTAATTGGTGACCGGCTCGGGGGTGATGACGACCCCTGCGGCATGCATGCCGGCGTGGCGAGAGAGACCCTCGAGGCGAGCGCCGATCTCCACGATCCGCGCAACCTCTTTGTCGTTCTTGATGAGGTCAGCCAGGATCGGCGATGTCTTCGCGGCATCGGGGAGACTCACGTCGGGTCCGGCCGGAATGGCCTTGGCAATGCGGTCGACGAAAGCGTAGGACTGTCCCAGAACACGCCCGACGTCGCGCACGACCGAACGGGCCGCCATTGTTCCAAAGGTGATGATCTGGGCTACGTTGGCCGCACCATACTTTTCACGCACGTACTCGATGACCCTTCCACGGTTGTTCATGCAGAAGTCGACGTCGATATCAGGCATGGAAATACGCTCTGGATTCAGGAAACGCTCGAAGAGAAGGTCGTAGTCGAGCGGATCGACGTCGGTGATTCCCATGGCGTAGGCGACCAGCGAGCCGGCCGCCGAGCCACGACCCGGGCCCACCGGAATCCCGTTGTCCTTCGCATACTTGATGAAATCCCAGACCACCAGAAAATAGCCGGGGAATCCCATCTTCTTGATGATCTCGACTTCGCGGTCGAAGCGATCCCAGTATTCCTGCCGCTCGTGCTTCTTCTTGCCGGCCTCGAATGCTCCAGCCATGCGGCCCATTCGCTTCTCGAGACCCTCGCGGGCAACCTTCTCGAAGTACGTGGCCGGATCCAGATCCTGAGGGACCGGAAATTTAGGCAGATGAAGCCCTTTCGGTTCCAGCTTCAGATTGATCCGCTCCGCGATCTTCAGGGTGTTGGCCACGGCCTCCGGATAGCCGGAGAAAATCCGGCTCATCTCCTCAGGTCCCTTGACGTAGAAATCGTCGGAGTAAAACTTCATCCGCTTTTCATCGCCAAGGGTCTTGCCGGTACCGATGGCGAGGAGGACCTCGTGCGCAAAAGCGTCTGACTTGTCGAGGTAGTGCGAATCGTTCGTCGCTACCATACGTAGACCGACGTCGTCGGCCAGCCGGGCCATCATCGGAATGATCTTCTGCTGGTCGGGGATGCCGTGATCCTGGATTTCCAGAAAGAAGTTGTCGGGCCCGAGGATTTCCCGATAGGCCAGAGCGGCGTCGCGGGCTTTGGTCAGATTGCCATTGGCGAGTGACTGCGACACTTCACCCTTGAGACACGAAGAGAGGACGATCAGCCCCTCCGAGTGCGCCTTCAGCAACTCCTTGTCGATTCTCGGCTTGTAGTAGAAGCCCTCGGTGTAGCCGGCGCTGACGAGCTTGATGAGGTTGTGGTAGCCGGCGTCGTTCTGCGCCAGAACGATGAGATGGTTGTTGGAGCCTGCGTCCGCGGACTGCTCCTCACCTCCCCTGTCAAATACGCCCGACTTGTCGAAACGCGATCCAAAAGCCACGTACATCTCGCAGCCGATGATCGGTTTGACGCCCTCTTTCTTCATGGCATCGTGGAACTCGACGGCGCCGAACATGTTTCCGTGATCGGTGATGGCGCAAGCCGGCATGCCGAGCTTTTTCACGCGCGCCGCGAGGTCTTCGGGGCGGTTCGCCCCGTCGAGAAGAGAGTATTGAGTGTGGAGATGAAGATGGACGAATGACATTGTGATCGGGGCCGCCCCAATTTTATCATCCGCAACGGGCTGGCGCGTGACGACTACGCGAATTGAAAATTGAAAATTGAAAAATCACGAATCAGAGAGGGGGCGGCGGCAAGAATGCCGTTCGCCCCGCCGCGGCTAATGAATGGTAGCTTCCAGGCGTTCGACACGAGCCAGCAGGTCCGAGAGACCTTGCTCCAGAGTTCGTACGCGGCGATCGAGCTCGGCGTGGGAGAACTTGATCATGGCCTGTGTCTCGGCGAAGCCGCGCCTCAATTCTTCGCGGATGTCTTCGTTCTCGCGGCCGACCTTTTCGTCGAGTTGCGCCACAGCTTCCGCGACGACCTGGATTTCGTGTTTGACACTTTCCGTGATCACGTCGAAGTGACGGTGCAGCTCCGCGACGCTGGCGACGCTCGCATCCACCTTCTTCTCGAGACCGGAGAAGGCATCCACCTTCTTCTCGAGACCGGAGAAGCGACTCTCAAGGCGATCGAAGTGGCCGCGGGTCTCCGCGGCGTTGGCCTCGAGCAGCCGTTTCAGCTCGTCGTCACTCATCGATTGAATTCTACTATGTGCGTCGCACTTCGGCAGAAGCAATGCGTGCGAGCAAGCGGCCAGCAGGAGGCGGTATTCTGCCGCCTCCCCCTGTGCGTGTCTCAGCCCTGACTCACCGTGACTTTTTCAACTTTCAATTCGCCCGGCGAAACCTCACTTCCAGGACTACCGCTGCAGAACGTTTTCAATAGTAGCCTCGCGATCCCGGCCCTGCTCGTGACAATCGCCCCCTGCGCGAGCCGATTGCGCAGTACGGCCCGTTCGTCATGAACACGACCGAGGAGCTCGAGCAGACCTTCAACGACTACCGCTCAGGGCGTTTCTAGGCCGCATTCCTCACAAAGTCTCGTCGCCAGAAAGCGAACAATTCCCGATCTAGTTACCGGGGTCAGACCCCGATCAGCCGGGGTCTGACCCCACAAGATATCGCCTTCCACTCACAAAATCTTCATTGGCTTTCGAATTCTGGAGTCGTGGAGCTGACCTCGGATATCTGCCTGATTGGATGGTCAACTCGCGCGAGCGGCCCTGCCGGAGTAGCAACGAAGGACGTCTGCGAGAGGAACGCTGCGGTCGAGATACTCCCATACGGCCACGACACCATCGCGGTGTGCGTGCGAGCTCACCGCGGCGCGGACCGTCTCCTCGCTCAAACTGAATTTCGCACGTGCGTACCAGCTCTTAGCGAGATCGGGGTGATCTCTGAGCTGTTGAATCGCGTGCTCGATCAAGAATTCGTGTCGTTCATCGAACTTGAGAAACATTGGACTGGATCGCTGCCGCTCGAGCTCACGTTCCCGCTGCAGCTTGTATTTGACCTCGAGTGAGTGGATGTCGAGGTGAGCAAGTCCCGCCGAGATCAAGCGGCGGATCAGTAGCGGGAGCTCCTGCGTGCGCGCAGCAATCACGAGCCCCGCGTCGTAAAGGACGCCGGTGGCACTCTCCGAGTTCCGCTTCACATGACACCACCCCACCGACGCCGTGACGGAGACCGCCGGCAGCGCCAGCGGTGTCCTGAGCCGCAGCGTGCCCGAGGTACCAGGTCGCAGCGGTGTTGTGTGTGTGAGTCGCGCGCCACCTACCGAAATGCCGGCGAGCTCCGTGTCGCCGGCCACGGTGAACACCGCGGCAAGGCGAGATTTCAGATTGAATCGATCGTCCCCGCGTCGCTCCTCAACCGGCACCGCGCGCCGGTTGGTCACAAGCGACTGAATGAAGCGCCCGATCGCCGTATCCGGCGCGAAAGAGATGCCGATCTGCTCTGATTCGTCATCGACGTATCGTTGTGTCCAGACTACACGGGCCTCAAAAGTGATCGGCCCGTCCACGGTTTGAAACGTAATTCTCTCACATGCGGAGACCTGGGCATGAGGTGGTGTTGAGATCCGCGCTCCAATACCGGATAGATCGAGTACCCGGACCTCCGTTTCACAAAAATGGGCAGCAACCGGCGGCCGAAGCCAATATCGCGTCTCGTGGCGGAGATCGGAATCCATCATGCGACTTTGATCGACGGCGCAATATTTCATATCCTAACGCACTGCAATGCTTGATCCATCTCACTGATCAGACCAGGTTCCGTCGAAGCCTTCTCATCGCCGGGAATCGAAGAGGGTCAGGCCCCCTCTTGTTCGATCGGATGAGGTGCGGATCGTGAAGGGATAAGGGCGCGGATGAGATGCCGTACGGTCCCGAGCGGCTTCCCTCAATGGGCGCGATACCGGATCTCCACGGTTGCGGAGCGACCCTTGGTGTTGGATTCAAGTCCTGATTGCGCCGCGGCTGGGTGCTGCGCGGAGAGGTCGAGCAGCTCGAGGCC
>DASZZV010000240.1:0-20454 GCA_035544835.1 Thermoanaerobaculia bacterium
TGCTCGGGATGACAACAACGGCAACGCGCGCAATGGTGGATTACAGTCAGCGCGCACGAATGTCGCAGAGGATACTTCTTTGCAGGACCGCGGACCATACTGAGCAAAGCGAATGGAGAAAGAATGACCCGACTATGGCTATCGTTTTGGCTCCTGCTGATTCCGGCGCTGGCATATCCTGCGCGTCTTCCGCGCAACGTCATTCCTTCCAACTATCAGCTGACGCTTGCGCCTGATCTGTCAAAAGGGACCTTCGAGGGCGAGGAGATCATCCATCTCAAGGTCCGAGCTCCCGGATCGCAGATCGTCCTCCATGCCGTCCGGCTCTCCATCCGCGAGGCAACCCTTACTCGAGGACGAAGGAAAATTACGGGAACCGTAGCCATGGATCCAAAGGAGCAGACGGCGACCATCTCATTTCCACGAAAGCTCAGCGCCGGCGGCGCCGACCTGCATATCCTTTTTTCCGGCGAGTTGAACAACAGTCTGAGGGGGTTCTATCTGTCCCGTGGGAAAGGCCGAAACTACGCTGTAACCCAATTCGAGTCCACCGACGCTCGACGGGCTTTTCCCTGCTTCGACGAACCTGACCTCAAAGCGACCTTCGATGTAACGATGATCGTCGATCTGGGTGATACGGCCATCTCCAACGGCGCCATCGTTTCGGACATCCCTGGGCCAGGGGCAGGAAAGCACACTCTGAGGTTTTCGCAGAGCGCGAAGATATCGACTTATCTCGTGGCCATGGCTGTCGGCGATTTTCAATGCCTGACTGGTGCAATGGACGGCATTCCCATTCGAATCTGCGCCACTCCCGACAAGAAAAACCTCGGCTCGTTTGCGCTCGAGTCGGCGCAACATATTCTTCATTTCTACGATCGTTACTACGGACAAAAGTACCCCTTCAGCAAGCTCGACATCCTGGCCGTCCCTGACTTTGCGGCCGGGGCCATGGAGAACGCCGCCGCGATTTTTTATCGTGAGACCGCCCTGCTGATCGACGACAAGACCGCTTCGATCAAGAGTCATCGGACCGTGGCCGATGTCCTGGCCCACGAAATGGCCCACATGTGGTTCGGCGACCTGGTGACGATGAAGTGGTGGGATGACATCTGGCTGAACGAAGGCTTCGCCACGTGGATGACCTCGAAACCGGTGGCGGAGTGGAAGCCGGAATGGAATGTGGAAGCCGGTGAGGCGCGAACGATGGTCGACACAGTTCGCATCGACACACTCCAGAGTACCAGGGCGATTCGAACCAGCGCGGAGACCCCGGAACAGATCCGGGCCCTCTTCGACGCCATCGCCTACAAGAAGACTTCAAGTGTTCTGCGCATGCTCGAGAACTATACGGGGGAGGATGTTTTCCGAAAGGGGATTAACCTCTACCTGTCGCGTCACGCCTGGGGCAATGCCACCGGCGAGGATTTCTGGAACACGATGACGGAGGTCTCGGGCAAACCGGTCGCCGCCATCATGAAGACCTACGTCGACAATCCCGGCGTTCCGCTTCTCACCGTCGGCGTGAATTGTTCGGGTACTGAAACCAGAGTGCGCATTACACAGGAACCATGGAAATCGGTGCTTCGTCGCGACTCATCCTCCCTGAGGTGGTCCATCCCGGTCTGCTTCAAGTCTGGCGACCCGACGGGCCAACGATGTGAGCTGCTGGATCATCCCGAGGAGACGTATCACCTGCGAGGCTGTCAACAGTTGCCCTTGATCAATGCCGGAGCGAAGGGCTACTTCATCACCGACTACGGAAAGCCGGGAATGCAGAAGCTGGCTCCGATGATCGAAAAGACACTCTCACCGGAGGAACGGTTGTCCCTGGCGGGAGACGAATGGGCTTTGGTCCGCGCCGGACGCCGCACGATTGGCGACTACCTGACTCTACTCGATACCGGATTTCGAGGTGAGACCGACTCTTCGGTGCTGACCATCCTGGCGGATCGCGTTGGCTACATCGGCGACAATCTCGTTCCGCGCCTGAGCAAGGCCCGGTATCAGTACTGGGTGGCCGGCTTCCTTGGGCCAGCCGCCCAACAACTCGGCTGGACGACCCGTCCGGGCGATAGCGATGAGCAGAGGAAGGTTAGAGCTATTGTTTTTGAGCGACTGGGACGCACGGCCGAAGATCCGGAAGTGCTGACGCATGCTCGCGACGATGTCGAAGCCTTGATGAAGGACGTTGCGTCGGTCGATGCGGCGCTGGCAGAGGCAGCGTTTATCATCGCCGCGGAACACGGGGACGTTGCGCTCTACGAGCGCATGGTGGCGCACATCAAGACGGCTAAGAGTCCGGAGGAGTTCTATCGTTATGTCGAGTCGCTGGCGTCTTTTCGGGACCCTGTGCTGATCGACCGAACGATCGCCTATGCGCTCTCCGATCAGGTTCGCGAACAGGATCGCGCCAATCTGCTGATCCAGTTGACGAAGAATCCCGCGGCCCGTCCAAAGATCCGGACCCTGCTGCTGGAACATTTCGACCAGATACGCTCAATGCCTCGGCTCACTGTATTCATCAAGGCTCTGGGTGATGATTGCGATGCCGTGGCGGTCCTGGAAATGAGAGAGTTTTTCGGAAAGAATCCCGTACCGGGCACCGAACGGACGATTGCCATGGCCGTCGAACAGGTGCAGGAATGCTCGACCTTGAAACAGCAGGGGAGTCTGGATTCATTTCTGCAGAGTCATGGTGTTGGTGCGCAATGAGGAGGATGTCGAATGTTGAAGCAGGAGTCGTATCAAGCGAGAACTTTTGATCTGAACGGATTGACCGGGATCTCTGACAGGACGCTGGAGATGCATTTCAAGCTCTACGAGGGTTACGTAAAGGCTACGAACGAGCTGACCGATAAAATCGCTGTCATTCTCGAAGACGGAAAGGTCGACCAGGAGGAGATGCCGGCCTATTCTGAGCTCACCCGTCGCATGGGCTTCGAGTACAACGGGATGGTGCTCCACGAGTACTACTTCGACAACCTCAAGCGACAGGGCGGTGGCGATCCCGACCCACAGAGCAAGTTCAGGAAAACGGTGGAAGCAACGTTTGGCAGTTACGAGGTGTGGAAGGCGGATTTCGGCAGCATCGGAAAGATGCGGGGAGTCGGCTGGGCCATCTGTAATCTCGATCCGCGCACCGGACGCATCTCGAACCATTGGGTGACGCTGCATGAGACCGGAAACGTCGCCGGCTTCCTGCCACTGCTCGTGATGGACGTCTGGGAGCACGCCTATCTTCTCGACTACAAACCATCGGAGCGCGCGAAGTATATCGACGCTTTCTTCTCCAACATCAACTGGGACATGGTCGAGCGGAGGCATCAGGAAAAGAAGTGAGGTCTGGCGTGGTGCGTCGCCTCGTGCGTAGGGACGGGCAGCTGCCCGTCCTGTACTTTACCCGCGGTCGAAACTCTTGTTGCACTTCGGCAGGTACCGGACGCGCAGCTGCGCGTCCCTACCCGTCATTTCTCATCAGACATCCGCGTTAGAATCACTCCCAATGCTCATCATCGAGAAGGACGCGCTCAAGTAACGGAGTACTTCAGCCATCCAGCCTCGAAGTTATCTTGTGTTGTCGTGGTGGCATTTGTTACACTCCGCCCGTTCCAGTCGTTTTAGACAATCGCGCGCGGGCTCATCCCGCCGATGAAAAGAGCAAACCCATCGCGAGTTGGGGACGCAAAGCTTGAAGTCCCGATGATGTCGGGATGGTTCAGCTGCCATTGGAAGGGATCTTAATGAGTCAGCAGGAGACGTTCATCGAACAGCCCGCCGCTAAAGCAGCGTTAATCTCCGTCCTCATAGTCGACGACAATCCACTTCTTCTGAAGCTTGGCCGAGCTTTGCTCTCGTCACTGAACTGTTCCGTGACCACAGCCTCAACCTGGATCGAGCTCAGCGAGAGCCTGAAATCGGTTACGCCCGACATCATCTTCATGGATGTGAACCTTCAGAGCGTGAAGGGCAATCGTCTGGCCGAGGTCTTGAAATCGCAGACCAGAACGCGGAACATTCCCATCATTCTGATGTCGGACATGCCGGAGAAGGATATCGAAGCGCTGGTTCCCGGCTGCGGAGCAAACGGCTGGTTTCAAAAGCCGCTTACCCGCGAGCGGGTTAGCAAGGCGTTGCGTCAGATCCAGGCAGCGAACTGATCCGGAACACCCCGGCCCGAATTGTCCGAGGGTTCGACTGTGGTCAACTCCCGGCAGAATCGGGTGCCACTCCGCTCTCTTTCAAGAGCTTGGCGAGCAGAAGCAGCAGGACCAGAACGGCCAGGATGATGGCCGCCCAGAAAATGATCGTTCGTTTCTCGCCATGGCTCTCCACTGACGATGCGACCGGACTCTGAAAACTGATCTCGCGAGCCGGCTTCCCGATGATCTGCGGGGCCAGCAACGCCAGGTCGTAGCGGGGGGCAGCAGTGTCGGCGCTGCCGTAGAGAAGGCGAAGCGCGCCGCCCGGATGATAAAACCGCACCCGCCACGATGGCAGGAGAACACGGGCGCGAATCAGATGAATGGGAGCGTTGTCGCCCTCGTCAATCGAAAGCACCAGATCGCTGGTGGCCGGATCATCGAGCGGGATCTGAAGAGCCGGCGGCTTCACGTGACTCTCAGTGTGCGTCCAGCGCACCGATGCCAGGAAAGGGGAGACCTCGCGACGCTCTTCGTTCTGCTTCTCCACCGTGACGGTGCGATCGAAGATGGCGCTGTCGGTATCGATCACGACCGTAACTCCTCGCAGGGTCGGATAAGGAAGGTGAATCCTGTACCGGCTGATGTTCTTCCGTTCTCCCTGCGGAAGCTTCGAAGGAGGAGACAGGGCGACGGAGAAGGGAGCGGCGCGTTTCTCCAGAAGATAAGGAACCTGGTGACTTGCCAGGTCAACCACGCGGAGGTCGGGAAAACCGAAACGGGTTCTCGCCAGCACGTCGGCATCGAGGGGCAGAGTTACCAGTCCCGCCGGAGCCGCTTGAATGGACTTGTTGAAGCGAAACTCATCGGGATCGAGCACAGCGCCAGCGAAATGGACCTTGGGCGCCTCGGATCCCAGCGCCGATCGTTGCACATTTCCCCATCGCGCCAGCACACCCGCTCCGCTGGCCAGGTAAGCGCGGTTCGCCTCCAGATCATAGCGAGGCCGCTCTGCGGTTGGATCCCCGTACTCGGCATCGAGAGCTTGCGCCGAAGCGCTCTCGAAGTAGAGGACGGGAAGGGGAACCAGCTCGACGAAGACGTCCTCGATCGACAAGGGCGGATTGTCTCCATCGTCAATCTCGAGCTCGAGATCGGAGCCCTCGGGACGCTCAATCGGTACCCGCAAATTGGAGGCGGAGAGATCCCCACGAGAGGCCTTCCGAAGGACGGCCTGTCCCAGCGTGACGGGGTTCATCTGCGAGCCGTCGAGTCTTGTTTCGTACACGGTGGCGGAGCGGAGCACGTCGGGTGCGGAGCTCTGGAGCGTAAGCGCTGCTGCCGGAAGCCGGCCACCAGGAAAATGGACGATGTAGCGACTGCGCCGAGGCTCGCTGTCTATTCTTTCCAGGGTCGCCGTCACCAGTGTCGGCGCGGAGGCGGCTGGCTCGGCCTCGCGGACCGAGACTCGACCTGGAGCGGCAACTCGAGCGCTCGAACGATCGTCCCACGTGACTCTCAGATATCGGTACTCGCCCGAAGCGAAATGGACCTCGCGATCGGTGAGACTCTGCTCAGGCAGGTCGAACAGCGTTCCTTCCGCAATGAGGACCGTCCAGCGAGCACGATCACCGCTGCCTTCCAGGCGGTAGCGTTTCAGAAATGATCGAGCCAGGCCGTCGACGCGGAGGGTATCCGTTCGTATGGCGGCTCCGAGATCGAGCTCGAATCCGCTTGCGGTTTTGGTGGCCGGCGTTGAAAGAATCCTTCCCTCGTGCCATTTGTGGTCCACCTGCGGAACGAGAAGAAGGTAGGGGATTTCCTGATGCGCTCCATCGAAAAGGCGTAGGTCCTCGAGCCCTTTCCATTCCTTGTTTTCGGGAGTCGGGGGGAACCAGGGTTTGGTGTGTGCGAGGATTTCAGCGTCGGGGCGGATCAGGTTCGCTCCCGCTGCGGCAGGCGTGATCGTGCGATGAAATTCCCAGGCGCTGAGCGGAGTGGCCAGAGCGCCGGCCAGAGCCGCTGCTGCGACCAGACGTGACGACATGGTGATGATCCTCATGGTGTGAGCTGCCGTGGAACGTCCGGGTCACGATTCTGGAGCACATATTTCTGCAGAAGGATAGCGACCAGGGCGAGGCTGATGGCCAAACCCACCAACGATCCGACGCGATACAGTTTTCCCAGACGTCCCAGGTCGTGCAAGAAGCACTTGAAGATCGTGACCACGAGAAGGATCAGGGCGGCGATGCGAGTTGGCTTGTTCGCGACGATGAGACCGGTGATCAGCATGCCGATGGCGAAGATGGCCCAGGTCAGCGTGTAGGTAAGGTCCTGCGCCAGGTTGGAGCTGAAGTTGAACGTGAGCGTCGATCCCGTTGAGTAAAAGTCAGCGATCTCGATGTTCAGCAGCAGGAACAGCAGCATGGTCGCGGCGGGGTAAAGGACCCTCGATAGACGGGGAAGGCCGGCGCCGAGGTGATCATCGGTCGAGGTCAGTAGATAGGCAGCAAGCCCGAGCGCGATGGCCGCTACCAGATAGGTGTACAGGTACCAGTTGAAAATCACTACCGAACCGCGGGCGTGATATCCAAGCACGTTGCGGTTCAGGACGAGCCGCACAAAGACCGTCGCAGCGAGAGCGGTACAGGAGTAGAGGAGTCCGCGATGGCGAATCCGCTGATAGAGCCAGGCCAGTGCCGCTGCTTCCAGCGCCCAGCCAATCGTGATCCATTGCTTATCGAGTTGCAGCGGAATCGCCAGGGTCACGTAGCCCAGCGCCGTTCCGGCGACCAGGGCCAGACGTCCGAGATGCCGCTCGCCGGCTCGTTGCAGTCGTAGCAGATGAACCAGCAATAAGGTCATGGCCGCGGCCTCCACGATTGGCAGCAGCCCGATGACGCCGGCGCCTCCTCCTTCCATGATGGCGGCTCGACAGAACAGGAACACGGCCACACTGGCCAGAACGGCGGCCTGATACGGGGAGATGTCGGATCGATCGCGACGATCGACGAACAGAGGGAACAGGCAGAAAGTCAGGAGCACCGCCGCGGCGAAGATCAGTTTGTGCCCCAGCCAACCATGAGTGTGTACACCTGACCCCCAGGCCACCAGGGCAATGGCCACAGATGGAACACTGAGTAGCGAGAGGTGAGTTCGCCGGTCGTGATAGAGAAAGACCAGAGTGGTAAGCAGGACAGCTAGAACGAGTCCAAAGGTCAGACCGAACCCGGGAGCACCGGGTTGATCGCTGCCCAACGCTGAAACGAGCGGAGCCATCAGCAGCGCCACGAGCGCTGCGTTGTCGAACCCTTTGGATCGTTCACCGAAATGACGCGTCGCCAGCAGGCTCCAGCTCACAGCATAGGCCCCGCTGATTACCGCTGCCGCGAAGGCGATGGACGGCCACGGGTGTGTGGTCGCCGTCTCGGTCCAGATCATCAGCACGATGGCATTCGCAACCATCGATCCGACGTGAAGACCGGCCCGCCGCGCATAAAGAGATGCGATCCCGATGGCCAGCGTCAGAACAGCGAGCACCCCGAGAAAGGGCCAGGGGGGAATCGACAGGGTTCGCTGTCCGGCCACGAAGGCGACGAAGACATGACCGATCAGGCCGAGATACATCCCACGTCCATAAGACAGACTCGTCGCTCCTGCTTCTGACACCTGGCGTGCCGCCCAGAGGTTTCCCGCGAGGACGACCATGGCCAGACCGGCCACCAGAGCGAGTGCTGGAATGAGATGAGCGGCGATGGTCACACTCGACCAGAAGACGGTGATGACGATCCACGAGACCAGGGCCCCGAACACGGTGAGAAACGGCTGTCGCGTGGCGGATGACTCGAGAAAGATCGCTGCATTCAGGAGGACGAGCAGGATTCCTAATCCCCAGAGCGCCGCCGCGGCCACGGGACCTGAGGCGATGAAGAGGAGCAGAAGCAGACTGGCCATGAGAAAGGCCGAGCTGCCGGACCGTGGCTGCAGCTCTCGTCCGCGCTGCCTTGCCAGCGTCGGCACGCCGATGAAGAAGAGTGCGAAGACAGCGTAGATGCCAAGAGCGGAGAGCAGATGAGCGTCATCGAGATATTTCGAGGACCACAGCGCTTCGGTAGCCACCACGAAGAACGAAGCCAGGAAATAGGGACCTCCGCGCAGGGAGCGGATCGCCGCGAATGCAACGATTGCCAGTGCCGCAAAGACCGTTGTAAACAAGAGCGCCGGGCGGGACACGGCCGGCTCACTCGTAACGAGAAAGGCGAAGAAGAAGAACAGTCCTGCGGCGGCGTAGGAGCCGAGACCTCCGAGCTCTGTGGCCCGCAGTTTTTGCGCCGCGAGCTCGGCAAGCGAGTAGAGCGCGATGAAGGCCAGTGCGAACAGGAGCACGACTGGGAAGGCGAAGGGCTTGTACTGCCCTGCCGACCAGATGACGAAAACGAGAAGTGTCGAGAGGCCGGCTCCACCGTGAAGCCCGGTCATCTTTCGATACGTGGCGAGGAAGAACAGACCGACGTCGACGATCAGCAGGAAACCGAATAGGAGCTTGAATTGAGCTCCGTAGCTCGGCACGGTCGCCAGATACAGGCTGAAAAAGAGCGGAACCAGTGCGCTCGTGGCGGCGGTTCGTTCGAAGAGACGTGATGCCTTGTCTTCCCTGGAACGATTGCCGATCAGCATGGCCAGCACCGCGGCGATCGGAAACAGGAGAAAGATTCCCGTGGCGAGTGTCAGCTTGCCGGATGTCAGGAACTTCGCAACCCAGCCGATCTCGTAAATCGTCGTGAAGGCGAGGCTGAGAACCGTGAGCACGGGCCAGCGGCGCTTGTAGGCGACCCAGCCCATGCCGGCGTTGAGCAGGAGCAGGTAACCGAACAATCCGATGGGCCGATCCTGCCCCGTGGAAAGCATGTACGGCGTCATGAATCCACCGACCAGTCCGAGCAGGGCAATGAACATCGACTCGCGCCGAATCGACAGCGCCACGGCCACGGCCGTGACCAGGATGAGCAGCGCAAAGAGGGCGGTGGCGTTCAGCAGGTGCCACAAGGAATTGGCGGCGAAGAAAGTCGAATAGAGAATCGCCACCCCGGCGCCGTCCATGGCGTTGGCGGTGGTGCGATAACCGCGAGCGAACTTCAGCTCACAGACTGCCAGCAGCGAGATCCCTACGCCGGTTCCGATCACGGCTCGCACCGTCGGGGTGAGAAAGCCGCTCTTGATGAGGTCTCCCATCAAGTAGACCGCGGCCAGGGACAGGGCGATACCGGCGATCCACGAAAACAACTTCACGCCGACCAGCGCCTCCCAATCGAACGGTTTTCGCGGAGGTGGAGGAGGAGGAGGCACGACGGCAGCGGGCGCGTCCATGGGAGGTTCAGGCGGCAGCGCTTCAAACGCGGCATCGGAGGCGACCTCCGTCATCTCGGGCTGGTCGACGGCGTCGTAAGCTGCCCCCGGTACGACTTCCCACCCATCGTCAATCGCGTCCCCAGGCTTTTCGATAGGAGACGCCGCGGTGATGTCTGGAATCGGGACCGGATATGCAGTTGGTGCAATCGTTACCTGCTCCTCGGGCATCGGCGCGGCAGCAGGCTCCGGCTCGACGGGCGGCGGAGTGGCAGTCTCAGGCGTCGGGGCTGGCCCGGGATCGCGCACCGTTCGCCGGGAGAGCTCCCGTTCCAGCGCACTGAGCGAGCCCCGAAGAAGAGCATGCTCTTTTTCCAGATTCTCGAGCCGCCTTCGACTCGTCACCGCCATCACGAGCGAGACGATCGGGATCGCGAACGCAGCAAGAGTAAGCAAGAACAGGGAACATCCCAGAAAACTGTTCAGTGCTACCTCCGAGGCCGTTTGGACTGGACTGCTTAGGCTAGAGTATGGCAGATGTCCAACCCTGCTTCGAATCTCCCGGATGAGCATTTCAATGCTGCTCTTCGGGATCTCATCGCGACCAGCGGTGCGCGCATCACGGTCGGATATCCGGGCTGGCTGCGGTTTCTGCTGCAGCGCGATGTCGTGGCGATTACGCTGGGAAATCGAATTTACCTTCACGGCGAGGTGGCTCGTAGAGCTACTGGAGCAATCGAGGCCATCCTGATCCACGAATTGACGCACGTCCGACAGTTTCAGCAGCTCGGGCTACCCCGCTTTCTGTACCTTTACCTGCATGAATATATGGAGTTACGCGCGTCTGGATTGAATGCCATTGAGGCTTACTCGAACGTCAGTTTCGAGATGGAGGCAGCGCGCGCGGAAGAGGAGATGACTCGTTGAAGACCAACGCCGCGGTTCGCAATGTCCGCTACAGGCTCTCGTGGGGAGATCCCAACGAACATCTCTTCGATGTAGAGATCACCTTCACCGCTTGGCGCACCAAGACCGACCTGCTGCTGCCGGCATGGCGTCCCGGCCGGTATCTGGTTCAGAACTACGCCGCCAACGTTCGCCAGTGGAGTGCAACCGGTGACGAGGGGAGAGCTCTCGATCTGATCAAGACCGACAAGACGACCTGGCGTGTGACCTCGCGAAAAGGGGAGTCAGTCTGCGTGCGTTATCGCTTCTTCGCGGGAGTGCTCGATGCCGGCTCCAGCTTTCTGGACGCCGGTGAGGCCTGGTTCAACGGTTCCAATCTCTTCATGATGGTGGTCGATCAGCGAAAGGCTCCCGCCACGCTCGATCTGCAAATACCGAAAGACTGGCGCGTCGTCACGCAACTCAAAAGGATTTCCGCGAAGCGGTACTCGGCGCGGGACTACGACTACCTGATCGATTCGCCGACGATCATTTCCCCTTCCGTCGAGCTAAGAGAGCTCGAGGAGAGCGGCGCGGTCATCGTGCTGGCCTTTCAGAATCAGAAGGGCATCGACACGCGTCGTTTCGTGGCGCCGGTTCGAAAGATCGTGCGGGGACATGCCGCGCTCTTCTCCGGCATCCCCACATCACGCTACACATTTCTCTATCACGTTGGCGACCGCTGGCATGGTGTCGAGCACGAGGACTCCTGCTCGATCATTCTGAAGCGCGCGGAGCTCCTCGGTGCCGGCAAGGACGATCCCGGCACCGACCACGCGCTGGCCGTGACCTCCCACGAGTTTTTCCATCTCTGGAACGTCAAGCGAATTCTCCCGGCGCGCTTTGTCCCATACGACTACGCGCGCGAAACGCCCACGAAGCTTCTCTGGGTGATGGAGGGGGTGACGTCGTATTACGGCGAGCAGATGTTGCGGCGCACGCGGCTGTGGAGCCGCGAGCGCTACCTCAAACATCTCTCCACCGAGATCACGACTCTGGAAACAACCCCCGGGAAGGCCTGGCTCTCCCTCAGTCAGGCCAGCTTCGACGGCTGGCTGCAGGAGCCGGCGCAGATGCACGACAAATCGAACGCCTGGATCTCCTTTTACAACAAGGGTGAGATCGTCGCCGCGCTCATGGACATCGAGATCCGCCGCACCACGAAAGGACTCAAGTCGCTCGATGAACTGATGCGATATCTCTGGAAAAAGTACGGTACCAAAGGACGAGGGCTCGAAGAGGATGCAATTGAGCAGGCATTGCAGAAACTCTTTGGTGGTGCACTGGTCGACTTTCATCGACGCTACGTCGAGGGTGTCGAGCCGTTGCCATATGAAGAGTTATTCGGCGCGGCAGGCCTGGCCCTGACTCACAAGCCCGGTCAGATCGGAGACCTCGGCGGCAAGATCCGCGCGATCGACGGACGTTTGATCGTCGACTCGGTTCGCGCCGGCGGTTTCGCCATGACCGCGGGCCTTCTGCCTGGTGATGAGATCCTGGCCATCGACGGTACGCGAGTGACTTCTCAAGTCGCACTTGCAGCTCTTCTCATTGCTGGTGGAAGAGGGAAAGCTTCGGTGCTGTTCGCGCGAAACGATGTCGTGCGCACGGTCTCGTCCGTGTCACTGACAAACGGCGACGGGAGGTTCGAGCTCTCGATCAACGAACAGCGCTCTCCGTCGCAGGAGGAGATGCTGGCCGGCTGGCTCGGTGAGGACTGATGGAATCCGATCAATTTGAGTGGGTAGAAGAGCAGATTCCGCTGCAGGGGATTGAGAAGACAGCGGTAGAGCTCATCGAGATGTATGGCGGAGAGATCTCTTCCTCGTCGAGCGATGAGATCACTTTTTTCCTTCCACGTCGGCGAGGAGTTGCGGCCAGTGGCTCGATCGATTGCCGTCTGAGCTGGGGCGACGGAGGAAGTGATGGGGGAGGGACGGTGAAGATCGCCACGGCGCGCAACGCCAACGAGAAAGCGCAGAAGATAGCGCTCTTGATCGCCGGTGTCTTCGGCGCCTCGATCTGGCTGCTGTGGCCATTTTTCCCGAACCTTGGCGCAGCCTCGTGGCTCGGCGGCGTGATCGCCTTCGCTGCGTACTTTCTTACTTTGAAAAAGACGGACGGCGGCTTGGCTTTCGATCTCCTGCAGAGATTAGCCAGCTCGCAGCGGGAGGGCGCTGAAACCGGAGCTGAACAGGCTTGATCCGGGTTCTCCGCCAATCGAGATGTCAGGTGTGAACTCTCCCCTCTCCCCGGCGGGGAGAGGGTGGCGCCGCAGCGCCGGGTGAGGGGCCGTACGTGTTCGCCGACTGATCTTTGCACGCAAATCATCAGCCCGCTACCGTGCTCTCGAAGGCTGGCGAGACGTCGCTCGAGGTTCGACACGAAAAACAACGATCAACACCGTCACACCTCCCACGTTATCGCGAGACTGTCACGCCCCTCACCCGCCGCTGCGGCGGCACCCTCTCCCCGCCGGGGAGAGGGAAGAGTTCGCCCTCGACATGTGCATGAGAATCGAATCGGGACCGGAAGGTGCGGCAACGCCGCCGGCGATCCGTTACAGCCGATCAGTGAGGATCGTTTTCGCGATCGTCGCCAGCTGCATGTTGGACGTTCCCTCGTAGATCTGGCCGACTTTCGAATCGCGCCAGAACTTCTCGACGGGGTACTCCTTGGTGTAGCCGTTCCCGCCGAAGAGCTGCACCGAAAGAGACGTGACTTTCTCACATACCTGAGAGGAGAAAAGCTTGGCCATGGCCGCTTCGCGAACGAAGGGATGGCCGCCGTCTTTCAGCCGCGCCGCGTTGTAGACCATGAGCCGCGCCGCCTCGAGCTCGGTGGCCGCCTGCGCGATCTGAAACTGCACACCCTGGAACTCAGAGATGGATCGACCGAACTGCTTGCGCTCCTTCGTGTAGGCAATGGCGTGCTCGAGCGCTCCTCGGGCGATGCCGATCATCTGCGCGCCGATTCCGATGCGTCCTTCGTTGAGCGTCTCGATGGCGATCTTGTAACCGCGACCGGCCTCACCGAGAACGTTTTCTTTCGGGACGCGGCAGTCTTCGAACATGAGCTCGCACGTCGACGAAGCCCGGATGCCGGTCTTGTCTTCCTTCTTGCCGATCTTGAAGCCGGGGAAGTCGCGCTCGATGATGAAGGCGGTGATTCCTTTGTAACCAGCGTCAGGATTGGCATTGGCGAAGACGATGAAGATCTGCGCCTCGGCCGCATTCGTGATCCAGAGTTTCTGCCCGGTAAGCGACCAGTGATCGCCCTTGTCTTCGGCGCGGAGTGAGAGTGCGAAGGCGTCCGAGCCGGAGCCGGCCTCCGAGAGTGCGTAGGCTCCAACCGAATCCCTGGCCAGCATGGAGAGGTACTTCGACCTCTGATCGGGAGTGCCCCAGCGGACCAGGGCGTTGTTGACCAGCGTGTTCTGAACATCGACCAGAACGCCGCAGGAGGCGTCGACGTGACTGAGCTCCTCAACGACGAGGACGGCGTTGAAAAACGTCGAGCCGGCGCCGCCGAACTGCTCGGGTACCTCGATGCCCATGATGCCGAGCTCGAAGAAACTCTTGATCAATTCCTTGTCCATGGTCGCGTCATGATCCATCTGATGGACGAGCGGCCGGATCTTCTCGATGGCGAAATCGCGGACGCTCTGCTGAAACATCATTTCCTCTTCGGAGAGGATCGTGAGCGGCACTCCGCCTGCTGAGAGTGTTTCTGTGGACATGGGCTATCTCCTCCCGGCCCCGAGGGTCGAAGGCCGGATTGTAGAATTCAAAATTGAAAATTGCGATCTGCCCTTACGAAATGCGAAGCTCCGACCCGAACTCTTCAATGCGGCTCGAGAACCTGACCGGTTTCGGTGCCCGAGAGTGTCGCGACGTAGCTCTTTGCAACCGTCGCGGCAGGAAGGCCGCCTCCCGGGTCCATTCCCATCTGCACGAGTGTCTCGCCGACCCACGGCGGACTGACGACATTCACGCGAATCCCACGGGGAGCTTCGAGCGCGGCGGCGCGGACGAAGCCTTCCAGCCCTGCGTTGACGAGGCTGATGGCTCCGCTGCCCGGCATCGGCGAGCGCGAGAGCATGCCGCTGGTCACGGCGATCGATCCGCTGTCACGCACCGTCTCGAATCCGCAGCGGATCACATTCACCTGCCCCATGAGCTTGTAGCCGAGAGAAGTCTGGAAGTCTTCATCAGAAAGGTCGGCCAGTGGCTTCCATGCACCACTGCCGGCTACGCAAAGAACCGCATCGACCGGGCCGACCCGTGAATACATCGCCCGGATCGATTCTATGTCTCTGATGTCGACGGCAACATCACTTCTGCGACCCGCTCCGATGACTTCATGAGTCGACCCGAGCGCGCTCATGATCTCTTTTCCGATGGTTCCGGTTGCACCGATGACGATGATCTTCATGGTGCGAGCATATCGTGTCTTTTGCCTCTCGGGGATGGGTCTGTTTCGGACACTCTCCTTCAGGTCGCATTTTCATCGCGGCGCTCCGGCTGCCACAGTGCAGCGGCGAGCGAATTGATCGAAACCGCCAGGAGCCCCTGGCCCTCATCGTCTCTTCCGCTGGATCAGTGGTGGTCTTCCTGGCCGACTCGTTCATCAATGATGTCGAGGAGGTCATCGATCGTCAGCTCAGCGAAAATTTTCCGGCGCTCTTTCGTGTAGTCGCCATGGCCGGGGTCATACTGCATCATGAAGCGCATCGCTCCCGCCGGTCCGAGGCGCTCAGTCAGAGCTTTCCATCCTTCCATTCGGATCTGATACAGAGATATGGGGGATGAGCCGCTCATCCCTGATCACCTCCCGTTTCGAGCGGGACTTGAGAGGGCATGACGACCTCAACGAGCAACTGCTGGCGATGGTGCATGGCTATTTTCGGATTCTCTCGACCGTTGCATCGTCGAATGGACGTTTGTAGCAGCAGATGTCGAGGTAGGCTATCTCGCTCACCCTGTCATCGTACTACTGGCTATGAGGGGGAATTCCCGGTCTGACGCCCCCAACTTCGATCTGTCGCGCGCCGGATTCAGGAAATGCCATGAGATAATCGGCGGATCCCCCACGAATCGATGAGCCTCGCAGCCGGCACCCGCCTCGGTCCCTATCAGATCGTCTCGCCCTTAGGCGCAGGCGGTATGGGAGAGGTCTGGCGCGCGAAGGACACGCGGCTCGAGCGCGATGTCGCCATCAAGGTGCTCCCCGCTGACTTCGCGTCGAACGGGCAGCTCAAGGCGCGCTTCGAGCGCGAGGCGAAGACGATCTCCCAGCTCAATCACCCCAACGTCTGCACGCTCTTCGACGTCGGCCATCACGACGGGATCGACTTTCTGGTGATGGAGCTCATCGAAGGGGAGTCCCTCGCCGAACGTCTGCTGAAGGGGCGGCTGCCGATCGAGCTCGTGCTCCGGCACGGCACCGAGATCGCCAGCGCACTCGACGCCGCGCACAAGCAGGGCATCGTCCATCGCGATCTCAAGCCGGGCAACGTGATGCTGACGAAGTCTGGGGCGAAGCTGCTCGATTTCGGTCTGGCGAAATCGGGACCGCTCCTCAACTCTACGTCGAGTGTCAGCCAGCTCAACGACAATCCCACCGAGCACAAGCCGCTGACCGAGCAGGGGACGATCCTCGGGACCTTTCAATACATGGCCCCCGAGCAGCTCGAGGGGATGGAGGCCGATGCGCGCACCGATATCTTCGCCTTCGGTGCTCTGCTGTACGAGATGGCGACCGGACGGCGCGCCTTTCAGGGGAAGAACAAGACCTCGCTCATCGCCGCCATCGTCTCGAGCACCCCGGCACCGGTCAGCGAGCTCGCCCCGCTCACTCCTCCCGCGCTCGAACATGTGATCCGGAAATGCCTGGCCAAGGATGCCGACGATCGCTGGCAGAGCGCGCATGACATCGCCGATCAATTGCGATGGATCGGCGAGGCAGGATCGCGCGCCGGAGAGGCGGCGCCGGTGCTCGCGAAACGCAAGACGCGGTTGCGCGTCGCATGGGCGCTGCACGCGGCCACCGCTCTGGTCGCGATCCTTGCGACGATCGGCTTCCTTTATCTGCGCGCAGTCCCTCCGCGGATCCTGCGTTCGTCGCTGCTACCACCGGACAAGACGAAGTTCGACGGTTCGTCGGGCGCGATGGTCCTCTCGCCCGACGGCCGGCACATCGCCTTCGTCGCCCGCAGCGACGACGGGAAACAGATGCTGTGGGTCCGGGCACTCGATGCACTCACGGCCCAGCCACTCGCCGGCACCGACGGGGCGATGTTTCCGTTCTGGTCGCCTGACAGCCGCTTCATCGGTTTCTTCTCCGTGGGGAAGATGCGCAAGATCGATGCGACCGGCGGGCCCTCCCAGGCCTTGTGTGACGCCCTGGATGGACGCGGTGGTTCTTGGAGCGAGGACGGCGTGATCCTGTTCTCTCCCTCGCAGAACGATGCAATCTACAAAGTGCCTGCGGCGGGTGGGACGTCGGTGGCGGTGACACAGCTGGACCCGAAGAACGGCGAGGTCTCGCATCGCTTCCCGGCCTTTCTCCCCGATCGGATTCACTTCCTGTACCTCGTCGAAGGTCGCGCCGAAACAGAGGGATCCGAGGGAGGGTATACGCTCTTTGCCGGTTCGATCGAATCGAAAAGCCGCAAGCGGTTGCTGGCCACCAACTCCTCGGCGCGCTACGCGAAGTCGGGGCACCTCCTCTTTCTCCGCGACCGGACGCTGCTCGCGCAGCGCTTCGACGCGAGAAAGCTGGAGCTCATAGGCGACGCCGTCCCCGTAGCTGAGAACCTGAGCCGCACGGTGCGCTGGGAAACGATGTTCAGCGTCTCGGACAAGGGTCTCCTGGCGTTTCAGGCTGGAGAAGTCTCGGAGCTCTCGAGTCTGGTCTGGATGGATCGGGAGGGTAAGGATCTCGCCACTGTCGGGCAGCCGGCGGACTATCGTTCCATCGCCCTCTCGCCCGACGGCAAGCGCGCCGCGGTGAGCATTCTCGACCCGAAGTACCAGAAGTCGGACGTCTGGGTGCTCGACCTCGAGCGCGGCACGTCGACCCGGCTGACCTTCGATCCCGAGGACGATACACATCCGCTGTGGTCGCCCGATGGCAAGCGGGTCTACTTCACCTCCATGCGCCAGGGGCGTGGAGACGTCTACTGGAAGTCGAGCTCAGGGACCGGCGCCGACGAAGTCTTCCTTGCCGATCCGGAAACCAGCATGCTTTGGAGCCTGTCTGCCGACGGAAGATTCGGGGCAATGCAGACGAACAACGTTGGAACGAAGACCTTCTGGGATTTGTCGATTCTCAACATGGCCGATAAGAAGGTGCGAGTGTTCCTCCAGACTCCGTACAACGAGAATGCTCCGACCCTCTCTTCCGACGGCCGCTGGGTTGTCTATCACTCGAATGAGTCGGGCCGGAACGAGGTGTACGTACAGTCGCTCGAGGACACCGGCGGAAAGTGGCAGATCTCCACCAGCGGAGGCGTCCGGGCAAAGTGGAGCCGCAGCGACAGCGAGATCATCTTTTTGTCGCCTGACTTCAAGCTTATGGTGGTCGACATCAAACTGAAACCGGAGTTCACCGCCTCGGTCCCGCGGTTGCTCATCGACCCGAAGATCCGGCAACTCTTCGGGATGCAATACGCGATCTCCGGTGATGGGAATCGCATCCTCATCAATCGCGCCATCGAGCAGCGCGCCGTCGAACCGGTCACGCTCGTGCAGAACTGGACCGAGGCAATGGGGAAGTGAGCAGGAACTACAGCCTGCCCGAGCTGGCGTCGGGATCGGGGCGGGTCGCCGCGGTCGAGGGCGTCAATACGTTCTCTGCGATCATCCGCATCGTCCGCCTCGAAGACGGCGCCCTCATTGCCAGCTTCCCCTTGAAGAGCCGCCGACTGAATCCGGGGCGTTCTCGCTGGATGCCGGATGGGCGCACGCTCGTCTTCTACGCCGACGACGAGAAGGGGCAAGCGGTGCTCTACCAGCAGCCGATCGTTCCCGGTCAGGACACCAGTGCCCAGCGCAAAGTGATCGTCGTGAGCGACGAGCGTCGCGACCTCGAGTCGTTCGGCGTGTCGCCGGTTGACGGTCGCATCGTCGTGTCGGCCGGCTGGAACGAAAGCGACGTAATGCTCGCCGAAGGCATCCCCGGCATCGGCGAATCGCTGCGTAAGCAGACACCATGAAGACGAGAGATCCGAGCAACGCCATTCGTGATCAGAGTCCCCCGACTTCACTCGCTGTCGTAGCGGAAACGAGCTATGTCGTTCGCGATGACGATGACGTCGCCGGGAGCGAGCGCACGTTCGCGAAGGCGGTCCGAGCGTTGCCCTTCGAGAAAGGTACCGTTGGTCGAGCCTTCATCAATGAGGACCGCCTGGTCACTTCGCACACCGATCCAGGTGTGTCGCTTGGAAACGCTCGACGACTGGATGATGACGTCGGCACTGGCATCACGACCGATCCAGAGACCTGCAGGGGAGACGTCGTAAGATGATCCCGCGACTGGACCGGACAGAAAGACGATACGGCCGTACTGCCTTTGAGGAAGAGGAACCACCACGGTCGCACCATCAAGGTCCGAGTAGGCCGGCGGGGCGGGCGGGACGAAAGGGCTCGGCGGCACAGGTGCTGCGGCCCAGCCGGGTGATCCTGGCGAACCAGCCGCCTGGGCCTGGGATTTTCTACGCCAGAGGAAGACCGCCCCGCCTGCCGCCACAACGCAGAAAAGGGAGAAGAGAAGGAGCAGCACACCGGCGGCAACCAAGCACGTCGTCATGGGGGCGATTCTAACGGATTCGCCAGGATACTTTGATGGCCGAAAGCTACTCCTTCTTGTACATCGTTCCCCGAAAGAAGAAACGATCGGGATAAATCGGCGTCTTCTCGTCATCGAACGGGAAGCTGATGCCGTTGATGACGCTTCCGTTCTGATACGTCAGGGTGAGCTGGTAGCCGTCGAGGCGCCATGTTCCCGCCGTCGCTCCCGAGCTACCTGACGAGGCCACGCTTCCATTCGATTCCGACTTGAATGACGCCACGGACTCGCCCGAGAAGGTGCCGTCGGTCCGCATATCGAGCTCGCGCGATGTCGTAGCCCGGCTCCCGCTGATGTGAAGCGATTCTCCCCCTTCCCACTTTCCGACGAGGTCTGATGAGTCTTTGAAAGCCGTCACCGGTCCAAAAAGCCCCATGTCCCAGGCAAAGCTAACTCCATCCTTGTCGCGCTCGATCGTTTCTTCTTCCGGCCCGTCGTTCCACTTCACCAGCATCTTGTCGCCAGTGAGCGAAACCGTTCCGTGACGCCCTTTGTGCGCCGCCAGCGCATCTTCGGAAAAGCCGGTCTCGAGGTTCTCGTACACGCGACCGTCCTTCGTAAAATAGTAGACCGCTTTCTCCAGCGACCGGGTAGCCATCTGGTAGCGCGTCATCAGATAGAGGCCGACGGGACGCCCCCCATCGAAACCGGCCCGCGACGGCTGATCGCCATGACTGAAAGCCCCCGCAGCCGTCCGGCGCAGCCGGCTGAAAAACCCACCTTCGGGGGCGCTCACTTCTCCCTCGGTCTGGGGACCAGGCCCTGTCTTCCCTTCAACCGTCGGCTCCGATCCGGCAACCGCGGTGTCGGGAGCGGAAACCGCAGAGCTGGCGCTATTCCGTCGAGAGCCGGCGCGCGCGCCCAACCCGAGGAAAACGATACCGAGAAAAAAGGAGGCAATCGCCAGGCTGCCAAACCCGGCGGCGAGCGCGATCAATGTTCGGGGAGAGAAGCCGCTGGCTATGGGTCGCATCGGAAGATGATAAGCGCTAGCCAACTCATTCGCAGGAGGATGCGCAACGTCCAACGTCTGGGGTCTACCATCGGATTTGTATTCGCTTTGAAGGCAAATTTAGTCACGGTTGATCCATTCGAACGCTCGTTCGTCAACGCGTGATGGCGTCGTCCTGACGCGAAGCCTGCTTTGGCTTTTGCCTTTTCCATGACAGCA
>DASZZV010000241.1:0-2408 GCA_035544835.1 Thermoanaerobaculia bacterium
GGAGAGGTCTCGTTCGGGTCTACCGAGCCTGGTGTCAACTCCTATGGCTCGGCTCCGACTGACGAAAACGGAGCTTACGAGATCACGGGACTCACACCCGGAAAATTCAGGGTGACGGTCATGGATACAACTCGCTACTCATCGATGTACAGCGGCTCCCACGAGGTGACCGGCTCTGAGACTTTCGATATCGAGGTCCGGTCCGCCGCTGTGCGCGGAAGGGTCGTCGATCTCGATTCCGGGAAAGGAATCGACGGGGCGCTGGTTACCCTCGATTCTCTCGATTCCCTCGACGTGCCGACTCGCTCGCGTATTTCGGTGGCCACGTCGCCGAATGGTGAGTTCGTACTGAGCGGAGTGCCCGAAGGCGGCTACAAGGCGATCGCGCAAAAGGAGCACTACGCGGAGGGGATTTCGGAAGTCACCGTCGACGCGGGAGGCAGCCAGCCGATCGAGCTCAAGATGCAATTGGCGGAGGGATTGCTGGTACGCGTCGTGGATCGAAGAGACTCACGTCCTCTCGACGCCCGATTCTTCGTCAACGATTCCTTGGGATCGTTGGTTTTTGACAGGGGGCGGGACTCCCCCGCCTCGGATACGGCGCGAATCTCTCTGCCCGAGGGACGTTACTCTCTCTCGGTATCAGTTTACGGCTTCGCAACTAGAACAGTCGACCTGCAGATCCCTTCGCCCGATGTGCTGATCGCCCTTTCACCTGGCGGTTCGCTCGTCATCACGTCGAGTGCAACCGAAGGTCGTGTCGGGCAGCTGGTCAACGCCAGTGGAAAGCCGTATCAGCGAAGCCTTTACCGCCCCGACGGTAAGTTCGAGATCAAGTCAGGAACGACGACGATCGAGTCAATCGAGTCGGGCGCTTACGTCCTGCGGGTGTATGACAACAAGGGCAAGGTCGAGAACACCAGGCCGGTCGTGATCAAAGAGGGAGAGACGACGGCGGCGGGGCTGTAACGGAAACTCGAAGATGCTTCTTGTGTGGCACAGGCACTCTTTGCCTGTGTGCCACGGCGTCGAGCCGTGGCGTTCCTGTAATGATGCACAGAGAAGTCGGCCTCGACGGCCGACACACAGGCAAGAGTGCCTGTGCCACACAAACAGCAGAGGCGGCAGCGATGCCGCCTCTGCCTCTGGTCTCGTTTTAACGAGCAACGAGCAACGAACCTACCTACTGAATCTCGTCTCTCTTCTTCTTCAACGACGCGATCGTTCGCTCCGACCGCTGCCCCTCCGGCATTCCTTCGGCCAGACGAATCGCTTCTTCCATCGTCTCTTTCGCTTTGACCTTGTCGCCCTTTCCGGCGTAGATGTCGGCCCTCGTGCGCAGGATGCCGAGCTTGCGAGGACCGTACGCTCGGGACAGTGCTCGATCCGAGGCAGCCAGTGCCGCATCGTACTTGCCCATGGCGTTGTAGAGGACGGCCATGCGTGCCGGCGGGTTGTAGTCGTTCGGTAGATCCTTCTCTGACTGCTGCAACATCGGCAGACCGCGTTCGGGCTGGCCTAGCTTCAGATAGGCGCCGACGCGATGCGAATCGAATACGGCGCGTTGTTCGGCGGTCTTTGCCTTCGCGGCTTCGCCCTCGAGAAATGTCGCCCACTCTGCTGCAACCTTCTTTACCCCTTTCGCGTCTTTGGCGTCCTCGCGTGCGCTGATCAAGGTGTCGTAGACCGAGGAGCGGTCGTCGGCAGCCATGAACGTTTTGTTGTTGGCGATCACCTCTCGAGAGTCATTCTCCAAGGTCTCGATGAGCTGTGCGCGTTTCGTATCCTCGGCCGGGAGCTCGAGAGCGCAACCGAGACCGATCGCGGCGACGTTGGCGGCCGAGGCGGTGTTCTTCACCCGGGCGAAATTCGCTTCCGCAAGTGCGGCGCACCTGGCATTGTCGTGGGAGCTGGTCTGAGCGAACAACATCGACTCGAGCGCCCGCCGGTATTGCGGCCAGTCTGCCGGCGCTTTGCTCAGTGCCTCTTCATACAACTTTGCCGCCTCGGCGTTTTTCCGCTCGCCGAAGAGCTGGTCGGCATGGGCCAGCGTCTGATCGATCCCTTTCTGATTGCCCTTGATGGTTTTCGAGGCGTCATCGAGCAACTTCTCGACCTGCGGGACCGTGGCGCCGCCGACCCATCGAATGGCGATGGCTTCTTTCTTCGGGTCGATGATGAAGAAACTCGGCCAGACCTCCACCGGATACTTCTTGAGGAAGGGAGAGTTGGAACCTTTTTCCGTGTTGATCGAAAGCCAGACGAACCGCCCGGCATACCGGTCAAGAGCTTTGTCGGTGAAGACGTAGGCTCTCATCGACCGGCAGGTGTGTCACCAGGGGGCCCAGGCTTCGACAAAGAGAGGAACGTGTTGCGTCTTCGCCATAGCTACGGCTTTGCCGTAGTCG
>DASZZV010000242.1:0-1982 GCA_035544835.1 Thermoanaerobaculia bacterium
CGGGCGGAAGGTAGCTCGCTTCGATTGCCATCGACCCCGGCAATCCTATCGTCAATCTCGGTCGCCCGAACACGCGAGAAAGCGATGTGTGTTCGCTCTTCTGCAGAAAACATTTCCCCGTTTTCTGAAGCTGGGCGCTCGGCGTGGGAATGTACTCCCCTTCGAAGCCGAGTCGGATCGCACCAGGAGCGAGTGCTTCGGGGGCGGTCGCCGCAGAGAAGACAATCGGCACGCTGTAGAAAACGAGCAGCTTTCCTTCGTTGCTGCTGCTCGCAACTTTGCACTGGGCCTCGGCAGCGCCGGCAATGAACGCCAGCGCCGCCGTACCCGCGAAGATCGTCCGCATCAGAGTCGCTCCGGTCGGTTGACGCGTCAATAAAGTAGACGCAGTTCCCAAAAGGCGCGAGCGCTCAATGTGTTACGCCGTGTCACGCCTGCTTCGTCGCCTGCGCCTCGATGCTGATCTTGATCTCGTTGCTGACCACGACTCCGCCCGTCTCGAGTGCCTGATTCCACGTCAAGCCGAACTCTCGGCGATCGATTTTACCCGTCGCGGTGAAGCCGATCCGCTCTCCGCCCCACGGATCCTTCCCGCTTCCCTCGAACGTGACGGCGAGTGTGATCTCCTTCGTTGTTCCCCGAATCGTCAGATCGCCGATGACCTTGAATTCTTCCTTTGATCCTTCGACGCGCGTGCTTCGGAAGGTGATGGTGGGATACTTCTCGACATCGAGAAAGTCGGCCGATCTCAGATGCTCGTCGCGCTGCAGGCTCCGCGTGTCGAGACTTTCGCCTTTCAGAACCGCCTCGACCGATGAGTTGCCGGGATTCCCCTCATCCGTATAAATCGTGCCTTCCACATCCGCGATCCGGCCCCGGACGGTGGTGATCATTATATGCTTCGCCGAAAATTCGACCGACGTATGCGAGGGGTCGAGTTTCCACGCCGTCCGTCCAGCTATCGTGATTGGTGCCGTTGCTACAGCCATCTGAAAAATCCTCCGATATTCGCTTGCAAGGGGTAGACTTACTGTTGTTTTGGTAATATATTTTAGTAAGTAACTTGTGTCAATCCCCTTTCTTTCTTAGGTTGAGCCCGTGAAAGTGGCAATCCCCGTAATCTGTGGCCGTTTCCACCAAGCCGTCGAGCTTATCGGGGGGCGTTGGACAGGGGCCATTATCCAGGCTCTGCTCCGCGGTCCCACCCGTTATGCCTCGATCCGGGCGGCCATTCCCGATATCAGCGATCGGATGCTATCCGACCGCCTCCGCATTCTGGAGTCGGAGGGGTTGGTCGAGAGACAGGTTTTTCCTGAAACCCCGGTCCGGGTCGAGTATCAGCTCACCGAGAAGGGGCAATCCCTCGACCGTGCTCTGGCCGCAATCGGGGCGTGGGCTGAACAATGGATTCCGGCACCCGCGGGAGTCGCCTTGCCTGAGAAGCCTGGTCTCTTCGATCAGTCCGCTCCGAGCGCCGCTGAACTACGCCCTTTCGTGGGCAAGCCGCGCATCAAACCGAAGGTCGCCCCCTGATGTGGTCGGGCCGTCGCAACTATATGATGGAGTGACCGCGCACCCTGAGTGGGCGCCATAGGCTGACTGAAACGACAAAGGGTCCCACTGTTGGCGACCCCTGATCGTGAATGCAACGTTGTTCCTTTCATCCGATGGCTAGGGAGGGAATTGAACCCCCGACACGCGGATTTTCAGTCCGCTGCTCTACCAACTGAGCTACCTAGCCGCGCCGGCATCGCCGGAGTCCACAATTAAAACCGATTGTCCTCAGGGGGCAACGGGCTCAGCCATCCATCGGGGGCCGCCGTCCAAATGTGGCAGTGATCACCGACTTGACCCCACCGCGAACGTTGAAGTCACCAACAACTCTCATCCATTTAGGTTTGGTACGCGCGGAAAGATCATCCAGAATCCGGTTCACGGCGCGCTCATAGAATATCCCGTCGTTCCGGAAGCTCCATAAATAC
>DASZZV010000243.1:0-29563 GCA_035544835.1 Thermoanaerobaculia bacterium
GAAGTTGCCGCTCGCCGGCGCCCCATACATCTTCGGTTTCGCGACCGCTTACGTTCCGTGGGTCCTTCTCTCCAGCTCGATCACCAGCTCAGCCGGCTCGATCGTCGAGCACCGATACCTCGTCAAACGGGTCATCTTTCCAGTCGAGATCATTCCCGCAGACTCGATTCTGGTGCACTCGCTTCCCCACGCCATTCTGGTGACACTCATCACGATCGCCTGCCTGGTGCGAGGGTATGCGAGCTTTCCGGAGCTTCTATTCGTTCTCTACTATTACGTCTGCGCGGTCGTATTCGCATCCAGCGTCGGGCTCTTTCTCGCGTCACTCACTGTCGTCTTGCGTGACGCTCAGCAAATACTCCCTTCATTTCTGAATGTCTGGTTCTGGCTGACTCCTATCGCCTGGGGTGTTGGCCAGCTTCCCCCCGCGGGAAGGACACTCGTAGCTCTAAACCCGGCCAGCTACATCGTGTCGGGTTACCGGTATGCATTGATGCCGAAGGTCTTTCCAGCGCCGGGAGTTTTTGCAGCGGTGGTTTTCTGGATCATGGCCATCATGATGTTGATCATCGGCTCGTTCTGCTTCAGAAGGCTCCAGCCTCATTTCTGGGATTGTCTCTGAGCGACATGACAACCGATGGGCAGGTGGGATCGGCGGGATCAGCGACGTGGCCGCTCCACGACTACTTCTCGCCAGGTCTGAGCGTCGTCAGGCCGGATGCCTGCTTTCCGCGCATGCGGGCCCGCGATCTCCTGGCGCATCCATGGAAGTATCTGCGCCGCGACGTTCCCCACCTCTGGTATGCCGATGAGCGGTTCCCCCTCATGGGGTTTCTGAATCGGGACGAGGCGACTCTCCTGCACAACATCGCACTGCAGTTCGCAGGAAAGCCGGCGCTGGAGATCGGGAGTTGGCTCGGCTGGTCGACCTGCCATCTGGCCCTTGCCGGGGTGTCGGTCCAGGTCATCGATCCCGCCCATGAGGATCCCGGATTCCGGGCCATCGTAGAGGAATCGCTGGCCTGTGCCGGCGTCCTGGATCGCGTGGAACTGAGTGCGGGACGCAGCCCCGACAACATCGGCGAGCTGGCTTCGAGGCTGGGACACAAATGGAGTCTCTTCTTCATCGATGGAGATCACGAGGCGCCCGGTCCAATGCGGGACGCTGCTGCATGTCTGCCCCACGCCGCCCCCGATTGCGCATTCATATTTCACGACCTGGCCTCTCCCGATGTCGCCGCGGGACTCTTCTATCTAAAAAGAGAAGGATTCAACGTTCTCATCTATCAGACCGCGCAGATCATGGGACTAGCCTGGCGAGGAGACGTTACGCCCGTCTCTCACCTGCCTGATCCTTCCGTCGCCTGGCAGGTTCCGCAACACTTGATCGGGTTACCGATTTCGGGGGTCGACACCGGAACGAGAGACGTCCCGAGCTACCAGGAGCTGTGCACGCTGGAGTATCAGGAACCTGACCGGTCGAAGCCGACTGTCTGCATTGTGTCAAACGAAGTCATCGGCCCTTTCAAGAACGGCGGAATCGGAACTTCCATGACCGGCCTTGCCGAGCTGCTGGCCTCGGATGGGCTCAACGTGACCATCCTGTATACCGGCGGGATATGGGCCCCGCACCTCGGCCTCAAAGGCTGGCAGAACCGATATGCAGAGCTGGGGATCAGCCTGGTCGCCCTGAGCATCGAGGATATGAGGTTACTCGATGGTCCCCTCAAGAATCGCGGGTTCGGCGTTCCTTATCTCGTCTACCGGTATCTGACGTCGAATCATTTCGATGTGGTCCATTTCAACGATTGCTGCGGCGAGGGAAGTCTCGCCCTCACTGCGAGGAAATTGGGACTAGCCTTTCAGCAGTCGCTGTTCGTCGTGGCGCTCCACAGTCCTTCTCGATGGGTTCTCGAGCTGAACCAGACCCTCCCGACGAGTCTTCTCCTATCGGCCTACAACTATGCTGAGCAGCTCAGTCTTCGCTGCGCGGACATGCTGTGGAGTCCCAGTAGATACATGCTGGGCTGGGCGCGCGATCGTGGATTTGTTTTTCCAATGGCTACCTTTGTCCAGCAGTACGCGATGCCGTCTCAGCGGCTTCGCGAGCGGGCTTCAGCAGTTCCGTCATTTCCAGTCGTGCGCTGGGGACGGACGAGCGAGTTGAAGGAGCTCGTTTTCTTCGGGAGACTCGAAGAGAGGAAAGGTCTTCGGCTGTTCTGCAATGCTCTCAATCGGCTCAAAGAGGAGTTGGCGAAGCGGCAGGTCGTGGTGACGTTTCTGGGCAAAGCGGAGAAATGCGCGGGCATGGACAGTCTCGATTACATCGCACAGAGGTCGAGTGAGTGGGATTTCCCGATCAACACCATCACCGGTCTGGGGCAACCCGAGGCGCTGCAATACCTGTTCGGTGGCGAGAAGCTCGCGGTCATGCCGTCGCCTGTAGACAACTCTCCCTGCACCGTCTATGAAGCACTATCCTGGGGCATCCCTTTTCTCGCTGCGCGAACGGGAGGAATTCCCGAGCTCATTCACCCTGATGATCGAGCCAGGGTGCTTTTCGACTATTCCACCGACGATCTGTGTGCCTCGATTCTGCGAGCCGTCGAGGACGGTGGCTGGATCGCGCGGCCGACCATCACTCAGGAGGAAACGCGAAGAAGCTGGTCCGACATGCACTCCCACTGGCGGACCTTCCTTCCGAATCAGGGCCGGTACGGCTCGACAGAGCCCCGTCGCGTGCTGGCTCTGGTCGACCACCACACCGGACTGAATCTCGAGGCCACTCTCCAGTCTCTCGCGGCATGCCAGAGCGTCAGGCGAGTGATCGTTATCAACCGATCGGGTGGTGAATCTCCCCCTGTCGTCGGTACGCTCGACATCAGAAACATAGATCTATTGAGGGAGGACCCGGAGGTACTGCTCGGTGAGCTCGCCAATGCCGCAGCCGAGGCGATCCTGATGATTTCCTCAGGCATCCTCATCGTTCCGGATCCTCTTTCCATGATGCTGACGGCGCTGGGAACTGAGGGTGTCGAAGGTCTCCTGCCGACGGCGCGAGTGACGGGCGGAGATTTTTCGCGGGTCATGCCGCCACTCGGCGGAAGCCCGGCTTTCAGCCTTTATGAAGGAGTGACGTTCACGGGTGCGCTCCTCGTTCGAGGGGAAACCGTTCTCGCAGCGAAGGCGGGACGCTCGTTTGCCGTCGAGAGTCCCTTCATGGGGCTGGCTGATTTCTGCGTAACGAGAGGAGACCTCTGGCCTTGTCCTCTCACTGCCCTGGAGCGTCCACACGACTACGTAATGAATGTGAAAAGCGCACTCCCTGCGAGAGTCGCCTCCTATGCCGAGAGCTCACTGACCGATCGGTACTACATGCTCGCGACCGGCTACGGCGCAGCGAATGGCGAATCGCTGATGGGGCAGAAACGAGAGGTCGCGCTGGCCCTCGTCGATGTGGGGCTTGCTCGATTCGTCCGCATTGGCTCGTGGGGCTTGCGACAGGCGAAGCGGGCCAGGGCCGTCATCCGGAAAGGTTTCATCGGCCAGTTGATTCGATGGATGCGATGACAGAGGCACGGGAGGACTTCGCCCTGCGCTTCGACAGTGTCGTGAAGAGCTTCCATCTTTTCTCTTCGCCGCTGCAGCGTCTTCGGGAAGCATTTCATCCCACGGGTAAGACTTTTCACCACCCGGTTCCAGTGCTTCGAGACGTGACTTTCACGATTCCTCGGGGCCAGACCGTTGCGATCATTGGCGCGAACGGAGTCGGTAAATCGACTCTGCTTCATCTCGTCGCCGGGATCCTCGAGCCTTCCTCCGGCACGATTACCGTCAACGGGTCGGTGATGAGCTTGCTCGATCTCGGTGGAAGTTTTCTACCCGATCTGACCGGGCGCGAAAACGTCCGCTTCTTCCATGAGGTCATTTTCAAAGGGACCGGCAACTGGCTGGAGAGGGAGCGTCAGATCGAGAGCTTCGCCGACATCGGTGAGTTTTTCGATCACCCCGTACACACCTATTCCTCAGGGATGTTTCTGCGCCTCGCCTTCGCCAATGCCACATCGGAAGATCCGTCCATTCTCCTCATCGACGAAGTTCTCGCCGTAGGAGATGCCCGCTTTCAGCAGAAATGCTTTCGCCGTCTGCGCGAGTTGCGGGACCGAGGTACCACAGTTCTGCTCGTCACTCACTACGTTCAGGGCCTGCCAGGTCTTTGCGATCGCGTGATGGTGCTCGAGCATGGACAGATCGTATTCGACGGCGATCCCGGCCCTGGCGTCGACCGCTACTATCAGCTTTTTTTCATGTCGCCAGAGTTGCCGTCCCACGACAACGCCAGCGGCGAGTTTCGATACGGCGTGGGCGGAGCCCGGATCGAGAGTGCATTTGCGTCGTCTGACGGCATTCATCCGGCGGTCGCGTTCGACGGCGGCCTGGTTAAGGTTGTCTTCGAAGTCGAGTTCGCCCGCGACGTTGACGAGCCTCAATTCGGGTTCAGTTGCTCCACCAAAGAGGGAGTCCGAATCTACGCTACGACTACGGGATTGCTCGGCGAGAAACCGAGCCGCGCGACCATGGGAGAGCGTCGGCGCTGCGAGGTGGCATTTAACCTTGCTGTCGCCCTCGACGATCTGTTCATCGATCTGTCGGTGTTCGAAGTCGTCCATGGCACGATCTCGGTACTCGATGCCCGGATCGGCCTGCTTCACCTGGCGATCAACTCCCCGCATCACTTCTTCGGCATTACCGATCTCCGCGCCGTGATCAAAGCCTGATGCGATAATCACAATCCCAAAAATGAAAAGGATTTCAGCCATTCATTCCGAGCGCCCGGAGACTCCGTGGCCCATGCCTTCGACGATGCATGTGATCACCGGTCTCCATGGCGGGGGCGCGGAGAGGCTGCTGACGAATCTGATCGGACAGCAGAAGGCGCGCGGCGAAGAGCTGTGCGTTGTCAGTCTCACTCCTGGTGGTATTTTCCGGTCGACTCTCGAATCTGCCGGCGTCGACGTGACCGATCTCGGCATGAGCAGGCGGCGCGACGCGCTGCGCGGTCTGTTGGAACTGGCCTTACTGATCCGTGACCGGCGGCCGGCGGTGGTGCAAGGCTGGATGTATCACGCCAACGTCATGGGTTTCCTCGCCTTGCTCATAGCCGGCCGGAAGCGCACCCGTTTGATCTGGGGGATTTTCTGTTCGAACCTCGATAGCAGCGCCTATCACTGGAGCTTTCGAATGATCCGAGGATTAGGCGGGCTGCTCTCGCGTTACGTCGATGGCATCATCTACAACGCCGGGGAAGCGCGCGACTTTCATCACGCCATCGGCTTCCGCGAGCCACGATCGGTGGTCATCTCGAATTGCGTCGACCCGGCCATCTTTCGCCGCGATCTGAGTGAGCGATCCAGTTTTCGCGATTCGCTCCAGATCGCCCCCGATGACGTGATGCTGGTCGTGGTTGCGCGAGTGGATCCCATGAAAGATTGGAGTGGAATGCTCGAGGCAGTACGGGAACTCCCTGGAATTGTCACCGTGGCCGTCGGCACAGGAACGGATCAGCTACCGCCCCAGTCGGGTTTCGTCGGACTCGGCTGGCGGGATGATGTAGCTCGCATTCTGAGCGCCGCGGACGTTTTTCTGCTTCCATCTGCGTTCGGCGAGGGAAGCTCACTGGCGCTGGAGGAAGCGATGTCTTGCAGCCTCCCCTGCATCGTGACCGAGGTCGGCGGAAGCTCGGCTCTGGTCGGCGAGGCAGGCATCGTCGTCGAGCCGCGGAATCCTGCGGCCATCCGAGCAGCCGTCCTGCGGCTCGCCAGCGATCGCGAGCACCGCGAGGCTCTGGGTCGCGCTGGACGGGCCAGAGCCATGGCATTGAATTCAGCCGAGGAGATTGCCAGGAGTCTTCGCCACTTCAGCCTTCCCATGGAAGCAGCCGGATGAGTGCGTCGTCTTACACGCGTGTCGGCCCGGTACACTTTCAGAATCTGGAACAGGAGCTCGACCCAGTCGGGCCTTATCTCTCCGGCCATCTCCTGAATGCCGGCTGCGGCAGCCGCGACATCAGTGAGTACTTACTCGGCAAGGGAGTCACGAAGATCACGCGATACGACATCCAGTCGACCGATCCGGATGTGGTCATTGGTCCCCTCGAGTCCATGGAATTCGCGGATGCCACCTTCGATACCGCCCTGTGCAATGCCGTGCTCGAACATGTGGTGAATGCCGAGCAGGCGATCCGTGAGCTGGCGCGCGTGGTTCGTCCCGGAGGCCATGTGGTCGTTGCCGTTCCGTTCCTCCAGCCATTCCACCCTTGTCCGGGTGATTTCCGACGGTATACGTCCGAGGGACTTGCTGAGCTGGGACGAAGTGCGGATCTCGAGGTAGTGACGATCCTTCCTGTTCACTGCTTCGCCCAGACACTGGGATGGATTCTATGGGAGTATGCGCAGGAAAAGGGCGGAAGCCTCCGTCGAGCGGCCGCATGGTCGGTCGCATTTGTCTTGACCAGGTTCTGGAATCGCACCGACCCGACGCTGATCAGGAACGCCAACACCTTCCAGGCCGTCTTTCGACGGCCCGATCGAAGCAAGACCAGCGCGACAGCAGAGACGCAAAGCACGGCATTGAAGAATCTCACCGAACAGTGGAGACAGAAACCGGTTCCCGCGGTCTCCGCCACTGTCCCGACCATGCTCGTCCCCGATGAGCTGCGCCTTCTCAACTATCTGGCGGACGACTACTACACCGGGGCGGGATGCATCGTCGATGGGGGATGTTTTCTGGGCGGATCGACTGTAGCTCTCGCTGACGGGCTCCGCCGAAATCTGCGCCGGCGGGGAGCTCCCGAGGAAAAGCTGATTCATTCCTACGACCGGTTCCAGGTCGAGGACTGGACCCGGGGGATCTATTTTCCGACGTCGACGAAAGAGGGAGAGAACTTCCGCGACCGGTTCGAGAACAATACCGCCGCCTACTCCGCGCTGGTCGAAGTCCACGGCGGCGACATCACCCGCTTCCCCTGGAGCGGAGGTCCGATCGAGATCCTCTTCATCGACGTAGCCAAACACTGGACGGTTTGCGATTGGGTAACCTGGCAGTTCTTCCCCCATCTGATTCCGGGAAGGTCGATGGTCGTGCAGCAGGACTATCTCTACCATCACTGGGTCGGCTGGCTTCATATAACGATGGAGTACTACGCTGACTACTTCGAATACGTGTGCGATACGGAGGTCAACTCCGTGGCGTTTCTGCACACCCGGAGGATTCCCGAGAGCTTGTTACGGGAGAAGACGGTGGAAAGCCTGAGCATCGAGGAGAAGTCCTCGCTCATGGACCGGGCCGCGAACCGTTTCACGGGGAAGCAGCGTGAGATGATTCAGTCTTCAAAGAAGCATTTCCTGGAGATGCTTCGCGACGCGTGAGCGATACGAAAACATCGAGCGACATTCCCTACGAACTGTTGATGAAGATTCAGCAGGGAACGATGGCCTACCGCTATCGAGGGATCCCGCTACTCAAGAATCCGTTCGATCTCGCGCTGTACCCGATGTTGCTCGAGCGTGCCCGGCCGCGGACACTCCTCGAGATCGGCTCTTACGCCGGCGGCAGCGCCATCTGGTTCGCTGACCAGGCGAAGCTGCTGGAGCTGCGGATGGATGTGGTGTCGATCGATCTCGAGGTGCCGGCAGGAATCGAGCACTCTGGCGTTCGATTTCTTCAGGGCGATGCCCGGGCCCTCGGAACGATCCTCACAAAAGAATTCATGGAAACGCTAGTGCGTCCTATTCTCGTGATCGAGGACTCGAATCACCTCGCCAGCACGACCGCTGCGGTACTCGAGCACTTCGATCCGTGGATGTTGAGGGGGGAGTACATCGTGATCGAAGACGGCGTTCTCACGGATATGCGCGTCGCCCATCTCTACGAGGGAGGTCCGACCCACGCAGTCGCTGAGTTCCTGGACCGGAATCCTGGACGGTATGAGATCGACCGGTCTCTCTGCGATTACTTCGGACGGAATGTGACCTGGAACGTCGACGGCTACCTGCGTCGCGTTTGATGGCCCTGGCGACATGAGCCATATCTTCGATCTCGAGCCGGAGTTTCTGGAGCTCTATGAGTCCTGTCGCCACGAGACGATGACCTCGATCGAGAGGATGTACGCACTGTACAAAGCAACGTGCTACATAGTCGACCGGAATATCCCCGGCGATTTTGTGGAGTGCGGCGTCTGGCGCGGAGGATCGATCATGCTCATCGCTTCGACCCTTCTCCAATTGGGAAGGACCGATCGCACTCTCTGGCTGTATGACACGTTCGAGGGAATGACTGAGCCCTCGGGCGAGGACATTCAGGATATGAGCGGACGATCGGCGCAATCCATCCTTGCCGAGCGGGAACGGACCGCCGATGACCCTTTCTGGGGCATCTCCTCACGTTCCACCGTCGAGAACAATCTACGAAAAACCAGCTATCCGTTCGAGCGCTTTCACCTCGTTCCGGGCGAGGTGGAAACGACGATACCCTCGGACAGCCCTGCATCTGTATCCCTCTTGCGGCTGGACACGGATTGGTATCGGTCCACCCGACATGAGCTCGAACACCTCTACCCCCGATTGTCGTCGCGAGGCGTCCTCCTTATCGACGACTACGGTTACTGGCGCGGCGCGCGAAAGGCGACTGATGAGTACCTCGCCTCGTTAGGCGACCCACCCCTTCTCAATCGTATCGACTATACGGGGCGGATTTGCGTCAAACCCTAGACCCGACGGGATGGATATCTAGCCGAAGATCAGAAGCCGGGCACGGGCACGGGAAAGTCAAAACCCCAGGAACGGGGAGGATCCATCAAGCAGCTCAGAGAGTGGGAGTGAAGCGCTACACCTTCGTTCCCGATGCCGCCTACGCCAAAGAGCTGAAGGCGAAGGCCGACCCGAACGAGATCCCAGACCCTGCGTGTGGCGATTGGGGCGATCAGCCTGACGGCGTCCAGTACTTCGAGGCTCAGCCGGCCACGGGAGCCCGAAGCGTTCTGTTTGTAAGAGTCGGCCAGGATGAACCGCTCTTCGACGAGAAGACGTTGCGGCTGTTTCCGAGGTCGCGCAAATAGAGCCTCGGGAGTCTTTCGTCAGGCATCGATTCCGACATTTTGCAACCGTTGTCTTCGTCATCTACCTCCCGGTATGATCCCCGGCTATCAAAGACCCTGCGCCACCCCTTCCTCCTCATCCCGTCCTCGGCGAGTACTATCGCGATTCGTCCGGGCGCAGCCATTTCGTTCGAGGATTGTTCGACTCCAGCGCTCCCTTCTACGACGGCATGACTGCTCTGGTCTCGCTCGGATCGGGACAATGGTATCGATCCTTCGCCCTGGCACGTCACGGTCTTCGTCCCGGCATGCGCCTGCTCGATGTGGCTACGGGCACGGGCGTGGTCGTGCAGGCGGCCCTCAAGCACACAAAAGACCTCAAGAAGATTCTGGGAGTCGACGCCAGCATCGGCATGCTGCTCGAGGCGCGTCGCAAGCTGCCGCTCCGCGCCGTCCAGGGCAGCGGCGACGCACTTCCGATTCGCTCGGAAACGTTCGACATGATCACCATCGGATTCGCGCTGCGTCATTTCTCCGACCTGCGCCGCGCCTTCGAGGAGTATCACCGCGTGCTTGCGCCCGGGGGAAAACTTTTGATCCTCGAGATCACCGCACCGGAGTCACGGGCCGGACGAGCATTGCTGGGCTTTTTCATGGGACGTCTCGTTCCCGCTGTGGTCAGGCTCACCACCCGGAACAAGGACGCGGCGCTGTGTATGCGCTACTACTGGGAAACGACGCGGCAGTGCGTGCCGCCAGAGGCGATTCTGGAGGCTCTGCACTCGGCCGGATTCGAGCACGTTGAGCGGAAAGTCTGGTTCGGTTCGTCGAGCGAATACAGCGCAACGCGACCTCAATAAGAACCGGTTTGGGCGTGTAGCTGATTACTGCAGCGTTCAGTAGAACAGCAATCTGTCGCTCACCGAACCAATCCCCACTCAGCGTTCGGCTTCGATCGCCGCGCCGAGTACCGCGTTGATACGTTCGCAGTCCTCCATCAACGTGCGTGCGCTGAAGAGAATGAAACCACCAGCGCGCCTCTCCTCTCGTATCAGGCCAATCTGGCGCGCGATCTCCTCGGCGCTCAGGCCTCTCGACGAGCCCGAGACACGGTAGATAGCCAGTCCCGGCGCAATCCTTCTACCGTCCTTGTCCTTGTCCTGCTCGACCCACCAGCGCAGCAGAACCGGAAAGCTCTGTTCGCGCTGGTCGGTGCCCCAGTACAACTGCGGAGCCATGTAGTCGACCCAACCCTGCTGCAGCCACAGGCGCGCGTCGGCGTAGAGATCGCTCCAGGCGTCGAATCCCTGAATCTGCGCCGGATTCCCGGGACGCCAGATCCCGAAGGGGCTGATTCCGACCACGACTCGAGGGCGGATGCTCTTGACGGTCGTATAGAGCTCGCGCACAAAGCGGTTGATGTTGTCTCGTCGCCAGTCTTCGCGACTGAGGCGACCGCCCGCGGCCACGTAGCGATCCCACAGGGCAATGTCGGGAAAGTCAATGCGTTGACCATTCGCGTCGTGTTCGGGATAGGGATAAAAGTAGTCATCGAGATGAACACCATCGACGTCGTAGCGACGAACGACATCTACGATCACGGCCAGAGATTCGCGCTGGACGTCCTCGTCGCCCGGATCCATCCAGACGAAAGGACCGTACGGGTGCACTCGCTCAGGATGCGCGCGCAGGACATGCCGGGGATCAGGCTCTGAGGTTCCGCTGGGATGATGGGCACGAAAGGGGTTGAACCAGGCGTGCAGTTCCAGGCCGCGCGCATGAGCCTCGGTGACGGCAAAGGCCAGCGGATCATAGAAGGGCTCGGGCGCCTTGCCCATCTTCCCGGTCAGGTACTCCGACCAGGGCTCGAGAGGTGACGGATAGAGCGCATCAGCAGCGGGGCGTATCTGTAAAAAGATAGCGTTGAGATGCAGAGCGGCGGCGCGATCGAAAATCGCCACGAGCTCACGGCGCTGCTGCTCGGGAGTCAGATCACGGCTTGACGGCCAGTCGGCGTTGTCGACCGTAGCGACCCAGAGGCCGCGGAGCTCATGCGGGATATGTGGACTCCGCGCCGTAGGCGACGTCGATACGCAGGCGGTCATCACCATCAGACCGGTCAGAGTGATGAGCATCCAGCGCACTCACGACAGTCTAGTGTGGTGTTTCGTAAATAGCCCAGCATTCGTCGGGATGATGGGAGGTCGTATGCGAGGCGGCGCGACGCAGGCAATGCGGGACATTGTTGAGGAGCGTCAACGAAGCAGACGGCCTTCCAACTCCCCGAGGAATGCTGGGCTATTTACGATACGCCACACTAGCTGCTCCGTTAGATCGGGGTGTGCGCGTGACGGCTTTTTTGCCCTCCTTCACTTCGCTCGACGTTATCGTAGGGGAAGTACAGGAGCTTTCATGACCCTGATCGAAAACACTCTAGACGTTCTCAAAGGGATGCCCGCTGCGCTCGAAAAGATTCTCCTCATGATTCCGCCGGCGGATCTGACCTGGACTCCTGATTCGTGGGACGGCATTCCCGGCGAACGCTTCTCCCTCATTGGTCAGGTCTGTCATCTGCGAGACATCGAGGCCGACGGCTATCACGTTCGGATTCGCCGCATGCTGGAAGAAGAGAATCCGGACCTGGTATCTCTCGACAGTTACGCACTCGCCGCGGAGCGCAAGGTTGACGAAGCGACTGATATCGAGGACGCATATCGTTCGTTTCGAGCCGCGCGTGAGATGACCCTTGGCATGATCGGAAAGCTGACCGGCAAGGATCTCCGCAGAACCGGAACGTTTGCCGAATATGGCGCCATCACGCTTCATGGGCTCCTTCACTTCCTCTGCAGCCATGACCAGCAGCACCTCGCCTGCCTTCACTGGCTTCTCGGAAAAATCACATCGAGGGTGGACGGATCCGGTAATTTTTCGGCCTAGAATGGTGCCGACGCCGCCCATGACAGAAGATGCTTTTCGTCAACTCGCTCTCGCACTTCCAGAAGCACTGGAGAGCGCCCACATGAATCATCCTGATTTTCGGGTGAGGGGAAAGATTTTCGCCACTCTTCAGTCACCCGAGAAGGGATGGGCAATGGTGAAGCTGACGCCCGAACAGCAGGAAGAGCTGGTTGCGGCAGCTCCGAAAATTTTCATGCCCGTCAAGGGCGGTTGGGGACGCGGGGGCGCGACGAACATCAGGCTCGCCGCGGCGACGAAAGGGTTCACGCGTGATGCGCTCGCTCTCGCCTGGCGCAATGTCGCACCGCGGAAGCTCCTGAATTCAGATCCCCTTCAGTAGGTCGAACTGGCGCTGGAAGCCCAGCACGAAGTGCTGGGACGAAGGTGGCGCGCAGATCGCGGACGACGTCTGCGGCCCGCATTCGATCGGGAACACCAGTAGAATCATCCGCTCGCGATGACGATGTCCGATTCCGATCACCAAACGCCGACCGAACTTACAACAGGCTCGTCGTCCTCCCCGTCCCTCCCCCTCCTGGTCATCCTCGCGCTCACCGGCTTTGCGGCGAACTCCCTTCTTTGCCGCGTTGCTCTTCGGCAGCCGGGAACAATCGATCCCGTTTCGTTCACGACCATACGGCTCGCTTCCGGCGCGATGGTTCTCGGGATGCTCGCCGGCGTGGGCGGCAGTCGGAAGACCTCGCGGGGAAACTGGCTTTCGGCAATGGCCCTTTTCGCCTATGCCATCGCTTTCTCGATCGCTTACCTCCGGCTGACCGCCGGGACCGGCGCACTCCTCCTCTTTGGTGTCGTGCAGCTGACGATGCTGACCGCGGGGCTGCTGGCCGGGGAGCGTCCGGGAGTACTGCAATGGCTCGGTGTCATCGTCGCCTTCTCCGGACTGGTCGTGCTGGCCTGGCGTGGAGTCTCCGCACCCGATCCTTTCGCCGCAATGTTGATGTCCATCGCCGGAGTCTCATGGGGCTGGTACTCGCTGCAGGGCCGCGGAAGCAGAAATCCTCTGTCCGATACGGCGGGAAACTTTGCGCGCTCGTTACCCTTCACCGTGGCCGCCACCCTCATGTCGATTCCATCGGCCCGCATCTCACTTCAGGGAGCAACTCTGGCCATAGCCTCGGGCGCCCTCGCTTCCGGGATTGGGTACAGCCTCTGGTACGCCGCTCTTCCCCGCCTCACCGCGACGCGTGCGTCGATTCTCCAGCTGGCCGTTCCTCTTATTGCCGCCGCGGGCGGCGTGCTTTTCCTCGGAGAGCATCCGGCGCCTCGCCTTCTCATCGCCGCGGTCGCGATCCTCGCCGGCGTAGGGCTGGCGATCCGTCGTCGTTGACCGTCGATTTTCCGGTTTGCTGCGCCACCTGACCGGCTCTCTTTTCAATTTTCTATTTTCAATTCCGCCATCCCGGCTCTGGTAGGCTCGAATGGCGCAAAGGTGTTGTGACCTCGACGGGGTCGGTCGGGACGCGCATACAATGACGCCATCACATGCTATCCCTTGCTGAGGTAACGGTGCGGCTGGCAACAGCAGCCGCGGTCGGCAGCGTGATCGGACTCAATCGCGAGGTCCTTCACAAGCCGGCCGGCTTGCGAACCCACGCGATCGTGTCACTCGGATCTGCGCTGGTCACGCTTTGCGTCGTCTCCATCAGCATCACCCCGGGCGGTGTGGTCGATGCCAACGCCGTTTCGCGCGCCATTCAGGGCATCGTGGCCGGCATTGGGTTTCTCGGTGGCGGCGCAATTCTCAAATCGACCGACCGTCACGCCATAAGCGGTTTGACGACCGCCGCCTCGATCTGGCTCGTCGCCTCCCTCGGTATCGCCTGCGGCCTCGGATTTTGGCGAACATCGCTCATCGCTTTGGCCCTGGCTCTGCTCATTCTCGTCCTGGGCGGACCGCTGGAGGGTTTTGTGCGGCGGAAGCTGACGAAAGGCCAGCTCGAGACGCCTCGGGAAGATGCGAATGGAGAATTGAGAATTGAGAAATAGAGGCGGGCGGCTTCACCCGACCTTCAGTCTTTTATTTCTCAATTCCCAATTCTCAATTCTCAATTGTCTTCACCTGACCTGTGTCAAAATAAAAAACGATCCTTCAACCAGGAAGAACCACGCAGGCCCACCGTTCTCATCTAGAGAAGGTTCCTCTGCACTGCTTCTTCGAAAGTGTCGGATCGCCCGGGCCGCTCGGATCAGACCGAGGGCTGGTCGCAATGTGTGGGGAGGATGTCTTGATTCGTCGCCTGTTCTCGTTCGTCCTTGTCAGTGGACTGCTCATGGTGCCAGGCTGCTCTCGAGACGTCAGGGTCGGGACCCTTGCGAAACCGGCTCGCGTCACGGCACCTGTTTCAGAACCGGTGGAATCATCGCCGATCGGTGTTCGACTCGAGCCGCCGCCACCACCTTCGGCCGCCGTTCCAACGCTCCTCGAGGCAGGGGAGAAAGACTTCCAGAAACGCGAGCGGGCGCTGGCTGCGGAGTTGGCGAAGATGTGGACCCGTGACCCCGAACGGCTCGTAGCCGTGATCGACGAAGCCTCCCGCTGCGATCAGGCCTCGCCCCCGGTCTCACTCCTGCTGGCCATCGCCCATGCCGAGACCAACGGCAAGATTCTAGACGTCAGTGAAGCCGGTGCGGTCGGACTCGCTCAGGCCACTCCGATCGCCTATCGACAGGAAAAGTCCGTCGGCAAACTCTTCGTCACACCCGAGTATCTGACCGGAGCGCGAGCCTACCTGGCCAAGAAACCTCTTGGTGATGCCGACACCATCGCCACACTTCTCCTCACGAGAGACGACCCGCGCAATCGAAAGCGCGCCCGCAAGCTCCTGAAGGCCGCTTACGACCTGAGAACAGAGGGGTTCGACGAGCTCGATCTTCTGGAGCCTTACGCGACGAAGACCTTCAAACAGCGCGTGCGATACGCCGACCGTCACAGCCTGGCGGTACTGCGCGAGCTCGAGCCGCTGGTGGCTCACGGCAACCGCAAGCAGCTTCGTGTTTTTCGCGATCGCACCCGCATCGAATATCGATCGCTCAAGGCGACACAGGTAACTGCCTGGAAGAGTTATCAGGACACCTTGATCGAGCTCCGAGACACCATGCTCTCCAGTCACTATGGAATGCCAGCCAATCGCGTCAGGAATGAGAGACCGTATGAAGCCGGCGAATACCTCGGCGAGAATCTCGACGCCCGCTTCTCTTCAAAGGCAATGGCGACTTTTCTGGTCCGGCATCTGGAACGGAAGACCTCCGAGGCGCGAGCTCTGGCTGCGAACGGACAGGATGTCGACAAGCTGACGGCGTCGCTCTACAACGGCGGCTCGCACAACGTAAAGCGAATGCTGGCCGGGCTGATTACGAGCCTCCCGGAGACCCAGCGCTATGCCATCAAGGTTCACAACACGATGCGCCGATTAAACGGCTGCCTGGGCCCGATCGACACGAAGGTCGCCTCGGCGGTCACAAAAAGAATTGAGAATTGAGAAACGAGACAGCCTTATTTCTCAATTCTCAATTCTCAATTCTTTTTAACGTCGGGTGTAATGTTTTGCCTCTCCTTCGTCATCAGGTTTGAAAACGCGAAATGAATCGCGATTCGAACGACGAGGAAAAGACCATGAACGAATTCGACAACAGCTGCAGCTGCGGAAGCAATTGTGAGTGCGGCCCCGGGTGCAACTGCTGAATCAGCCCGCGTCAGGCGCTCGGTTTCGAGCGCCTGACACGCGTTGCACCAAACCTTGCGCAGCAGCCAGATTGAAGTCTCTCCGATGATTGAGCAAGTGGAATACGAAGCTGCCACGACGACGCCCGATGTCGTGGCCACGCTGGTGGCCAATCATCGGCAGTTTCTGTCATTTCTGGAAAAACGCGTCGAATCGCGCGAGGTGGCGGAAGACATCCTGCAGGAAGCATTCATCCGCGGACTGGACTCCTCCACTCTGCGCGAGGCCGACTCGGCCACGGCCTGGTTTTATCGGGTTCTGCGCAATGCCATCGTCGATCACTACCGACGCCGCGGCGTCGAGAGCCGCGTTCTCGAACAAGTCGCGGCCGAGAGCAGCAACGAGGTGCAGCCGGACAACGAACTGATGCAGGCGGTCTGTTCCTGCGTTACGACGCTCCTATCGACGTTGAAGCCGGAGTATGCGCAGGCGATTCGTCGCGTAGAGCTCGACGATGTTCCTGTCACTACTTACGCGGCCGAAGAACAGATGACGCCCAATGCGGCCGGCGTTCGACTGTTTCGAGCGCGCCAGGCGTTGAAGAAACGGGGGTCACTCCCGACACCCTGGCGCAGCTGCGGAAATGCCGCCTCCTCCTCCGACAGAAACCACATAGCTCGAACGCGCTCGGGCTGGTGAAGTTCATGTTCCCTAATCGCAACAACGTCTACCTTCACAGCACGCCCTCACAACTGCTCTTCTCCAAGTCGCGCCGCGACTTCAGCCACGGCTGCATCCGGGTCGAGAAGCCGGCCGCGCTGGCCACCTGGCTCCTTCGCGACGATCCTCAGTGGACCTCGGAGCGGATCACGGCGGCGATGAACGGCACGACCAATAACCTCGAGGTGATCCTCAAGAACCCCATACCGATCCTCATCGTCTACACGACCGTCGTCGCTCTCGAAGACGGTCAGATCCTTTTTTTCGACGATATCTACGGCCACGATAAGACCCTGGAGAACGCTCTGGCGGCGGGTTATCCCTACCCGGCGTAGGTAGACGCCCACTGCCGTCAACGGGGCTCCCTCGAGGAGGTCGGGTACACATTGGCTTGATGCCTGCAGCAAAAGTCGATTACTCTTTGCGCGCCCATGGAGACGGAGGAATCAATCGGCGACGACCATCCCGGGGTCTCAGTTCCCGCGCCGGTGCTACTGGCCATCGCATTCTCTCTAGGTGTGCTTTTGCAGCATTTCATGCGGACGGCTCCTGTGCCGCGGCCACTGCGAATTCTCGTCGGTTTTCCTTTTCAGCTCGGGGCGATGGTCACCAATGTCTGGGCCGCTCTCCTGTTCTGGCGTTTTAAAACCTCGTTCATTCCCAACCGCGGATCCAGAAATCTCATCATTCGCGGCCCCTTCCGGTTCACCCGGAATCCGGTGTACATAGCGCTTACGGTTCTCTACATCGGAATGGCGCTTTGCACCGGATACCTCTGGTCCCTGCTGTTCCTTCCCCCGGCCCTCATACTCATTCGCTACTACGTCATCGGCAGGGAAGAGGAGTATCTGGAGCGCCGTTTCGGCGAAGCCTACAGGGAGTACAAGACCCAGGTCCGGCGCTGGGTCTAGCAAGCGCGACCGTGCTTGTACGAGGGAAAGCAAGGGGGGGACACGACCGGATCTCAACGGTCTCTCTCGATGGATGAGTGGTCCCGCTGATCATCGGCAAGGCGTTTGCTAGAGAGTCTTCCTGTGACGTCCAGCACATCGTGATTTGCGAGCTCTCATCGAGCGCAGAGCAGAAACTCTGCTTTGATGAGCGGGCCATGACGGTGTGCCCCACGCTGTCAGTCCTCGAGCTCGAGCAATTCGAGCTCCTCAAACCGCGACTCGCCGTTCTGTGGGACACAGTCTTCCCCGGCGACGAGGAGTCCTACACGTCGGTCATCGTGCCGTCGCTCACCCTCGATCAGACCGAGATGGCGAAGATCGCCGGCATGCCCTTTTACGAGGAACGGCTGCTCTTTCTCCTGATGCGGCTACGCAATCCTCAGGCACGAGTGGTCTACGTTACGTCGCAGCCGATCCATCCGATGGTGCTCGACTACTATCTACAGTTGCTCATCGGGATTCCGGCCAGCCACGCCCGCGCCCGTCTGACGCTGCTGTGCGCGTACGACAGCTCGCCACGGCCACTGACGGAGAAAATCCTGGAACGCCCGCGTCTGCTGGCGCGCATCCGCGCCAGCATCATCGACCCGGAGCGCGCCTACCTGACTGTCTTCAACTCGACGCCGCTCGAGGTCCGGCTTTGCGTGCGCCTCGGAATCCCCATCAATGCCCCCGATCCGCGCCTCGCCATCTGGGGCACGAAGTCCGGGAGTCGGCGGCTCTTTCGTGAAACCGGCGTCGAACAGCCCGCAGGTTTCGAGGATCTCCACAGCCTCGAGGAGGTGGTCGGAGCGCTCTTGTCACTCCACACGCGACGTCCCAGCATTCGCTGCGCGCTCCTCAAGCTGAATGAAGGATTCTCCGGCGAAGGGAACGCCGTTTTTACCTACCCGGACGCCCCGGATCCTGCGGCGATCCGTGACGCAATGAGCCGGCTGCAGTTCTCCGTCGCGGTCGAGACCGCCGCTTCGTACCTGGAGAAATTCGAGCACGGTGGCGGCATCGTCGAAGAGTTGATCGAAGCGAAGGAAGTGCGATCGCCGAGCGTGCAGATTCGCATCAACCCTCGACGTGAGGTCCTTCTCGCTTCGACCCACGAGCAGATCATGGGTGGATCGACCGGACAGCTGTTCCTCGGCTGTCTTTTCCCCGCCGCCGACGACTACCGCTGTGAGATGCAAAGGCTCGGCATCCGCGTCGCGGAGGCTCTTGCTGAAAAGGGAGTGATCGGCCGCTTCTCCGTCGACTTCCTGGCCACACGCAATTCTCCGGAGACGAGCTGGCGCCTGACGGCCATCGAGGTGAACCTGCGTATGGGAGGGACGACCCATCCGATGCTCGCCCTTCGCTTCCTCACTGGTGGCCAGCTCGATCGCGCCACGGGGCTTTTGTTTGCGCCGGACGGTGGTACCAAGTACTACCGCGCCTCCGACAATGTCCAGTCCGAGCGGTACCGCGGGCTGCTGCCCGAAGACTTGATCGAGATCATCACTGCGAACCGCCTCGGGTTCAATCACAGAACGGGAACCGGCGTCCTGTTTCACATGATCGGCGCCGTCTCGCAGTTCGGAAAGTTCGGCATGATAGCGATCGGCGATAACCGCGACGAGGCGGACCGGCTGTTCGCAACCACCATCGACGTACTCGACCGTGAGAGCGGCAGAACCCAGTGAACGAATACCGGCTAGACCATCAGCAAGTGGCGATAACGACGTCATCAATTCACGCCGAGGGGAGCGGGCGCCTCGGCGGGTGCTAAAGGCCTATGCATGGTCGGCCGATGGGCCCGGCATCTCACTTCATCCTGGCAGCCAGACACGCACTTGCCTGGAAATCGCAGTGGTGATCACCATGCCGTCATTTTGTGACGTAAAATGACGGCATGGTATGGCATTCCTATCACCGGCTCCTGACCCCTCCCTCGGGGAGCTTTTTTCTGTTCGGGATTCGAGGAGTCGGGAAGAGTACCTGGGCCCGTTCGTTTTTCCCGAAGGCGCGGCATTTTGATCTCCTCGATGAATCTCTGTACCACGAGCTCCTGACCGATCCGTCGCTTTTCGCCGCCCAGCTCGCCGGCGTCCGGCCGGGCTCGTGGGTGATCGTCGATGAGGTGCAGCGCATTCCGTCTCTATTGAACGAGGTTCACCGCCTGATCGAGACTCGGCGGCTACGCTTTGCGCTCCTGGGGTCGAGTGCGCGAAAGCTCAAGAGCGCCGGGACCAATCTGCTGGCGGGTCGCGCCTTGCGAAAGCAGATGTTTCCGCTGACACCGGCCGAGCTCGGGAAAGACTTCATGCTGGAAGAGGTTCTCTCCCTTGGAAGCATCCCCATCGTCTGGGTAGCCGACGATCGTCTTGCTACTCTGGAGGCCTACGTTCAGACCTACCTCCGCGAGGAGATTCGCGCCGAGGCGCTGGTGAGAAATCTTCCGGGATTCCTCCGCTTTCTTCCAGTGGCTGCTCTCTTCCACGGGCAGCTCATCAACGTGTCGGGAATCGCACGCGACGCCGGTACGGCCCGGACGACCGTCGAGGGATACCTCGAGATTCTGGAGGACACGCTGCTGGCGTTTCGCTTGCCGGGGTACGAGGCGAAGCTGCGAGTGCGGGAGCGGAAGCATCCGAAGCTTTACTGGGTCGACCCGGGTCTGGTTCGAGCAGTCAAAAAGCAGCTCGGGCCATTGCATGCCGAAGAGCGGGGGCCTCTGGTCGAAGGTTGGATTCTGACCCTGCTCCGGACCTATCACGAAAAAGCCCGGCTCTTCGACGAGATCTTCTACTGGTCGCCCCTCGACGCGAACGTGGAGGTGGACTTTCTTTTGCGCCGGGGACGGAATCTACTGGCCATCGAGGTGAAGTCGCCCCGACGGTTCGTTCCACAAATGCTGTCGGGCCTTCGTGCCATCAGCGAGCTGCCCGGGGTTCGCCGCCGCATCCTGGTATACGGCGGCACCAGGCCAATGATCTCGCCGGACGGAATCGAGATCGTGCCCATCCATCGATTCCTGGCCATGCTGGAAGAGCAACAGCTCTGGCCCTGACTGGCATATCTTGGAAGAATGAGGCGTGACATGATCAATGTCATAGCACGAACGCAATATGTTGCGTAAGCTGCAGGCCATGACCTTCGGCAGAGTGGGCATAGGGCGAATCGTGGCCGCCGTCTGGGGTGTCGCGTTCACCGCCGTGCTGGCGGTCCTGATCGTCTTCGGATCGCGAAACATGCAGCACTTCGACGCCCCGCTGGTGGGCTACACGTTTGCCGTCCTCTTCTCCACGTTCGCAATCATCTATCGCTATTCGATGTGGCTGCAGCGCCCACCGACGAGGCTCTACTGGCGGCGGGGCTGGCAGGTCTTCTTTCGCGGACGCTGGTTTGGACGCAACTCCATGCAGTGGGTGAAGCGTGTCACGCTCGACTTCGCGCTCAACCGTTTCATCGTCCATCGCGACCGGCTGCGCGGTCTGACGCACTTGCTCATCATGTGGGGCTGCGTCCTCGCTTTCGCGATCACCTTTCCTCTGGTCTTCGGCTGGATTCACTTCGAGACCGAGCCCGGGCGGCTGGACTGGTATCGCACCTACGTCTTCGGCTTCCCGACCTTTGCCTTTCCGGTGCACTCGCTGGTCGGCTTCCTCACCTTCCACGGCCTGGTATGGGCTTCGTTCGCCGTCATCGCCGGCGTAATGCTGGCCATGCGCCGGCGCATGCGCGATCACGGCGAAGCGGCGGTGCAGAAATTCGGGGAGGACATCCTGCCGCTCATCCTGCTCTTCGCCATCAGCGCCACGGGGCTGATGCTGACGGCGAGCTATACGTGGATGAAGGGCTATGGCTACGAGTTCCTCTCCCTGCTCCACGCCGTGACAGTCATCTTCACCCTCCTCTACATGCCCTTCGGTAAGTTCTTTCACATCTTCCAGAGGCCGGCCCAGCTCGGGGTCGCCTTCTACAAAGACATCGGCCCGCGCGAGGGAATGGCGCACTGCGCCCGCTGCAAAGACCCCTACGCTTCGCAGATGCACATCGACGATCTCATCGATGTCGAGAGGGAGCTCGGCTATCGCTACGAAATGAACGGCCCGATCGATCACTACCAGCGCATCTGTCCCGCCTGCCGGCGTTCCATGCTGGCCATCGCGCAGGGCACCCTATGGCAGAAGAGCGCCGCAACGGACTAAAGTTCTTGATGGGGAGACGCTCGAAACCGGAAACCAGAAACCAGAAACCAGAAACCAGAAACCAGAACCCGGAACCCGGAACCCGGAACCGAGAAGCTAGAAGCTAGAAGCTAGAAGCTAGAAGCTAGAAGCTAGAAGCTAGAAGCTATATGGCCACTCTACCGAAAGAACAGGATCTGCTCGCTGACGCCTACGGCCCCCACCTGAACCGGATGGAGGGGCTGCGCCTCGACACCGGCGTGGCGCCCGACAAGGTCGTCTCGACACACTGCTGCTTCTGCGGCCAGCAGTGCGGTATCAACCTCAAGGTGAAAGACAACGTCGTCATAGGCTTCGAGCCCCGTTACGACTTCCCGTTCAACAAAGGGATGCTCTGCCCCAAAGGGGTGAAGCGATACCTGCAGGGAGACCATCCCGATCGGCTCGTCACGGCGTTGGAGCGCGACCCCACCTCGGAGAGCGGCTTCCGCTCGATTCCCTACGACGTAGCCATCGGTCGCGTGGCCTCAGAGATCGAGCGCATTCAGTCGACATACGGACCGGATGCCTTCGGAGTGCTCTCCGGTGCGAGTCTCACCACCGAAAAGGCATACCTCATGGGCAAGTTCGCGCGTGTCTGCCTGAAGACACGCTACATCGATTACAACGGCCGGCTCTGTATGGTGAGCGCCGGCGCGGCCAACAAGAAGGCTTTCGGGATCGACCGCAGCGCCAGTCCGTGGGACGACATCCTCAAAGCCGAAGTGGTGGTCATTGCCGGGTCGAACACTGCCGAGTGCTCGCCGATCACCACCAACTACGTCTGGCAGGCGCGGGAGAACGGCGGCAAGGTGATCGTCATCGATCCGCGCATCACTCCGATTGCGCGCACCGCCGACCTGTTCCTGCCGGTCAAGCCGGGGAGAGACGTGGCCCTCTTCAACGGCATTCTGAATCTCATGATCGAGAACGACTGGCTCGATCACGACTTCATCGAGTCGCACACGGCCGGCTTCGAGGCAGTCGCTGAGCATGTGAAGCAGTGGACTCCGCGCCGGACGGCAGAGGTGACAGGTGTCGCCGAGAAGTCGATCCGGCAGGCTGCGGAGCTGTGGGGGCAGGCCAAAACCAGCTTTCTCATGCACGCGCGCGGCATCGAGCATCACTCGCACGGCGTGCAGAACTGCCTCAGCACGATCAATATCGTGCTCGCTTCCGGGCGCATCGGCCGGCCCTACTGCGCGTACGGCACGGTGGTCGGTCAGGGCAACGGACAGGGTGGCCGCGAGCACGGCCAGAAGGCCGACCAGCTTCCCGGATGGCGGGACATCAGCAATCCGCAGCACCGCGAGTACATCGCCGGTGTCTGGGGCGTCAAGGCCGACGACCTCCCGCAGGCCGGCGTCGACTGCTACGAGATGATGCGGAAGATCGATTCCGGCGAGATCAAGGGGCTGCTCAACATCTGCTTCAACCCGAAAGTCTCGCTCCCGGACAATGCCTTCGTCACCCGCGCGCTCGAGAAGCTGGAGTTCTTTACCGTCATCGACTTCTTCCTCAGCGAGACGGCGCAGCATGCCGATATCGTGCTGCCGGGGTCACTTCACGAAGAAGACGAAGGGGTCGTCGCTCAGGTGGAAGGGCGAGTCATCAAGATCAACAAAGCTGTCGATCCCCCCGGCGACGCGAAGCAGGACTGGCGTGTGATCCAGGACATCGCCGCAGCCCTCGGACGAACGCACGGCATGACCTTCAACAGCCCCCGCGAGATCTTTGATGAGTTGCGCGTGGCCTCGAAGGGGGGCGTGGCCGACTACTACGGCATCACTTATGAAAAGATCGAAGCGAACAACGGCGTCTGCTGGCCATGTCCGTCGGAAGACCATCCCGGCACGCCGCGCCTTTTCGAGCAGGGGTCGTGGAACCCGGTGGCGAAAGGCGCCGGCCCTTTCTACTTCCCCGACGGCAAAGCGCGGTTCAACGTCGCGGAATACTCGCCGCCGGCCGAGGATGTCGACGACGAGTATCCGGTCATCCTGACGACGGGACGTGTGGTCAGCCAGTTCCTCTCCGGCACGCAGACCAGGCGCATCGGACCGCTTGTCGACCAGTACCCGGAACCGCTCATCGAAATGCATCCGAAGCTCGCCGCAAAGTACGGCATCGCCGACCGCGACTGGACCACCGTCGACTCGAGACGCGGCACGATCACGCTGCGCGCGCAGGTCGTCACCACGATCCGGCCCGACACGATCTTCGTTCCGTATCAGTGGCCAGGGAGAAAATCGATCAACCAACTCACCATCGCCGCCCAGGACCCGATCTCGAAAATACCCGAGTACAAGGTCTGCGCGGTGCGGATCAGGAAAGCGGAGAATGCAGAATTCAGAATCCAGAATGCAAAAGGAGAGAAGCTGTGAACACCCATCCCGATTCAGCATTCTCCATTCCGCATGCTGTTGTTCCCAAAACAGCCCTCCCGTTTCGCCGAGCTCCAGCGCGCGAAGGCGCGCGCCAGACCTGTAGCACCGGGCGTAAGCCCGGTGTGGCCCAGGACGAAATCCCGGGTAATGCGGCCCGGAGGGCCGCAAAGCTGGTAGCCAGTGGTGAGCGAAGCGAACCACTGGAAAAGCAGCCACGTTCCCATGTTCTCGGGGTTTCACCGAGCCCCGGCAGGGGCGTTAGCCGTCACCTTGTGAACGCCTCGCGATTTGCTACCCGGACAAACCTCTCGCGCCCCTCCGGGGCTCGGGGTGAGTTGTTCTCTACCTTCCAGTGGTTCGCTTCGCTCACCACTGGCTACCAGCTTTGCAGGCCCTCCGGGCCGCTATCTGGCCAGACTCCAGGCACCGGGCGTAAGCCCGGTGACCGCGATGAGCTCAAGGCCATGCCTTCGGTTTTCTTCTCAGCCGTGATTGGAGTTTCCCGTTGAATCTCCAGGAATTTTTCCTCGACCCGGCCCGCTGCATCGGTTGCCAGTCCTGCGTCGCCGCCTGCAGCGAGTGCGACACGCATCGCGGCCACTCCATGATTCACCTGCAGTATGTCGACCGGCCCATCTCGGTGCAGACCGTACCGGTCGTCTGCATGCACTGCGACTCCCCGACCTGCGCCGAGGTCTGTCCGGCCGACGCCATCAAACGTACGGACGACGGCGTCGTGCAGACCGCCAAGAAGGCGCGCTGCATCGCCTGCAACAACTGCGTATTGGCCTGTCCCTTCGGCGTGCCGAAGATGGAGACGAAGTTCCAGCTGATGATGAAGTGCGACCTGTGCTATGACCGCACCTCGGTGGGATTGAAACCGATGTGCGCGTCGGTCTGCCCGAGCGGCGCTCTCTATTTCGGACCGCGTGAAGAGATCGAGCGCCTCCGCCCCCGCTCCCAGCCGACCAACTCGTTTCAATTCGGGCAGCAGGTCATCACCACCAAGGTGAACATGATGGTGCCGCGCGACCGAGCCAGACCGCAGCACATCGACGTCACCGCGGCGATGCAGGACGACCCCATCGGCCGATCGACGACACTCGACTCTGTCTTCGACGACATGTGAGGCAGCGGCGATGAAACCGACCAATCCCGATCAGCTCAGCGTCCCGCCGGATGGACGGCCCTACCATGACCAGCCGCAGTGGCGTAACGATTTCCCGATCGACTGGCCGCAGGACGAGCTCGTGGCCCGCCGCGATTTCACCAAATTCCTCGTGCTCACCAGCTTCGCCTTCGCGGCCGGACAGTTCTGGATCGTATTCGAGAACTGGAAAAGGCGCCGGCGCGGCGCGCCACCGGTGCGAAAGATCGCCGCGCTCAGCGATCTGGCCGTCGGCAAAGCGCTGACCTTCGCCTATCCAGACCCTCACGACGACTGCATCGTCGTAAGAACGGCCCCCGATCGCTTCGTCGCCTACAGCCAGAAATGCACGCATCTGAGCTGCGCTGTCACGCCGGAGCCGGAGCGCGGCCGGCTGGCCTGCCCCTGTCATCATGGCTACTTCGATCTCGCCACCGGCAACGTGCTGGCCGGACCTCCCCGGCGGCCGCTGCCGCGTATCCGCATGGAGATCCGCGACGGCGTTCTGTACGCCACCGGCGTCGAGGTGCGGGCATGACACGTCGCGCCTATTCACGCGCCCAAAAGATGCCAATCATGTTCGGGATCCTCTCGATCGTCCTCGTCATTGTGATCCTGCAACTATGGCTGCTCACCGCCACGATGAACGCCTTTCTGGCCGGTGAGCAGACCGTCATCCTCCCGGCGGCGGTAGGCAGTCTCGTCTGCGTAGCGTTGAACTGCGGGCTGCTGTTCTATCTCTACCGGATGGAGCGCCGATGAGCGGCAAGTGGGCAGAGGGTGTACGTACCCTCCATCCCGCCTACTTCGCACTGGTCATGGCGACCGGAATCGTCTCGATCGCGGCCAAGCTCCTCGGCATGCCGGCCATCGCCCAGGCGTTGCTGGTCATCAACATCGCGGCCTTCGTCATCCTCTGGACCATCACCATCGTTCGCATCGTCCGCTTTCCGCGCGAGGTTTTTGCTGACCTCATCGATCACCAGCGCGGCGTGGGTTTCTTCACGGCTGTCGCCGCGACCAGCGTGCTGGGGTCACAGATCGTCATTCTGCTGCAGAGCAACAGCATCGGCTTCGCGCTCTGGGTGGCGACGCTCGCTCTCTGGCTCGTGCTGATCTACGCCGTGTTCACGTCGCTCACCGTAAAGGAGACGAAGCCTTCGCTCGAAAAAGGGATCAGCGGAGGCTGGCTGGTCGCCGTGGTGGCCACGGAATCGGTCTCGACGCTCGGCTCGCTGCTAGCCACGTCGGTGCAACGACCGGACATCCTGCTGTTCGTCAGCCTCTCTTTCTGGCTGGCCGGCGGAATGCTGTACATCTGGCTCATCTCGCTGATCTTTTATCGCTACACATTCTTCCCCTTCTCCCCAGCCGACCTGATGCCACCCTACTGGATCAACATGGGGGCGATGGCCATCTCGACCCTGGCCGGCACGCTTCTCATCGCCAACTCGGCGCCCTCGCCGCTGCTGCAGAAACTTCAGCCATTTCTCCTCGGCTTCACCATGTTCTTCTGGGCCACCGCAACCTGGTGGATCCCGATGCTGCTGATCCTGGGATTCTGGCGGCATGTCTACAGACGGTTTCCGCTCACCTATCACCCTCTCTACTGGGGCGCCGTTTTCCCGCTGGGCATGTACACGGTCTGCACGTTCCGTCTGGCGGCGGTTGCCAACGCGCCGTTCCTCATGTTCCTGCCGCGCGGGTTCGTCTTCATCGCCCTCGCAGCGTGGGCGATGACGTTCATCGGGCTCGTCCGTCACCTCATCGGCATGATGGTGACACCGGCACCTCCAGACGCGGCACTGGACAGCGGTCCGCAAAAAAGGCCGGGCACGGGAGCGGGCACGGGCACGGGCACGGGAAAATCAAGAGCCTGAAATCAGGGCATAGCGGGTCCCAATTCTCCTCTCGCCAGTCTTTGAGTTTTGACTTTCCCGTGTCCGTGCCTGTGTCCGTGCCCGGCCTTTGGATATTGGGTCGGTCCAGGCGCGCCACCTCGAGGTCACTTTTCCGGAGTCAGGATCCAGATGTCGCCTTCGGTCGTGTCGAGGATGGAGTAGAGCGAGCGGCGGTTTGCGGAGATCGTGACGTGGTCATCCTCGTCTCCCTCCATCGGCAGCTGTCGAACAGCACCTGTGGCCACATCGAGAGTGTTGAGGCGGGTCCCTTCGTTGAAGATCACGAAACGGCCATCCGCCGTGGGAACCGGCATGCCGCCCTTTTCGAGGAGTCGGTCGTACTTGCGCGTGGTGATATCGAATCGATAGATACCGGGCAGCCTGCGACCATCCAATCCTTCGATGCCTCCGACCAGCGATTCGCCTCCCGCCCAGAACGGACTGGCGAAATGAAGCTCGGGTGACGGATTCGGGAGAAGATCGAAACTTCCTCGTTTCGCGCGCAAAAAAAGAACGGCTCCCTTGTCACAATAGGCAGCGATGTACTTCTGGTCAGGGGAGATTCTCGGATACCAGATCGGCGATCCTGTGGTGCTGCTTAGTTGCTCCATGTCGCTTCCATCCGTTCGAATGCTCCATATCTCGTAACGCTTCTCCGGCCGTTGCGAGTAGAACCAGACCATCGTTCCGTCGGGAGACCAGGAAGGGCCGCGATCTTTTTCCGGATCGTTCGTCAACTGACGCAGGTCACTTCCGTCGCTGCGGAGCGTATAGAGATCCTGCTGGCGCTCGACGTTGCTAAGAACCAGCCATTGATTGTCCGGGGAGATATCGAAGCTGTTGACCAGCAGCGACCCGCCGAAAATCCGCTGCGGGCTCCCGTGCGGCTGCATAGTGATCGGATCCAGCTCGAGTCGCATGATGGCATTCGTCGGCTCCAGACCGGCAAAGGCGATTGCACCGGACGCGGCCATGCTGAACCCGCCCGCGAACCGCGATGGCACGGTCACGGCCTCGGCGGGACCGCGTGGCTTTCCCGACCTTTCCTCAATACGGATGCGCCAGAGGTTCATCGCGCCGCCGCGATCGCTGCCGAAAAATAGCCACGACCCGTCAGGTGACCAGACTGGATTCCAATCCAGCGAAGCGTCGTCCGTCACAGCCACAGTCGTCTTCTCGGCATCCTGGGCGTGCGCCGAGACCGTCCAGAGGTCGCGCTGTCCCGATGCACCGACCAGTCCCCAGTACGCAATGCGGTCACCATGCGGCGACCACGATGGCTGCACGGCGTCACCTTTCACCAGAAGCCGTTTTGCCCCGCTCTTCACATTCACAATCCACAACTGGGATCGGGTCGCTCGCGCGCCGGGAGTCATCGTCACCCCTTCGGTTGCGACGACGAGCTCCGTTCCATCGGGCGACCACGAGGGGTTGTATCCGAAGTCCGTCACCCGTCGCACCGATTCACCGGTGGCGCCCATGACGAAGATGCCGCCGCCATCACGCCCGGAGCGCAAGGAGATCAGCGACCCGTCGGGCGAAAAGGCAGGCATCACGTCAGCGAACGTGGAGTCCTTCGTCAAATTGAGTACATTCCGCCCGTCGACCCGTTGCAGATAGATGTCGGGATTCCCGCTCTGCGAGGAGACATAGACGATCGTCTTGCCGTCCGGAGAGAGACTCGGCTGCAGTTCCTTGCCCGGCGCGTACGTCAGCTGTAGAAACGAGCGCCTCTCCCAGGGATCGGGCTGTTTCCATGTGACGCGAAGCCCCGTTCGCCACGCCGCGAGCATGCCCAGAGCGGCCAGCGCCACGACCAGGGGAATGATCATCCGCTGCCAGGGGCGTTTGTGCAGTGCGGCATGGCCGGCCGTCGAACCGAGCGTCGACAGCGACTCGAGATCGTAGGCGAGGTCACGCGCCGACTGGAAGCGCTGTTCGGGCGACTTCTCGAGGCAGTGGCGAACCGCCCGATCGAGGGCCGGTGGAATGGCTCGCGTGATCAGAGATAGATCCTGCGGATCTTCACGCAGAACCGCACTCATGGTATCGGCGGCCGAATCTCCTCGGAAAGCTCGACGGCCGGACAGCATCTCATAGAGGATTGCCCCCAGGGAGAAGAGGTCGCTGCGATGGTCGACATCGCGACCTCGCACCTGTTCGGGCGACATGTAGCCGACCGTTCCCACCACGGTGCCGGGCGCCGTATCGTGCTGCGCCGTCCGCGCATCGGTACGGTCGTTGTCGAATGTTGCTGACAGCTTGGCGATACCGAAGTCGAGAATCTTCACCCGACCGTCGGAGGTGATGAAGACATTCTCTGGCTTCAGATCCCGATGGATGATCCCCTTGTCATGCGCTGCGGCAAGACCGCGGGCAATTTGAATTGCGTAGTCGACGGCGCGCCGGACGGGGAATGCTGGAGTCGCCACCAGTCTCTCTCGCAGCGTCTCTCCTTCGATGAGCTCCATGACGATGTATGGCGAGCCTTCGTGAGAGCCGCTGTCGAACAGAGTGACGAGGT
>DASZZV010000244.1:0-7705 GCA_035544835.1 Thermoanaerobaculia bacterium
CTTGTGTGGCACAGGCACTCTTGCCTGTGTGTCGGCCGTCGAGGCCGACCTCCCTGTGAATCTCGCAGGAACGCCACGGCTCGACGCCGCCGCACACAGGCAAGAGTGCGAGTACTATTAGGCGATGACTGAGATCGCGGCCCGGCCCGCTACATATGAGGACCTGCTGAAGGTCCCCGACCATCTTGTGGCGGAGATCATCGACGGGGAGCTTTACACGAGTCCGCGACCGGCCAGCCCTCATGCACGGGCTTCATCGGTACTCGGCGGAGTCCTGGTCAACACGTACGACCTCGGGACGAGCGGACCGGGTGGCTGGTGGGTCATTGATGAACCGGAGCTGCATCTCGGTCCGCACGTTCTTGTCCCCGATCTCGCCGGCTGGCGACGAGAGCGGATGCCGCAGATCCCTAACGTTGCCTGGTTCGAGCTCTCGCCCGACTGGGTCTGCGAAGTCGTCTCTCCTGACACCGGCCGCCTAGACCGAATCAAGAAAATGCCGAAATACGCCGCCAATGGTGTTGGTCATCTCTGGCTGATCGATCCACTGCAGCGAACCCTTGAGGTTTACGGTTTGGAGAATGGCCGCTATTTCGTGCTCTCGAGCCACGGGGGAGAAGAGAAGGTACACGCAGAGCCGTTCGCAGAAGCCGAACTCCCGCTCGCCTCTCTCTGGATCTGAGCTGCCGCAGCTTCACTCTCGCCACGACCGCGTCGCAAACAGTTCGTGCGCCCTACTGGCGACGAAATTCATCCCTCGAAACGCCGCCCGCCGGATCGGCCTCGGCCTGCCGGATCGCTTCATCGAGCATTGCGGCTTCTTCTTCCGAAAGCTCGACCTCTTCGTCAGTGTGACGGCGCAGTACTACGACCTCCGCCCCGTCTGGCAGCGGCTCTCCGTCAAACTCCACCCGTCCCTTGATTACCTTCCCAGTCGCGTTCATACAGCAGATGTTACCTCGACCTCGCTCTCCGCCTGAATCGCGTCAGCCACAGACGCCTTGAAGGAAAAAGTAACTCTCGCAGGGACCCCTGCGGCAAAAGAGAAGCCCTTTCCAATCAGCGCATTGCGAAAAGCGAAGCTTTGACCAAGCAACCTCCCAGCGCGCGCGACCACACACCCTCTTTCCTCAATTCATGCCGCGACCACTTCGTCTCGAGTATCCAGGTGCGGAAGTCAGTTCAAAAACGCGTCTGAACCTCAGTTCCGCCCCCTGGCCCGGGGTGGCCGTCGGCTGTCACTCCGTTAGCCCTTTCGAGGACAAGCCTTGCGCCTTCACAGCGCACGACCCTCCGCATTTTCACGCCTGGTACGGAGGCGCCGACATCACCGTCCGAATCGCAGATGGAGTTGTGACCGGTGAAATGCACCGGAGAGCGCTTGCGCTTGTGTTGGAGTGGTGGCATCTTCATCGCACGGAGCTACTCGAGGACTGGCAACTTGCGCAAGCAGGCCAACCCCTCAGGAAGATCGAGCCGCTGGACTGAGAAACATGGACTACACCGTCGTCGACGCACGATACGTTCGAGATTTCACGATCTGGCTGAAGTTTGCCGATGGAAGCGAGGGTGAAATCGATCTGGCTGGCGAGCTCTGGGGTCCTGTCTTCGAGCCACTGAAAGATGTGAGCTATTTTCGCAACTTTTCAATCGCCGAATACGGCACGATCAGCTGGCCCAACGGCGCAGACATAGCGCCCGAGTATCTTTACGAGAAGGTACACGTTCACGCATGAGCGATACGATCAAGGATGCGCTGCCGCTCTACGATGCTCTCGCCGAATTGCCGGGTAACGTTGTCGGGGAGATCGTCGGAGGCGAGCTGTATGCCTCGCCCCGCCCGGCCAGCCGTCATGCGCGCGCCGCTGGCGCGATCTTCGGGGAAATCAGCGGTCCCTTCGATCGAGGTCGTGGCGGTCCGGGAGGATGGTGGATTCTCTTCGGGCCCGAGCTCCACCTCGACATCCGATGTCGCTGCTTTCGATCTGGCTCCCGATTGGGTATGCGAAGTGATCTCTCCTTCTACCGGCAGGCTCGACCGTACTCGCAAGCTCCCCGTGTATGCGCGAGAGTTGGTGGGACATCTCTGGATCGTCGATCCGATCTCAAAGACACTCGAGCGGTTCGTCCTCGCCGGCGGGAGTTGGCTACTTCAGGGAGCGAGCGGCCAGGACGATCTGGTACGCGCGGAACCGTTCGAGGCAATCGAGATCGACCTCAGCGGATTCTGGATCGACTGAGCGCAAATTGACGACGGATCGCATCTGAATGACGGCGCCGCCGTTTCTTGTGTGGCACAGGCACTCTTGCCTGTGCGCCGGCCGTCGAGGCCGACCTCCCTGTGAATCGTCGCAGGAACGCCGCGGCTCGACGCCGCGGCACACAGGCAAGAGTGCCTGTGCCACACACAAAGCAACCGATCTCTCGGAGTCGGCACACCACCCCCGGGAAGTTTTTCGCTCTTTCCTGACTTATTGTCACCAAAGTCCATGAAGCTGAGATCCCTTCTTTTCCTGTCGCTCCTGGCTGCGATTTCTTTCCGGCTGCAGGCTTCGACCGTCGTCGTTCCCGGAATCGCCAATGCACCTGGCGCGAATGGGACGTCGTTTCAATCCGACCTGGACATCATCAATCCGGCCAGCACTGCCACCACTGCCACGCTGCACTTCATCGGTTACCCCGGCTCTGCGCCGCAGGCGGACCGTGCCTTCACAATCAACGCTGGTGAGTCGTTCCTTCTCGTCAATGTGCTTCAGAGCGTCTGGAATCTCACCAACAGCGGCGGCGCCGTCGTCGTGACCTCGCCATCGCATCTGGTGGTTACGGCAAAGACCTACAACAATGCTGCGGCGGGAACCTACGGCAACGCACTCCCGGTGATCGACTCCGACCTCCTCCTCGTCGCCGGCGAGCGTGGCATTTCACCCTGGCTTTCCCAATCCTCCGATCTCACCAGGGGCTTCCGCACGAACATCGGCCTGGTCTTTCCCGACGCCGCTGGCGGCAGCGCCACGGTCACTGCTTTCGACGCCGGCGGCGCGATTCTCGGTTCACAGAAGTTCGACGTCTCCTCCCCGACCTTCACCCAGGTCCCGGCGTCGTCGTTTACGAACACCACGTCTGAGATCGGGCGCATCAACATCGACGTCACCCGCGGCCTGGCCGCGGGATATACCTCGGTTGTCGACAATGTGACGGGTGACGGTTCTGTCTTTCCCACCGATCGTGTGCTCGACGGACCAACCGATGTTGTGCTCAGCGGGATTGGCCGCACACCCGGCGCCAACGACACCTACTGGCGCTCGGATATCCGTCTGGTGAATCCCGGCAACGCGCTGCTCACCGTCGAGGCGGCGTATCTCAAGCCGCTGGTCGACAATACCGCCGCCACGCCTGTCTCGATCGTCCTGATGCCGGGCGAGACACGGGAGATCATCGACGTGCTTGACTTCCTCTTCGGAGCGTCCAACGGATCCTCCGGAGCACTGCGATTGACCTCGCCACGCGGTCTCCCGGCCGCAGGACGAACATCGAATCTGGATGCCACCCGAATGCGGGCTGGAAGCTATGGATCGCAGCAACTGCCGGTGAGTTTCAGCACCTTCGCAGATGGGACGTCTGAGGCGACCATTCCGCAGATCGCGCAGAGCGCGGTATTCCGGACAAACATAGGTCTCGTCTCCGCGGCCTCTGGCGCAACCTATCGCCTTCGGCTGCTGAAAGGGGATGGTACGGAACTGTCCTCGTACTCCGGCTCTCTTCCTCCCTACTCGTGGTCCCAGTCCACGGTCGCCTCGCTGTTTCCCGGCGTGGCGATCCCCGACAACTCCCGTGTGTCGGTTCTCGCGACCGGCGGATCTCTCAACGCCTATGGATCGTCCATTGACCAGCGATCGGGGGATCCGATCGTCACTTCCATCGACCTCCCCCGCTGCTCGGGCGATATCGCCATCAACGTTGCCGCGACGGCCTGTCCGGGGAGAAGACAGACTGCCACTGCTTCGAGGTATGCCGACGCTCTTTATCAGTGGACCATCGCCGGCGGTTCTATCGACCAGGGACAGGGAACGGAGTCGCTGACCTTCATTCCCGACAGCGTGACACCTGTAACTCTCGGTCTCACGATCGCTCGTGGATGCATCGCGCACGTGTCGCGAGCTCTTGCCATCGATCAGGCTGCGGTGGTTGGTTCGGTGACCGTTTCATCCTCATCAGCCGACGCTCCGGTAACGATCGATTGGAGCATGAGCGCGTCGGCGCCGGTAAAGATCACCGGAACTGACTTTCCGGTGGCCATCAATCTCGATCCGCAAACGCGGCGCTACATATACACGCCGACGTCCATCGGCGCGAAATCGGTCGCCGTCACGGCCCTCAGTGCCTGCGGCAACTCCTCGGTTTCTTCGGCGACGTACACGGTGGTGGGCTCCGTCGGAACGCTCGGGCCCGGTAGCGGCGGCTCGGGCGGAGCATACCCGGGGCTCCAAACCATCCACGCAGCCTCGGGTCGAGACTATGTGGTGTATGTGCCTGTTAAGTACAACCCGAGCCAGCCCGCTTATCTGGTCTTCGCTTGGGGCGGTCAGGGGGAGCCGGCCAGCTGGGTGCTGCAATTCGGCTGGCAGGGTCTGGCAGATCGCGATGGGATCATCGTCGTCACGATGACCCCGTCCAGTTCGGGACCGAATTACACCGGCGCCTACGACAGACCCGAGTTCGACACCATCGTAGAGGCCGAGCGCGATGTGCCGAAGCGTTATAACGTGGCCGTCAATCACATCTCCTTCTGGGGATTCTCCGCCGGAGCGCACGTGACCTATTGGCTGGCATTGCAGGCCGAGCGCTCCAACAGGCTCAACGCCTTCGCCATTCAGGCCGGAGCCATCGAGGCGGCAGCGACTACGCTGAGCCCTGTCTCCTGGCCGCCTCAGCCGGGTGCCAGACGCTTACCGATCTACATCAGTTGCGGCACCGCCGACATACAAGGATCTGGCGGTGGCCTTATTGGCGCACTCCGCCGCAACGCCGACATGCTCACCGCGGAAAAGTATCCAGTGCTGACGCATGAAGTGACCGGAATGACGCATACCTATACTTCCCAGGATGTTTACCGCGCCTGGGACTTCCTGAAAGTGCAGGAATTGAAAATTGCAAATTGAGAACCGGGACGTGGTTTCTTTTTCAATTTTCAATTTTCAATTTTCAATTCCGCCAGGCAGGTACAATAAAGCCAAGCCTACTGTGGGTCGGCGGAAATGCTTTGTCCATCATGCGGATTTGACGGCGTAGAGGGCGGCCAGAAGTGCAGGTTGTGTGGATCGGCGACCGCCAGTCCGACCGTCCCTTTCGGAGAGGCTCCGACTGTCAACGACCCTCGCGATCGGTCGGCCGATTCTCCCTCGCCTCGCCATCCCGTTACAGCCTATCAGTCAGGTCATATCTATGCCGAGCGCTATCGGATCGAGGGATTTCTCGGCCGCGGCGGAATGGGAAGTGTCTACAAAGTCTATGACACGAACGAGCTACGCACGCTGGCCTTGAAGATCCTGCATGCCTCAGCGGGTGACGAGTCGGGGGGAACGGAACGGTTCAAGCGCGAGATCAAGATTCTCGCTCAGATCCAGCATCCTGCCGTTCCTCGGATTCACGGCTGGGGCATACGCAACGGAGAGATGTTCTTCGTCGCTGATTTCGTGGAGGGCGACAATCTTCGGGCCCTGATTCGGCGAAGCGGACCTCTGGACGTCGCGGGAACCGCTGCGCTCGGCGCCAGTGTCGCCGATGCGCTCGAAGTAGCCCATCAGTATGGAATCGTGCACCGGGACGTGAAACCTCATAACATCATGGTCGGCAACGGCGGAATGATCACGCTCCTCGATTTTGGCGTGGCGCGGGGTGTCGGTCTGGACATGAAGACCATCACCGCCACGGGAATGATCGTAGGCACTCCCGAGTACATGTCGCCCGAACAGTTTGAGGGTCTTCGTGTCGATCGCCGTTCTGACATCTACTCACTCGGGGTGGTTCTCTTCGAGGCCGTAACAGGACGTCTGCCCTTCGCCGGCGACACGCCGATCTCAGTGGCCCTGAAGCACCGCAGCGAAACTCCTCCATCTCCTCGCAGTATCCGTCGTGATACGCCAGCCTGGCTGGAACGGCTGATTCTCCGCTGTCTGGAGAAGGAGCCGCCCCGCCGCTTCGACTCCGCGGCGGAACTTGCTACGGCGCTGCGTAAGGAACGCCACGGGGAGCGGAGAAGTCGTCGTCTCCCGAACGGCGACGCAGTCGTGGAGGACGAGAGCGAGGCCGAGGAATGGGCACTGGTCATCACCTCTCCGAGTCAGAAACCGGAGTGGTCGACTGAGATGGCCCTGTCGTTCGAGGAGAGGTTTTACAAGCTCGAACAGGTGACGAAGACTGCGAATCCCACGCGTTGGATTTACCGATTCTCGTTCTGGCCACAGGAGCAGATCTTTCGAAAGCTTCTCGAGTATGACCCGAACGCGCCGAATGCCGCTGGATCACTCTCGGCGCGAGTCAAGAACTGGCTCGGACCACGAAAGAGCTGATCGGTTACGGCGCAGGCGCGGTGACTACCAGCGGTCCATGGAAGAGCTGGTGCCCTTCCGTAACCTGTTTTGAGGCCACTTTCGGGGCGTTCGAGTTCTTCTGCGACCTCATCTGGTGCGACACACAACTCACGAGAAGAAGAATGATCGCGATCAGGATCAGAGTGCTGCTTCGTCTGGCATTCATATCTCACGTCCTGCGAAATTGGACGCGGAAGCAGCGGTTTTGTTGCAGGCCGAAATGCTGGGAAGGGATTCTGGCCCATCGCCGAGGGGAGGCCGCCTCGCCCGCTCCCTCGGAGTTGCGCTAGTGCATACATGGCCAAACTCCAGAGATGTCGCCCAGGCTCAGCCCGGGCGACATCTTCTTTCACCGCCGTCGCCCGACGGTGCGCGTTCGGCTGGGTGGCCGCCTCGGAGCCGCCGGTGCGCGGCCGACTACCTTCGGCGACCGAACGCGAGATGAATGCGTCTGCCTGGGCAGGTCCAACTCGCCGAGATACGTCACATCCGGATGAGCGTTCTGCCAACTCAGAGATTCGGCCGTAGCTCCACGAAGCACGGCATTGATCTCGATACCGTCCGGTGTTCGGAAGAGCCGCCCCTCCTCGCCCTCTTGCTCGACGAGCAGCCAGCGGCCGGCGGTCAGCGTCTGCAGGCGGATCTGAAGCAGTCGCCGCGTGGCCTCGTCTTCCGGTACCGGCAGTCCCGCCAGGCGGACGAGACGATCGCCAGAGGCAAAATGCATCCGCACCGAGGCTGGAGAGACGACTTCCGTGACCCGCCCCATCTCAGACGCGGCCATGACACTACGGGTTATAAAGAACAGGATGAGAATCGATCGTTTCGCCATTTTCATTCGTGGCGCAGATAGAGCGGGAGCAGCACCGAAGGACAGTGCGAGGTGGGCAGGCGAAGATTAGCACAGGTTTTCGCCGGATTGATGCATTCTGGAAAGAACGGGAGTCGAATTGTGAATGACGGCTCAATTCACAATCAACCTTCGTTCAGAGTGACGCCTCCCCCTTCCGTCCTGGCCTCCATGCGGTATGCTTTGGCTTCCCAAAGGAGCAGCGATGGATTCACAAATGATCGAGCTGGCCGGGCTTCACCGCCTGATCGGAGAGCTCACCATA
>DASZZV010000245.1:0-4068 GCA_035544835.1 Thermoanaerobaculia bacterium
GTCGTTCGAGTCCATGACCCGCTCGTCCACATGCTGATAGCTTCGAATGGCGCCGTTCTGGCGGAGCAGGGCGTCGACGAGGGTAGTTTTTCCGTGGTCGACGTGGGCGATGATGGCGACGTTACGAATGTCATATCTGAATTGCATGAAAACCTTCGAGCTCATGACGAGCGGTGGATTCTACTCAGTGCTGTTGGTTGTGATCCGTTCGGTGGCTCAGCCCGGTAGGGGAGCCGCCGTTCGGTCGGTTTCTCGAGGAGGTGAAAGGCGAGTGTCGAACTAAAAATCAATTCCCTGATCCAGGCTCAATTCGACACTAACAATCCAGACAACGGGCTTAGTTTACCCTCAACACCAAACCAGCCCGATGTATTCGAACGGCCTGAGGTTAACGAATTCATCTCCTTTTTCGCCAGCGGAGTGGAGTGAAGCCGTGAACTTGCTGTTGAAGGCGTTTGGTGCCTACGGCTGCTACGAAGGCCGTGTGTTGCCGGCACCGCGCCGGCAACGCTGTCGATCGGATCGGCGCCTTGAGGCCGTAGTGCTACATGTGGCACAATGGTACCAATGCGAAAGGCTGGTGTACGCGAAGCGCGTCAGAACCTGACGGCCCTGCTCGACGACGTGAAAAAAGGGAGGGAGGTTCTGATCACGGAGCGCGGGCGCGCTGTGGCCCGCCTCGCTCCTGTCCAGTTCCCTCAACGCTTTCCTGATCTGTCGCGGACGCGTCGTCTGTTCAAACGCCGTGACGTTGCGCTCTCACAAGCGGTGATCGACGAGCGGAACGACCGCTTTTGAGCCCGCCGAAAGAGAGCAGCTGGGTCGACCCGCTGTATCTCGACTCGAGTGCTCTGGTCAAGCTATTCGTCCCCGAGCCGGAGAGCGATTCGCTGAATGAGGCGCTCCTCGGCGCTAAAGGAGTGATCCTTTCTGATTTAGCACTCACCGAAATGGCTTCGGCACTCGGCAGGCGTACCCGAGAAGGCGTACTCACGACCCGGCAGGCTCGCTACCTTCATCGTGAGGCGTTGAGGCTTACGGCATCCTGCCGTCATGTGGAGCTCACGCCTCCCGTTCATCGGCGCGCCGAGCGTTTGCTGTTGTCGCTTCCAATGCCCCTGCGTGCTCTTGACGCTCTGCACCTCGCTACAGCGCTCGAGGCGGAGGCCGCGACGATGGTTACTTTCGATCCGCGCCTGCGCGCGGTCGCGGCCACTCAGGGACTATTCGTCGCTCCGATCTGATGGAAGTGACCACGACACCTGTCTTCCATCCACCCTTTCAATAGGTCACCCTGTACTCATAGAGAAACGGTCGCCCTCTCCCTTTGAGAAACATCGGGAAAAACTTCGCTTTCTGAATCTCGGCTCTGTTGCCCGCCTCCAGGGCCGCGGAGCCGGTGGTGTTGGCGAGCGTCTTGACGTCGATAACGTCTCCGTCGGTATTCACCGATGCCTCGAGGGCGATCTCTCCGTGAGCTCCAGACTGGTTATAAACCTGAGTCGGCGGAACCCTGAAACGGGGCGTGGAAGGATCGGAAACCGACTCCTCCTTCACGTCGGACAGCAACTCGCTCTTTGCCCAACCGGAGTGATCGATGGTGATGGAGATCTCACTCCACTCCTTTCCCTTCGACAGAACCGAAACAGCTTCGTTGTGCTTGTAGGTCGACAACAGCTCGGACTTCTCATTCGGCTGCGCATGGATGGGCAGCCCTTCGCCCCCGACGTACAGGACCGTCGTCGGGCGGACAGGCGTATCCACCGGTTCTTTTCCGCTGCACTGGGCCAGCAGAACGGCTCCTAACACGAGCAGGATCGCTCTAACCCTGTGTACGGCGGGCATCTGTGTGGCACAGGCACTCTTGCCTGTGTGCCGCGGCGTCGAGCCGCGGCGTTCCTGCGACGATTCACAGGGAGCTCGGCCTCGACGGCCGACACACAGGCAAGAGTGCCTGTGCCACACAAGAGACCGATCCCCCTTGACCCGACCAGCGACGAAGCCCTGTAAGAAATGCGCTCTAACCAAAAACATCACGCCTCGTGAAAACCGAATAGGCGACGATGAGAGCGCCGATGGCCCAGGCTGCGAGCAGGACGATGCAGAACTCGAGCGACATACCTTCATAAGGAGGGGGATCTCCACTGTAGTAATCGGCCAGGGGGAGGGCTGTCACGAAGAGGTACTTTCCAGCGACCCAGTCAGGACTCATCCGAGTCAGAATCGTCCCGCCGATGAGCGCCGCCAGCATCGTTCCAATCGATCCCGCCGTCGATTTGAAAAGCACCGACAACATGAGTGCAACCGAGGCGACGACGATCATGGCGAACGCTTCGAGCCCGTAGGCGATGAGCGCGTCCTGCCACATGGGGAGCTGGCGCACGCTTTCGAGGTCGATTCCCGTGGACGATAGCTTGAATCCGGTGAATACCGGCGCGCCCCAGCCTCGCGGATCGAGAAGAAGACTGCTGATCCCGTACGCGATCAGGCCGCCGCACAAGAGCGTCAGGATCGCAAACATATACACGGTGATCATCTTAGAGAAAAGAACCTTCCAACGTCGCACCGGCCGGGTCAGCAGCAGCTTGTCAGTCCCCTCGGCATTCTCGGCAGAGACGATGTCGCTGGCCAGAACTCCGATGAGGAGCGGCAGGAGAAGGAAGCCCGCCGCATTCGCAAAGTTGCGGGCGAAAAACGGGGCAGTGGGGCGCTCGGGATCGATGCCGTGGTCGGCGTAGTACTGCAGACGTGCGATCTCGGCACGGAGCGAGCGTGACCACGATGAGTTGATGTTGCCTCGCCGGATCCTGTTCTGGTACTCGGCAATCTCCCTCTGGACATCGGCGCGCCAGTTCTGGTTCTTACGCTGGAGCTGCCGGTACTGCGAATAGGCGATGACCGACATGATGCTCACGATGATGGCGATCACGGTCATAAAACGCCGGCGCCGTAGGATTTTCAGAGTCTCGTTTCTCACGAGCGGAGCGATATTCGTCATCGATGGAATCAACCTACCGTTTCGCCGCCGGTCACGGCAAGGAAACTCTCTTCCAGGGTCTGAACTCGCGGCTTCGCTTCGTACACTCGCACGCCCGACGAAGCGAGAAGGGCGATGAGGTCGGGGACACGTTCATCAGCCGGTGTCATGAGCGCTCCGTCCTGCAGCGACATCGGAAACCCGCTGGCCGCTGAGACGGCCATGGCCTTCTGCGGGTCGTCAACCCGAAGCTCGAGCTCGTGTGCTCGTTGCGTCATCTCCGCGACCGACCCGATCTTGAGAAGCTTTCCCTTATGGATGATGGCGACGCGATCGCACATCAGCTCGATCTCGGCCAGAAGATGGCTGGAGATGAGCACGCTCATCCCCTCGTTTTCTGCCAGGCCTCGAAGCAGCTCGCGAATCTCTCGGATGCCGGCCGGGTCGAGGCCATTGGCCGGCTCATCGAGGATGAGCAGCCGCGGTTTTCCGAGAAGGGACTGGGCGATTCCCAGGCGTTGGCGCATTCCGAGTGAATAGGTGCGGACACGATCGTCGAGCCGGTGCTCGAGTGCCACCAATGCGGCCACCCGCTCGATCTGTCCATCATCGACGCCGCCGATCATCCGTGCGAAGTGCTCGAGGTTTTCGCGGCCGGTCATGAATCGGTACAAATCAGGAGTCTCGACGATGCAGCCGATGCAGCGCATGGCTTTCTCGAACTCGCGGCGGCTGTCGAGCCCGCAAATTGCAACAGAGCCCGACGTCGGCGAGATCAATCCGACCAGCATCCTGATCGTGGTGGTCTTCCCTGCGCCGTTTGGCCCGAGAAACCCGAACACTTCTCCTGCGTAAACATCGAAGGAGACATCCTCTACGATCGTTCGTTTTCCGATGATCTTGGTGAGGTTTCTCGCCGAGAGCGTGGGAGGATCTGTGGAATGAGTCAGCATGGTAGTCAGATGTCAGATGTCAGATGTCAGAGGGGAGATGGTAGAACAATGAAGAGCATGTGTGTCATCCCGAGCCGCAGCGAGGGATCTGGGCGGGGGCCTTAGACCCTTGGCCATCGAAAATGTGCGAGCACCACG
>DASZZV010000246.1:0-4059 GCA_035544835.1 Thermoanaerobaculia bacterium
CGATCAACATCATGGTCGATCAGCTCAGCTCCTTTGCGTCTGAGGTCACGCGCGTTGCGCGTGAAGTCGGTACGGAAGGAAAGCTGGGTGGCCAGGCTGAAGTTAAAGGTGTTGGCGGCACGTGGAAGGATCTGACCGACAACGTCAACTCCATGGCCAGCAACCTCACCAACCAGGTACGTAATATCGCCCAGGTCACGACGGCCGTGGCCAATGGCGATCTCTCGAAGAAAATCACCGTCGATGTCCGGGGTGAGATTCAGGAGCTGAAGGAAACGATCAACACCATGGTCGATCAGCTCAGCTCATTCGCTTCCGAAGTCACGCGTGTTGCGCGTGAAGTCGGTACGGAAGGAAAGCTCGGTGGGCAGGCGGTCGTGAAGGGGGTCGGCGGGACCTGGCGCGATCTGACCGACAACGTCAATTACATGGCCAGCAACCTTACCAACCAGGTCAGAAACATCGCGCAGGTGACGACCGCGGTTGCCAACGGCGATCTCTCCAAGAAGATTACAGTCGATGCTAAGGGCGAGATCCTGGAGCTGAAGAACACGATCAACACGATGGTCGATCAGCTGAACTCCTTCTCAGGCGAGGTTACGCGCGTGGCACGCGAAGTCGGGACGGAAGGGAAGCTGGGAGGACAGGCGACGGTCAGGGGTGTCGCCGGTACCTGGAAGGAACTGCTCGACAACGTCAACTTCATGGCCAGCAATCTCACCAACCAGGTTCGTGGTATTGCCAAGGTCGTCACGGCGGTCGCAAACGGAGTGCTGAAACAGAAGCTCACGCTGGAATCGAAGGGGGAGATTGCGGAGCTGGCCGACACCATCAACGCCATGATCGACACGCTGGCGACGTTCGCCGATCAGGTCACGACTACCGCGCGTGAGGTCGGAGTCGAAGGGAAGCTGGGAGGACAGGCCAAGGTGCCTGGTGCCGCCGGAACGTGGCGCGATCTGACCGACAACGTCAATCAGCTCGCTGCGAACCTCACGACGCAGATCCGCGCGATTGCCGAGGTGGCGACGGCTGTTACCAAGGGTGATCTAACGCGGTCGATTACGGTCCGTGCCGAAGGCGAGGTCGAGGCACTCAAAGACAACCTCAACGAGATGATTCGTAATCTCCGCGAGACGACGCTCAAGAACACTGAGCAGGACTGGCTGAAGACCAATCTTGCCAAGTTCACGCGGATGATGCAGGGACAGAAGAATCTCGCCGCCGTGACCAAGATGATCCTCAGTGAGCTGGCCCCGGTCGTCAGCGCGAATCATGGGGTGTTCTACCTGATGGATCAGGATACTCAGGGTCAGGCTCTTCTTCGCCTGGCGGCGACCTACGCTTACAAGGAGCGGAAGAATCTGTCCAAAGAGTTCCATCTCGGTGAGGGGTTGATCGGCCAGGCCGCTGTGGAGAGGGAGCGCATCCTTCTCACCAATGTGCCCGACAACTACGTTCATATCAGCTCCGGTCTGGGTGAGGCCAAGCCGCTGAACATCATGGTCCTGCCCGTCGTCTTCGAGGGTGAGGTCAAGGCGGTGATGGAGCTTTCGTCGTTCAACCACTTCAGTGAGACCTATCAATCCTTCCTCGATCAGCTCACTGAGAGCATCGGCGTCGTTCTGAACACCATCGCCGCGAACATGAGAACGGAAGCACTCCTGGCGCAGTCGCAGTCGCTCGCCGAAGAGTTGCAGGCACAGCAGGAAGAGTTGACCGAGACCAACCGTCGTCTCGAACAGCAGGCCCAATCGCTGCAGGCCTCCGAGGAACTGCTCAAGACTCAGCAGGAAGAGCTGCAGCAGAGCAACGAGGAGCTCGAAGAGAAAGCGCGATTGCTGGCGGCGCAGAATCAGGAAGTCGAGCGCAAGAACGTGCAGGTCGAGGAGGCCCGGCAGGCACTCGAAGAGAAGGCCCGCCAGCTGGCGGTGACCTCGAAGTACAAGTCGGAGTTCCTCGCCAACATGTCGCATGAACTGCGCACGCCGCTCAACAGTCTGCTGATTCTGGCCAAGTTGTTGACGGACAACCCGGATGGTAACCTGAGCGAGAAACAGGTGGAGTTCTCCCGAACGATCCACGCCTCCGGTGTCGATCTCCTCACGCTGATCAACGACATTCTCGATCTAACGAAGATCGAGTCGGGAATGATGAGCGTGAACGCCGAGGAGCTGCCCATCATCGAGGTCACCGACTTCGTCGAGCGCAGCTTCCGGCAGGTGGCGCAGGCCAAAGAGCTCGGATTCGATATCGTGACCTCCCCGGCCCTACAGAACATATTCACCGATTCGACGCGACTCCAGCAGGTGCTCAAGAATCTGCTCTCCAACGCTTTCAAGTTCACCGAACAAGGTGGTGTCAGACTTCTGATCGAGCCGGCAGTGGGCGGTTGGACGCCGGGTCATGACATTCTCGATCGTGCTCCCAGCGTAGTTGCGTTCTCGGTCATTGATACTGGGATCGGCATCCCGCCTGAGAAGCAGCGAATCATCTTCGAGGCTTTTCAGCAGGCCGATGCCAGCACTACGCGGAAATACGGCGGCACCGGTCTGGGGCTCTCCATCAGCCGCGAGATCGCCCGTCTGCTCGGTGGCGAGATACGCGTGGCCAGCGAGTTCGGAAAAGGCAGTACGTTCACGCTCTTCGTTCCGCGGACTTACATCGCGCCGACCATAATGGATGAGCGGTCCTCCGCTGTGGGCAGCTCGCAGCCGCAGAATCAGAGCCTGGTTAACCCGGGAACTGAGGGTGAGGTGACTTCCTCCCCACAGCCGTGGCTCGTGCAGCAGCAGGTTGCTCTGATTCCCGAAAGCGAGATCGACGACGACCGCGCCAACCTCCAGCCCGAGGATCGGGCCATCCTGATCGTCGAAGACGATCCGAACTTTGCTCGAATTCTCATCGACCTGGCGCGTGACAAGGGGTTCAAGGCCATTGCGACGCTCAGGGGAGCGTCAGTGCTGGCAATGGCCAAGCGCTTCGCGCCCGACGCCATCACACTCGATATCGCGCTGCCCGATATGGATGGGTGGACGGTCCTCGATCGGCTCAAGCACGATCGGGAGACCCGGCATATTCCGGTTCACATCATCTCCGGCGGCGATGAGGGGACGCGAGGCCTGAAGCAGGGAGCCTTCGCCCATCTAACCAAGCCGGTCACCAAGGAAGCGCTCGACAAGGCGCTTCTCAGCATGAAGGGTTTCGTCGAGCGGCCGGAAAGAAATCTCCTTCTCATCGAAGACAACGAGACTCAGCGGAACTCGATCATTGAATTGATCGGAGCCGCCGACGTCCACATAACCGCGGTGAGCAGTGGGGAAGAGGCACTTACAGCGGTAAAGGAGAAGGAGTTCGACTGCATCGTTCTCGATCTCGGACTTCCCGATATGTCGGGCTTCGATCTGATCAATCAGGTCCACAAGCAACTGGGTGGCCGCGAGGTTCCGATCGTGGTCTACACGGGTCGTGAGCTGACCAGGAAGGAAGAGACGGAGCTCAAACGCATTGCCGAGGCCATCATCATCAAGGATGTCCGGTCGCCGGAGCGCCTGCTCGACGAGACCGCATTGTTCCTGCATCGCGTCGAGGCGACCCTGCCGGAAAACAAGCGCAAGATCCTGGAGCAGTTGCATGAGTCCGACCCGGTCCTGGCAGGGAAACGGGCCCTGATCGTCGACGACGATATGCGCAACATCTACGCGCTCACCAGTCTCCTGGAGCGGCAGAAGGTGATTGTCTTCTACGCCGAGAGCGGTAGCGAAGGACTCAAGCAGCTCAACGAGCATAGTGACATCGACGTGGTTCTGATGGATGTGATGATGCCCGAGATGGACGGCTACGAAGCGATGCGGCAGATCCGCAAGATCGACGAGTTCAAAGATCTGCCAGTCATTGCTCTGACGGCCAAGGCCATGAAGGGAGATCGCGAGAAGTGTCTGCAGGCCGGAGCGTCGGATTACATCACCAAGCCGATCGACAGCCAGCAGCTCATCTCGTTGTTGAGAGTCTGGTTGTATCGCTAGGGAGATCGGCGTGCTCGCAGAGAAAGGCGACGAG
>DASZZV010000247.1:0-33483 GCA_035544835.1 Thermoanaerobaculia bacterium
AAAAGACAACAAAGGGCGGCGGCGCGGGACGCCGCCGGGCCAGGCGACAGGATGTCGCCACTCCGGGGCTATCGGCCTGCTTCCCGAAGGCTCTTCTGTCGCGCCGCAAGAAACTCGTCGCCGGCTTTCCACGACGGCAGCGTGCTGGTCCTGGCTGCTTCCCATCCGATCCAGTAGCCGAGTTGCGCGATCTGCGCACCCTCGGAAAAATCCCACGACTCCTCGAACTCGTCGCTGGGCTGATGGTAGCGATTCTCCTTGTAATCCTTGAACTGCTTATTGCCCCAGTCTTTCGGCTTGCCGGCGTACTCGTCTCCCGGATCGATCGAGAAGGAGGGGATGCCGACTTTGGCCAGGCTGAAGTGATCGGAGCGGTAGTACGAACCCTGCTCGGGATGCAGGTCGGAATCGATACGAATCCCCATCGCCCTGGTCACGCGAAGTGCCGTCGGATAGAACGTCGTCCGATCAGCTCCAAGCATGGTCACGTTGGCGACTTTTCCGAACTCGTCGATGCTGTCGAAGTTCAGGTTCAGCGCGATCCTGCCGGCAGGAACGGTCGGGTGGCGGCCGTAATACTCGGAACCGAGCAGTCCCTGCTCTTCCGCGGCGACCGCGGCAAAAACGATCGATCGTTTCGGTCGGGGCTGCGTATCGGCCCAGACTCTGGCCAACTCCAGCAGGACGGCGCAGCCGGTGGCGTTGTCGATCGCGCCGTTGTAAATCGGATCGCCGTTTTTGGGTGTTCCGACACCGAGGTGATCGTGATGTGCGGTGTAGAGAACGGCCTCGTCACGAAGCTTCGGATCGCTTCCCTCGAGGCGGGCAACGACATTCGCGGTGTCAATCGTGCGAATGTGGTTGCTGATGGTTCCGACCACGCGCACGCCGTTGAGGGGGATTGGCCGGAAGTCGCGGGAGTGCGCCTGATGCACGACCGTCTCGAGGTCCAAACCCGCCAGGGACATGAGCTTCGCCGCGGTCGGCGCCGTCACCCATCCGGCCATACTGAGGGCTGGATCACCCGGGTTCACCTTCACGTAGGCGCGTTCGCGTCCCCACGAGTTTCGAACCACGGTCCAGGGATAGCCCGCCGCATCGTCGGTGTGAATGAGAATCGCTCCCTTCGCTCCGAGTCTGGTCGCCATCTCGAATTTGTAGGTCCAGCGCCCGTAGTAGGTACGAGCCTTCCCCTTGAAGAGTTCGGGCTCACCAGCCGAGCCTGGAGGATCATCGACGAGCATGACGATCGTCTTCCCGCGCACGTCGAGGCCTTTGTAATCGTCCCAGTTGTACTCGGGCGCCACCACGCCATGGCCGACGAAAACCACATCGGAGTCGAGGCTGCTCGACTCGGCCTGGGTCTGGTCGGAAGCGACGTACTCCTCGAGATAGGTAAGCTTGTTCTGCTGGCCACCCTTCTCGAAGCCAACGCTGGTGCGTTGGGGATCAGTCGTGATGCCGATCAGGGGTACCTTCTGGTAGTAGGTTCCGTCCGCGGCGCCGGGTTTCAACCCCATCGCTTCGAAGCGAGCCGCGATGTACTGCATCGCCAGATCGTCACCTCGTGTTCCGGGACCTCGTCCCTCCAGAAGATCGCTGGAGAGAAATCGCGTATGAGCCCTGATCTCATCGGCTCGAAAACGCGTCATGGCCTTGCTGACCGCAACCGGCATTTCCGACTTCGTGGCCGGATTCTGCTTCGTGGTGGAGGAAGATGGGGCAGCAATGACGAGTGCACTACTGGTTAGGGCAACCACCAGGATGGCAACCCTTAAAGGTGTTCGCGTCATGAGCTCTCCTTTAGATGTGGAACGATCGCCGCATGGGAAGCATGAAGAAGACGGGGATGATATCGCCATTCGACGAGGTATAGAAGGAACGCCGAAGACGAAGTTTCGGTGCGATGTTTTCGGTTTGGTCCTGACCCTCGTTCTGAGTGCGTCAGGGTGCCGCGCCAGAGCGTCCGAATATCAAAGCCGATGGCTCCGACTCGAGGGGCAGTCCGGAAAGCTGCGGTGCCCTGATCCCCTAAGCTGGATTCAGCATCGCCAGGCGGCGGTGCAACGTCTGGCCGCCATGCGTCCAGAGGCGCGTCTGCCACTTCGCATCCGGCTGGACGCAAACCTAGTCGAGGCCGCGAAACGGCGCCGGGCGATTCATCCTGTATCGCGATGTGGTGATGCCCTCTGCGGCGTCGCCTCCGAGGAATTCGATGACGAATGGGATCGACTCACCGCCGCCTCACTTTTTACCCCCGATGGAGCTGACGAAATCAAAAGCGAGGCCTTCGGAGCGGCGCTCATCGACACCTTTCACGGTGAGAACGTAGACGCCGTTGCCGCGGCACTGCTGCGAGCAAACCTCATCAGCAGCCCGGCCGCACTGGCAGATTTGAACGACGAGCTCCTCGAGATTCCGGCTATAGCGTCGCTCTTCAGATCTCTCGACCCGACGCATAAGAACAGTTACGAAGAACTGGCAGAACAGCTCGATCACCTCCCGCCGGCGCGGTTTGCTCAGTGGATACAGAAGCTGCGGCAACTTCCCGCTTCTCACCATGACACGGCGCTGCATCTACCGCTGCTCGGAGCAACCTTCTCGGTCATCAACAACATCGGGGAGAGTCCCATCAGCGATCGATCGCATCTCGAGGTCGAACATCTCCACGATCTCGGATACAACGCCCTGGCCCTCATCCCCTTCGCCGGACAGGACGGTCCTTACGCCGACGAGGTACGGATGTGGAACCGGAGTCCCGAGAGCGAGACCGACCTCGATCTCCAGATCGTGTCCCGACACGCTCACGCACTCGGTATGACGTTGTTGCTGAAACCCCAGGTCTGGGTCGGTCACGGAACCGACTCCCTTCACATCGACCCTCGTGGTGGATGGGAAAAGTGGTTCGCCTCGTATCGTCGCTTCATCCTTCATCACGCCATGGTGGCGCGGCTGCAAGGCATCGAATGGCTGGCGGTTGGAACAGAGCTGACGCTGACCGAGAAACAACCTCAGTGGCATCAGCTCATCAGGGATGTCCGTGCCCTATATCAAGGGCACATCGTGTACGCCGCAAACTGGGACGCCTTCGCGGCAACGCCGTTGTGGAATGAGCTCGATGCAGTCGGTATCGATGTTTATGCGCCGCTGGCAAAGAAGGACGACGCGACCGACGCAGAATTACTGCAGGGTGCCCGAGCGAATGTCGATGAAGTGACACGTCTGGCTGCGAAGGTAGAGAAGCCTGTCATTCTCACGGAGCTCGGCTTTCCGTCTACCAGAGCGCCCTGGCGCGAACCATGGAATGAGAGACGCGACGAGCCGGTCAGCCACGTCGACCAGGCCCGCTGTTATCGAGCATTTCTTACGGCCCTCGGCGAGGCTCCGTGGTTTACAGGTCTCTTCATCTGGAAGTACGAGAGCGATCCCGGGTTCCGGGACCCCAGCGGTTTCTTCCCCGATTACAAGCCGGCACAGAAAGTCATAGAATCGTTCCTCGCCGATGCCGCAGGACGAAAGCGTAACGATCCGGCCCGCCGCACGCGCTGACCTTCCGGCGCTGGTCGCTCTTTACCGTGAGCTCGAGAGCGAGTCTTCGCGAGTCGATCTCCCGATCGCCGAGTCGATTTTCGAGCGCATTCAGAAGTACCCGGATTATTCGATCTACCTTGCCACCGAAGCCGGAGCGGTAATTGGAACGTTCGCGCTACTGATCATGGAGGCGATCGGCGAGCGATGTGCGCCGGTGGGAATCGTTGAAGACGTCGTAGTCGCTCGGAGCGCCAGAAGCAGAGGAATCGGCGGCGCCATGATGCGCTTCGCCATGGATCGATGCACCGCGGCGGGTTGCTACAAGATCGTGCTCTCCAGCAACGCTCGGCGCAGGGATGCTCATCGCTTCTATGAATCGTTAGGCTTCGAGCGCCATGGTTACAGCTTCGTTGTAAAGCTTTCCAGGAACGATCAAGGGAAGTGAGCTGCAGACACCTCGAGGCCGCGCAACTCCCCACCTTCATCTCCGTATCTACTGTGAGAAGGAGTCGAACATGTTCGCGTTGCTCACAATATTCGGAGTTCTCCTGGTCGCCCCGATCGCCCTCATTGGTGTGGTACTGACCGGCGTGGGCTTCATCCTGAAGATGGTCATCAGAATCATTACCATGCCTTTCCTGCTGATCGGAGTCACCGTCAAGGCGGCCGCCTTCCTGATTCTGATCGTCATCGCCGTGGCACTGGTGCTCCCGCTCCTGATGGGCGCGGCCTTCGTAATCGGTGTCGGCCTGCTCGCCGCCTGGGGCACGTTGTCGCTTCTCGCCGCCGTTCTCGGCCAGAGAAGCGTGGGCGTAATCAAGCTCTGACACGTCCAGGCACCGGTGGCGTTAAACTTGGCCGGCGCTGAACCAACAGCGAATCTCTTCCACTACCTGGTCGGGCGTGCCTACCGGGCACGTCCCAAACCTCCATATGGGGAAATCAATGTTCGATGGCATCGATGAGTCGCAAGCCGACACCTTGCTCAATCCCGAAGAGCACGAAGAAGTCGCTCACATTCAGCGTCACGTCGAACTGGCTGTCTCTGAAGAGGACAAGGCCAAGCTCGCCTGGCGCGCAACCTCGATTTACCTGGCCGCGTTCGCGCGGGAAATCAACCGGCTGAGGGATCGGATCGGCACGCTGACCCAGACCCACCTGCCGAAGGACTGTTCCTGCCGGCATCACCCTCAAGATCACACCACAGCGGTGATTTGCGGGATTTGTTGGAGCGGGGAGCCCGATCCGCTCGCGCAACGCTTCGGACTTACCCATTGAGCCGGGTCTCGTTTTAGACCTCTGGCGTGTTTTTGACCCACCATTTCCTCGCCTGCGCTGTCCAACGGCCGCAATATTGACCCATGCGTTTGAATGACAGCACAATAAACTGTTTGATTACAATGACTTAACACGTTTCACAAGACTTGGTATCGGCCGTGCTCTATAGCCAGCCCGCAAGCTTCATAATTTTGAAAGGGAGACATGAGCATGAAGAAGTTCTTTGCTTCAGTCCTGGTCGTACTCACGGCGAGCGTCACGTTCGCGAAAGATCCTGCCGCGAACGGCATCGACATCAAGGGGACCGACCACAAAGGCGTCCCGACGTTTGTAACTGGAAACATCGGGCATCTTGGTAACGGAGCCCCGGACCAGGCCGCAAAGGCCTTTCTCAAGGCGAATGTCGGCTCTATCTTCGGCGCGGTTGGCACTGAGGACTTTGACGCGAAGAGCGTGACGAGTGACGCCTTGGGACAGACCCACGTCAAGCTCCAGCAAACCCTTCGTGGTCTTCCGGTCATCGGCGGTGAGCTGATCGTACATAGCGATCGCACCGGCAACGTCGTCGCCATCAACGGCCGTTTCGCCGCTGACCGCGACTTGCCGCGCGCACCCAAGATGGACAGCCGCGCCGCCGTCGAGAAAGCGGCCGCACAGGCCGGCATCACGAACTGGCAGGCCCTCGGAAACCCGACCCTGACCTATGTCGTGAACGAAAAGAGCAACGCCTTCCTGGCGTGGGTCGTTCGCGCCTCCTACAACAACGGCGGTCCGCAGATCGACAAGATCTATGCCGATGCCACTACCGGCGATCTCGTTCAGAAGTCTCCCGAGTACTACTACGCGAAAAGCCGTAGTGTCTATAGCGCCAACAACGGCACCTCCCTTCCGGGCACGTTGAAGATCAGCGAGGGTGGTGCGCTCACTGGCGACGCCGCAATTGATGCTGCTTACAACTACTCTGGCAACGTCTACGACTTCTACATGAACGTTCACGGCCGCAATTCGTACGACAACGCCGGCGCGACGATGAAGTCTTCGGCCCATTACAGCACCAGCTACAACAACGCCTTCTGGAACGGAACGCAGATGGTGTACGGCGACGGCGACGGAACGCAGTTCATCGCCCTGTCCCGAGCCCTCGACGTCGACGCTCATGAGCTGACCCACGCCGTCACCGAGCGCACCGCCAATCTCAACTACTCCAACGAGTCCGGTGCACTGAATGAAGCCAACTCCGACATCCAGGGCAACAGCACCGAGGCCTACACCAGAAATGGCTGGACCCCGGACGCCGCCACCTGGCAGGTCGGCGAAGACATCTACACTCCCGGAACGGCAGGTGACGCCCTCCGTAGCATGTCCGACCCCGCCATCAACGGCGACTACGACTGGTACCCCACCCGCTACACCGGCACTGCCGACAATGGCGGTGTGCACAGTAACTCCGGCATCGGCAACCTGGCCTTCAACAAGATGGTCATGGGTGGCACGCATCCCCGCGGCAAGAGCACCGTCAACGTCACTCCGCTGAGCGCCACCTCCGGCACCTCGATGCAGATGGCGTCGAAGATCTGGTACCGCGCGCTCACCGTGTACATGACCTCGACCACGAACTTTGCCGGAGCCCGCACGGCGACGTCATCGGCCGCGACTGACCTTTACGGCGCTGCAGCCGCCGCAACCGTCAACCAGGCCTGGGACTGTGTCGGCGTCCCGGGTGGAACGGGTGGCGGTGGCACCACGACCCTTTCCAACGGCGTGGCCGTCTCCAGCCTCTCCGGCGCCACGGGCAGCTTCACCGGTTACAAGATCACCGTCCCCACTGGCCAGACTCAGCTTCAGATCGTGATGTCGGGTGGAACCGGCGACGCCGACATGTATGTCAAGCGTGGCTCCGCCCCCACCAAGACCGTTTACGATTACCGCCCGTACCTTACCGGTAATAACGAGACCGTCACTGTCACCAATCCGGTCGCAGGCGACTGGTACATCAACCTCGACGGCTACGCCGCCTACTCGGGCGTGACCCTCAAGGCTACCTACAGCGGAACCGCACCACCCCCGCCGGGCTGCACCAGCTATAGCGGATCGCTCTCCGGCACGGGAGTCTCGCAGATTCAGCCGAACGGTACGTACTACCAGAGCACCATCTCCGGAACGCACACCGCAAAGCTGACCGGTCCCGCCTCCGGCGCCGACTTTGATCTCTACCTCCTGAAATGGAATGGCTCGGCATGGGCTCAGGTCGCAGCTTCTGAGAGCGCCACAGCCAACGAGAACATCAGCTACGCCGGCACGTCTGGTTACTACGAGTGGAAAGTCCTCTCGTACAGCGGCAGCGGCAGCTACACGCTCTGCACCACCAAGCCGTAACTCTTTGCTGACCACTGCATCTCGGGCCCGCTGCGAAAGCAGCGGGCCTTTTTGTTTCTACCCGACAAGACCCTCCAAAGGCGTTTACACTGCAGCCGTGCGCCCTCTCTCCGAGATCACATTGCTGTCCTTTACCGCGCTCATGACGATGGTGAACCCTCTGGCCGTCGTTCCGTCGTTCGTGGCCATGACCGCGCCGCTGAAACGGAGCGCGCGTGCCCGCGTCGCCCTGATCGCCGGAATAGCCACCACAACAGTGCTCACGATCTTTCTTCTGGCCGGAAACTATGTCTTCCAGTTCTTCGGAATTACCGTGCCGGCCTTTCAGATCATGGGAGGCACGATCTTCTTCGCCAACTCGCTTCGCACGCTCATGGAGGACGAACGGCGCCTGGTCAATACGGGCGGGGAGCATCGCCTCGAGGATCCCTACGTTGCCGTCGCCGAGAGCCGTCCAGATTTCGACCCTACAGCGATTGCGGTCGTCCCGCTGGCCATCCCTCTGCTCTCCGGCCCGGGCGCCATCACGTCGGTGATGGTTCTCGTAAACCTCTACCCCAGGATGGAGCAGAAACTCGCCGTCCTGGTCGCCATTCTCGCCGTCGGCGCCGCCTCATATCTCACCCTCATGGCGGCAATGCCACTTTCTCGAATGGTCGGAGATCGCGGTCGAGCCGTCTTCGAGAAAATCATGGCGCTGCTCCTCGGCGCCATCGGCGTTCAGTTCATCATCAACGGCCTCAAGCCCGTCATCGGCGACCTCCTTCAGCGGTAACGCTACGCCGGTTGGTTCTTGTGTGGCACAGGCACTCTTGCCTGTGTGCCGGCCGTCGAGGCCGGCTTCTCTGTTGAATTGCAGCAGGAACGCCGCGGCTCGACGCCGCGGCACACAGGCAAGAGTGCCTGTGCCACGCAAGAACCAACCGTCTAAGACGCCTTTACCGCCGCACAGCTCTCGGGCGTCCCGTCCCCACCGTAACCGTAGCCGTACTGCTGTTGGCCATTCCACAGCTATTCCGCACCTGGAGCCAGAAGGAAGTCGTGACGCGGATGTTCGTCACGGTGAGTGTGCTCGTCGTCGCTCCCGGAATCGGACTGGCCGTGTTTCCGCTCGATCCCGTGAACCACTGAAAAGCCAGAGGGCTCGTTCCTGCGCCCATGCCGGTGAGTGTCACGTTCTGCCCAGGTTGTGCCGTGACGCTCTTCGGTGAAAAGACCACCGACGCAGGCATGCAGGCCGTGATCACGGTCACGACGACGGTATCGCTGTCCTTGAACCCACAGCTGTTGGAAACGCGTACCCAGAACATCGAATTCACTGTCAGGGCAGGTGTGGTGAGCATTGGCGAGTTAACGCCGACGGGACGCATCATGTCGGGCTTCATGCCCAGGAACCACTGATAGACGAGCGCTGTTCCGCTCGCGGCAACGGTGAGGTTCGCCGTCTGCCCATTCATCACGGTGGCAGGCTGAGGCTGGCCCGTGATTGCCGGAGGGACGCATTGAGGCATGACAGTTACCGTGGCGGTTGCACTGTTCACGACCGAGCAGCTGTTACTCACTCGAACCCAGAATTGCGTTGTGTTGTTCAAGGCGCCGGTATTGAAGACCTGACCCGTGCCAACCGGGCTCGATGTGTTCCCACTGACTCCTCGGAACCACTGGAAGAAAAGTTGCGAAGGGCTGCCCATTATCTCGACGACGAGGGACGCTCCCAGTCCGGCCGTTACCTGCTGATCCTGCGGCTGCGTAAGGATCTGGATGCCGTTGCAGACCGTGATTGTGATCGTGGGGCTATTGGCAGACGGTGCGCATCCACCACTGACGCGAACCCAGAAGCTGGTGGTCTGCGTCAGATTCCCGGTATCGAGAGTCGACGAGGTCGCCCCGGCAATCAGATTCACCGTGTTTCCGGAAAGTCCGGTGAACCATTGATAGGTCAGCGGCGCCTGGCCCGTGGCCGTGACGCTGAGGGTCGCCGACGTCCCGCTCAGGATCGTGATGCTGTTGGAAATGTTCGTGATGACCGGACCACAGTTCACCCCGATGGTGGCGGTGACACTGTCGACCGAGCCGGCGTTGGAGCAATTCGTCACACGCACCCAGTAGCTCGTCGGCGCGTTCAGAGGTGGGGTGGTGAAGCTCGAACTGGTCGCGCCCTGAATCAGGGTCGTAGTGTTTCCGGTGTTCACCTGGAACCACTGATATGTGAAAGGTGGCGTGCCGCTCACACCGACGCTTAGTGTCGCCGTCTGCCCCATGCCGACGGTCTGAGACTGCGGTTGCTGCGTGATCGTCGCATTGGAACAAACCGCCCCATTTCCGTAAACCGTTCTGACGGCATCCTGGTCCCAGCTCAGCAATGTCGCCGTTCCCGGTCCGTTGTTGACGACCGAGGCCATCAATGCGTTCGCGGCAAGGGGGGTTCCCTCGTTGGAGTGACGAAAACCGAGCGTATGACCGATCTCGTGAGCGACCGCGGCTTCGAAAAAGGCCTGGGAGAGAAACCCACCGATTCCGCTCTGCACCACGGCGTCACCCTGAACAATCCGCGCGAACGTCTCGCCTGAGAACGGATAGGTCTCGGATGAGATGAAGGGCCCACCGATGGCCACGACGCCACTTCCATTAAACGTCCCCGGGATCTCGTCGGCGGGGTCATTGAAGAGAATCACGTTTCCGCTCACACCACCGCACTTCGGCGCATTTCCATCGACTCCGAAACCGATACAGGTAGCGGTGGAGGTTCCACCGAGGACGTACTGAACGGTCGATGCCGAGTCGTCAGTCCAGACCGACACTGATTTCGAGGCGGCAGTAGGGCCATCGAGCCCCGGCTGAGAGCCTGCGGCCTTGAAGGTGATGGTCTCGCTAGGAGGAGTGAATGTCTTCCATCTCGCGAAGTTACCGTTGACCATGAAGGCGAGATACGAAGAGGCGGTTGCATTCGCGCTGACCGGTATCTGCTTCGCGGCGACGTGAAGCGGACACGATCTTTCGAGCATGTACGTGGAGTCGCTGCCCTTCGCTCCAACCGCGACATCACGGATAAACTGCACGAAGCGCACAGCGTCCCGAGGCAGGTCGCGATAGGTTTGTCCATTGCCGTCCCACCCGCAGATCTGATCCACCTCTCGCGTCAGAATCTTCCGTCCGTTCTGATCGACGTCGAACCAGAAACTCCCCAGTCCGATCTGATACGTCGTCCATTCGTGATACCGGTTTTTCTCCATGAAGAAAAGAACACGATCGCCCGGTTGAAAAGCAGGCACTCCGGCGAAGGCCCATCGGGAGCCGTTCCACTCTCCGCCAAGCTCAGACACTTCGAGCATCTGACCTTTCTCGAACCTTCCTTTCAAGGACTCCTCAACGGCGAGGTCAACGACGGTGTGCAGACGTCCTTCCGATGTCAGCTCGCTGCGCGAGTCGTAAACCGTTCCGACGACGATTCCGGATGCTCCTCTGACCATCACCCCGTCTTGGGGAACGACATAGACCGCCGCGGAGGCGACCCGCGCGAAACTGAATGCAAAGGCAAAGAGAGCGAGCAGGGCGAGGGTAGATTTGCGCAAGGGGAACCTCATTCGAAAAGTAGCGGACACGTCTTTCGGGCTTGCGCTATTGTAAGTCCGACAGCGGGCTGAGGATGTGACCCGAATCACCGAGAGGCTTCGATCAGAACCACGAAAAGAGAAAAAGCAAACTTTGAAGGGCACTGGGACCTCAGCTTGACTGGGCGGACGACAGAGGCGATGAGCGAATTTGTAACCCCGGGAAGGGCCTACGACGGTGAGGAAATCACCTGCGGGCGCGGGGAGTCGCGTCGCAGCGTGGGCGGAGGGGCGGGGCGAATAGCATCAAAGGCGAATGGTGAATGTTAAATTTTGAATTCTGAATGTTGAATTGCTGATCCCACTCACAGCCCGTCCAATTTCACCATTTACCATTCACCATTCAACATTCGCCTTAACTCCCGCGGCGGCACCCTCTCCCCGCGCCGGGAAGAGGGAAGCCTTCTCTTACTCGCCCTCACCCTCGTTGACGAAGGCCATGGCGTCGGAAGTCTGGAGTTTGCCGCGGGTCGAGCGGATTTTCTTACCATCCACCGGTACGTAGCGTGCCACGATCTCTTTCGTCCCGGGAACTCCCAGCTTGCCGAACAGGAACTCGAACTTTTTCTGCAGCTCGCCGATGATGGCCGCCTTGTTTGCCTCGGCCATTTCCCACATCTGACGTTTGAACGGTCCCAGCGTCTTCTTACGGGTCTTGTAGATAAACTGCTCGTCGGTCTCCGACGACTTCTTCTCGCCGGCAGAGGTCTTCCAGCACCAGTCGACCATTTCCTTCTTGAGTGCCGCCGGGAAGTCCTTGCAGTCGAGAATCATGTTCTGAAATCCGGTGGCCAGATGGATCTCGCTGGTCTTGTTCTTCGGGAAACTGTCGAAGACGTCCTCTGAAAGCGTCGAGGCGCCGTGCTGTACGGCGCCCGAGAGGCCGTACTCCTCGCGCGCGATCTGCGAGATCTTCCGGATGGCGTCGAAGTCGATTTTGGCTTTTTCGATGGTCCCGTCGGCCAGCGGTACGCCGCCATGCGACGTACCGGTCTGGATCGAGATCTTACTGATCCCCTTGTAACCGTTGCCCAGGGTCAGGCGATAACCTTCCATGTAAGCTCGGAACTCTTCGGGCGTCGTGTTTTCCTTGCCCACCTCTCCGATCTCACCGCCGACAGAAATCTCAACATCTTTGGGCTGGCGTTCGCGGATGTAACGGGTGAAGTGAGCGGCGTTCTCGTAGTTCGCTTTCTGCTGTTCGTCGATGGTCGGAAAGCTCAGGTCGACGAGGGTCGAAGTATCGATGTCGATGTTGTAGAACTCCGAGGCGATCGCCTCGTCGATGAGCCCCTCGATGGCCTGGCGCTCTCCTTCGCGCTCAGCTGTCGCCCACTTCTTGGCGCTGGCCTGAAAGTGATCGCCCTGGATGAAGACCGGGCCGCGAAAGCCCTCCTTGATGGCCGCCGCGAGGATGCAGGCAGCGTACTCGGGGGGCCGCTGTTCCGTGTAGCCCATTTCGGAACGGGCAATCTCCAGAATGAAGGCACCGACATCATGCTTGATGGCGGCGCGAAACAGGGCGCGCGCAACGTCGTACGTCAGTGCCCGGATGTTGTGAGCGGGCACGGTGAACGACTTCTCGATCTCGCCGCGGCCAAGAGCATCGTACAGATTCTGGATCGACGAAGGGACCGCTCCGCATGCGTAAGCGAGATCGTGGATGGCCTCGCGCGCCTCGTGTTTGACCTCCTCACTCTTGCCGAATACGGCGGTCCATACGAGGTCATCGATCAGCCCGGTCCTGACCTGACTGGGATCTGCCGCCTGAAGGGAACCGCTGTGCGACGTGACGCCCGCCTTCTTCAGCGCTTCCTGGAGATCATTCACACTCTCGAGAACCATCGCTGCCTCCGATCTGAAAATGTTAGGGAAGGCAAACTTATAGCACAGCTCGGAGCGAGAAAAGCAGCAGGTCTGCGCCGCAGGGCGCTGTCAGCTGCGCGATGGAACGGGCTGGAGGGCGGCGTGGATCTGTTCGATCAGCAGCGGCAGATCGAAGGGTTTCTGCACGGCGCCGAGCGCTCCGATCGCCTCCAGGTCGCCCGGCGACACCGGCTCCCCACTCACGATGAGAATAGGCACGCTGCGCAGTTTTTCGTCGGCCTGGAACGCTTTGACCGCCTCGTGGCCGCTCATGCCGGGCATGTTCATGTCCAGCAAAATGAGGTCGGGTGAGCCTTCCCTGGCCTTTTCCAGCGCCGCTGCGCCCGAGGAGGCGGTGATCGGATCGAACTTGAATTCGCGGAGTACAGTTCGCATGAGACCAAGGATGGGCTCATCGTCGTCCACGACGAGAATGACCGGTTTCTTCATTATGTTGACCGAAGGCGAGTGTACCCGAAGCGGCACGACCCCGCAATTTGAGCAAAATAACATTAGCGGGTGATGCCGATGCTGGCTGCTCGGCACCGGTGGTGCGCGCGCCCTCGTGTGCCCTTGATTCTTCGAGCAATGAGCAAGGGCTCGATTAGAATCGACGGATGCCTATGAAGCAGCATCGTAAAATCCCCATCCTCGATATCATGGGTCCGGTCATGGTTGGACCCTCGAGTTCCCACACCGCAGGTACGGCGCGCCTTGGGCGCGTCGCATGGGAGGTGCTGGGTGAAGAGCCGGTGAAGGTGACTTTCTTTCTGCACCCGCCGCTCGCTGCGACCTACCGCGGCCACGGCTCGGACTTCGCGCTCGTAGGCGGCACCATGGGTTGGAGCGTAGACGACCCGCGCATTCCCGAGGCAATTCGCATCGCCGAACAATCCGGCATCGAAGTCGACTTCAATGAGGAAGACCTCGGCGACGTACACCCGAACACGGTCCGGATCGAGGCTCGCGGTAAAACGCGTGAGGTCGAGATCGTCGGCTCGTCCATCGGCGGCGCAGCGATCGAGGTTTTCCGCATCAATGGCTTCGCCGCCAGGTTCAAAGGCGATTCACCGACCTTACTGCTCTTCTATCGCGATCGACCCGGAATGATTCATCGCACGACCGAGATTATCGCTAATGAAGGCGTCAACATCGCCTCGCTGCAGTGTTCGCGTAAGCAGCGTGGCAAGGAAGCGTTCATGCAGATTGACGTCGATTCGCCCCTGTCGAGAGCAGCTCTCGACAAGATCGAGGCGCTCGAAGACGTCCACGAGGCCAGACAGCTCGACAGGATTCCGTAGGGCGGGCAGAGCGCGCAAATCGGAGTGGCGGCATCTTTGCCGCCTGGCTCGGCGGCGTCCCGCGCCGCCGTTCTCACCAAAGCGATCGTTAAGGGCGGCGGCGCGGGACACCGCCGAGCCAGGCGTCAGGATGTCGCCACTCCGATTTCGTACCCACAGGCATCACCCAGGAGAAACAATGCTATCGACATTCAAGGAACTCGAAACCATCGGCCTCGGCCGTGACCTCGCCGATGTTTTCCTCCAATCAGACTCCGAGGAGAGCGGGTTCGCCGCCGAGCAGATTCTGAGCTCGCTCGCCAAACGCCGTGAGGTCATGTGGGAATGCATTCGCCGCGGTGTCGGCGGCGGCGTTTCGATGGGAAAGCTGGTCGGAGATGAAGCGAAAGCGCTCAACGAAGTGTTTCAGGCCGGCAACACGTTCCTCGATCCCCTCACGGTGAAAGCGATGATCTACTCGCTTTCTGTCATGGGCGAGAACTCCCGCATGGGAGTGATCGTGGCCGCCCCGACCGCCGGCGCCGGCGGAGTCGTCCCCGGCATGCTTCTGTCACTCGAGGAAGAGCGTCATGTCCCGCCGGAGAAGACCGTGCGCGCCCTCGTTGTAGCCGGAGGCGTTGGTTCCCTCATCTCACTGCGGGCCAACATCTCCGGTGCGGCAGGCGGGTGCCAGAATGAAGTCGGCGTCGCTGCGTCGATGGGTGCGGCGGGGGCGTGCTACATGATGGGCGGCACCACGGCGCAGTGCATCAATGCCGCGGCGTTAGCGCTCAAAAACACGCTTGGCCTGGTCTGCGATCCGGTCGGCGGCCTGGTCGAGGTTCCCTGCGTCAAGCGCAACTCCTTTTTCGCCGTGCATGGACTCACCGGCGCGCAACTGGCTCTCGCCAACGTCCACACCGTAATTCCGATGGATGAGATCGTGGAGGCCATGGTCCGGATCGGTCGGGCCCTTCCGCGTGGCCTCAAGGAGACCGCCGAGGGCGGCCTCGCTACGACGCCGACTGGATGCGCCATCGGTCAACGCCTCAAGGACGAAGCGAACGAGCGCCGCAGTCAGAAAGCCGTGGAACGTGAACGCGTGGCGCAGGAGCGGAAGGCGACGGTGGCCAGCGAGTGAGCGCTCCTTCCTTCTATTGACTCAAGGCAAAAACATCGACCCGAACTCTCCCCTCTCCCCGGCGGGGAGAGGGTGCGGCCGCAGCCGCGGGTGAGGGGCGTAACGGTCTCGCGATGACGTTCGAGGGCGCGACAGTGTGGTTCTTTGGTTTCGTATCGAAACGTTCGGCAGCGTGAACATTCGGCCCCTCACCCGGCGCTGCGGCGCCACCCTCTCCCCGCCGGGGAGAGGGGAGATAAAACTGCCACCTCTTTAAGGGTAGTACCCCCTGATCGTCTTCGCCTTCCCCTGCGTGACCTGCACGTTCACCTCGCGCCACTTTCCTCCCGGTTTGACACCTTCGGGTGGATAAAACCCGAGCACATACTGAGATCTCAACTCGGCCTGGATGTCGCTGTAGATCCGCTTGAGCTCCGATACTTCAGTGATCTGAAATGATGAACCGCCCGTCTCCGCGGCAAACCGTTGCATCTTGTAGCGCGTGTCAATCTCGTTGGGTTTGATCCCGATGCCGACGACATAAATCGGAATGGCGGCGCGCTTCGCGAATTCGACGGCCTGATCGAAAGTGAACTTCGAGGCCGTGTCCTTTCCATCGGTGATCACGACCAGCGCCTTCTGTCCTTTGATGTTCTTGAAGTTGTAGAGCGAGAAGACGATCGCGTCATAAAGCGCCGTCGATTGCTCGGCACGCAGCGAAGCGAGAGCAGCGTTCATGTCGGCCAGCGTCTTCGACCACTTCTGCAGTAGTGACGGCTGCGTGTCAAAAGCGACGATGAAAGCCTGATCGCGCGGCCGCAACACGCTTTTGAAGAATTCCACACCGGCGCGCTGCGCGGCCATCATTCGCGGCCGCATGGAAGCGGAGGTGTCTACGGCGAGCCCGAGAGATAAGGGAAGGTTCTTTACATACTCGAACTTCTCGATCTTCACCTCCTTGCCCTGATCCATAACCTTGAACGCGGTCTGCGAGAGATCGTTCAAATGCCTGCTGCCGCTGATTACAGTGGTCGGCAGCTCAACGAGGTGAACGTTTACCTGCTCCATGAAGGCAGGGGTGTTGATCAAGACGACATCCTCAACGGGCTCGGTTGTAGGGTCATCCTTCAAGCGCGCCACAGCTCGCAGGTATCCAATCCCGACATTCGCTGGAATGTTGATGGTCTGGATGTAGGGAGGCGAGAACATGGTGGCCAGCTTCGAATCGTTGAGATAGAGCTCCACGGCCTCGACCGCCTTCCCTTCCGGCGCTCCGGCCTCGATCTCGACCCGGACTTTACCCTGCAGGTTCACGGCGACGCGCGGGGTGACAATACGGACGTGGAAGGGATCACTCCCCGTGTTGACGATCACCTCGTCGCCGGCCACGAAGACGCCCTTCTCATCAAGCCCCACCGCTTTGATCTTCCGCGGCTGCGGTACATCACCGAAGTCGAGATCGAGCGTGTAGGGAAGCGTGCGCTTGGTCATGACCTTGCGACCATCGAGATAGAACTCCACTGCCTTGATGCGATCGCCGATGACCAGGGTCTCGATGTGCTGGAGTCCACTGATCATGTCCTCACCCAGCGACGCGATGCGCAATTGATCCTCACGACTGTGCATCTGCTCCTGGAGCAGACCGACAGCACGCTCCCCCTCTCGGACTTGAGCGACCCTCTCGGCTGAGTCTTCGAGATAAGGGACCGACAGCTTCTGCTCGAGCATCGCTTCGCTTGGAGCATTCGCGTCGGTGACCTTGACCCGTGCAACATATTCGTTAGGGCGAAGGTACCGTTCGAAAACGATCGGAATTCTGCCTTGGACCGATTCGACCGGGAAGTCGAAACGATAGCGGAAACTTTCGAACATCTGATCGTTGCGCAGCACCTCGCCAACGACATCGACATCGTAGAACTTCGCACCTCCGAGATCCTTGGCAACGAGCTCGCTGGTCGGGACGAGGATGGTCACTTCCGCGGCGGTCATCGCGCCACGCTTGGTCGGATACTTCGTCGAGATCTCGGCCGTAAACTTCCGGGCCGCCGGATCTGCGATGACCGACGTGCGCAACATGCGATGAACGTCCTCTTCTTTCACGACGGGAGGAATGAACAGCTTGGGGATATCGAAACGATTCTGCTGCGTCTGATAGATCGCCTTCAATACGGCATCGCCGTCTTTGCAATCAATTGAGATCTTGCTCACCATCGTCGCGCCCAGCGCGGCCGACTCCAGAAACACTCCGTTGACTCCCTGGCGCTGCCCCTCAATGGAAAGGAGCTGCCCCAGTGCATCCGCGCCGGTCCCCTCAGCCTTCCAGAGGCGGTAGTCGTTCTCGTACCGCGGGATATAGAAAAGAAGTGAGACGTCATGACCCAGACCTTCCAGAAAAGCGTACCGCCAGACCTCGATGGGCTGCAGATAGCGATCGCAATCGACCTTGACCACGTCGCCGGGCTCTCCCTGGATCAGATACATACGGGCCCGATCAGAGATCAGGAATTTGAACTTCTGTTTCGCCTCGGCCAGACGGTCGAAATAGTTGTCGCGATAGGGATTGCCGGACGCTTTCGGATCGGGGTCGCGATGATTCCAGAACTCCTCGATGAAACGATCCCGCTGGGCATCGGACTCGAGAATCAGAAAGGTGTCGACCTCGGTCGGCTGGATGATCGGCTCGACGTCCTTGAGGAACTGCTGGAACCTCTCCTGGAGGTTTTTCAGCGCCTCCTTCCTCTCCCGCCTGGTCAGTTTCCGGACGCCGGGGTCCCGGCTCGGATCGACCGTCGTCGCGGCGGGCTGCCCCGCCTCCTTCGGCGGCGCGGGATTGTTGGATTGAGCGTGAGTGTTGATTGCAGCTGACAGGACCACCATTACGATTAGGAGTCTCTTCATACGGAGGCGACCTCGAGCTGAGATGATCTGTTCCAATGCGAACATACCTCGATAACAATGCCACCACTCAGATCCATCCGCGAGTGCTGGAGAAATTGCTCACCGTCTCTCGGGAGACGTGGGGAAACGCTTCGAGTGTTCATGAAGATGGACAGCGCGCGCGCCGCTGCCTGGAAGAGGCTCGTGAGTCTGTAGCGTCGTTTCTCAAATCGACTTCCCGTGAGATCGTCTTCACGAGTGGGGGTACTGAATCGAATAACACAGCTTTGAGCGGTCTAGTTCTGGGAGCGACCAAGCGTTGCCACTTTGTAACTGGCTCCCTCGAGCATCCCTCGGTCCGCGAAGTGATGCGACGGATCGAGGGGCTCGGCCACGAAGTGACGTGGATCAAGCCGGACCGCAACGGCGTGCTCGACGCCTCGGAGATCGCCGCCAGTCTTCGCGCCGACACGCGCGGTGTGGCCCTGATGCTTGCCAATAACGAGACCGGGGCCATTCAGCCTGCCGCCGCAGTCGGCGCGGTCTGCCACCAGCGCCGGATCCACTTTCACTGTGACGCTGTCCAGGCGGCCGGTCGTATTCCGATCGACGTGACCGAGCTGCAGGCCGATACTCTGAGCATCTCCGCTCACAAGATGCACGGCCCTAAAGGAATTGGTGCGTTGTACATTCGCGCGGGAACGGTCCTCGAGCCGCTCCTTCGCGGCGGGGCGCAGGAGCGCCGCCGGCGAGCGGGAACCGAAAGCGTTCCCCTGGCTGCAGCATTCGGTGAGGCTACCGAGCTTGCCTCCTCGGAGCCGCCGCTCGATCCGGGCCTGCGTGACGATCTGGAGAAACTGCTGCGGGAGCGATTCACCGATCTGGTCGTCAACAGCAGCGGGGCTCGGCGTCTGCCCAATACGAGCAGCCTCCTTTTCCCCGGGCTGGACGCCGAGGGGTTGGTGATCGCACTCGACCTGGCGGGGGTAGCGGTTTCGACCGGCTCGGCCTGTTCATCGGGACGAGTCGAGCCAAGCCATGTATTGCTCGCGATGGGGCTTTCGGAGGAAGATGCTCGCAGCTCAGTGCGTGTCTCGACCAGCCGCTTCACCACGACGTCGGAAATAGAGAAGCTCGCCACTCTCCTGACCGACTTCGTGCCGCGGAACTCGCGACCAACCATCGCACGGTCGTGAAATGACGGAAATCTCAAAAGTCGATCTGGACGACACGCAGACCCGCCGGCGCCGGCGCGCCATTCTCGAAGGCGACCTTGCCGCCGTCACTCTGCCTGACGCCTTCTCCTTCATTTCCATGATCAGGAAGACCGGCCGCCTGGTGATCCGGCAGGACACACTGGAGCGGAACATCTACTGGAATGAGGGCGAGATCGTCTTCGCCAGCTCGAACTCGCCCGAAGACAGTCTGGGGCGATTTCTCCTCCGCAACGGAAAGATCACCAGCGACCAATACGATCAATCCAAGAAGAGACTCACCCCCGAGTTGCGCCACGGAAAGTTGCTGGTGCAGATGGGCTATCTCTCCCCGAAGGACCTCTGGTGGGGCGTCAAGAACCAGGTTCTCGAGATTCTTTACGCGCTCTTCGAATGGAAGCTGGGAACATTCTCATTCTTCGAAGGCGCCCTCGATTTGCAGGAGCGGATCACACTCTCCATCAACACCTCTTCCATCATCATGGAAGGCATCCGTCGCATGGACGAGACCGCTCGTATCAAGGAAAAGATCGTCAGCCTGGACATGATTTTTCAGCAAGTGCCGGGCGCAGCGCCGAACCTCGAGGAGCTGGATCTCACTCCGACGGAGATGAACATCTTTCACGAGATCGACGGCCATCGCTCCATCCGCGACCTGCTCGGGATGCACGATCTGACCGAGTTCGACGTGACGCGCATTCTCTTCCAGCTCCTTTCAGCAAGGCTCATCGAGCTAGCCGCCCAGGAGAGGACCTTCCGCCCCGTTTTCCTCGACGTCGAGGATTCTCCGGAGCTGCTGAAGATCATCTCCACCTACAACGGGATGTTCGAGCACCTGTATCAGGCACTCGTCACCTCCGTTGGAGACGACAGGGCGCGGGACATCTTCACGACCGTGCTCCAGAGCTCCGACCAGAGCGAGCTCTGGACCGGCGTCTTCTTCGATCAGTACGGGCGATTCGACGAGAACATGCTGATCGCCAACATCTCCGAGCTGCCTTTCGAAGAGCGCAAAGCAGTGCTGGACGATGGCTTGAACACGCTCCTTTCCATCCAGCTGTTCGAAGTCTCGCAGCATCTGGACTCGGCCGGAAAAGTCGCGGTGTTCCGTTATATCTCCGACCAGAAAGCGCAGCTGGAGAAGGTCGGATAGCGTAAGGCTTTCGGTGCTGTTGTCTTCCGCGGGCGAAAATACCGGCCGCACGCCGTGCGGCCCTACGCCAACGGCACGAATCGACCAACGTTTCGCGCGCGATCCTGATCTAAAAAACATCCAGCAGCCTCACCACTGTTCCGTGCAACGCGTAGGGCCGCACGGCGTGCGGCCGATACCCTGCTCGGCTACCAGATGCACCGGTCTCGAACCCAGTTCTTAGGGTTGTCGCGAATGTACTGGCGAACTCTTTCCAGTTGGGCCATCGAGCGAATTCCTTCATCGAAGTACTTGTATTGCCATACCTCGAAGGTTGGATCACCGATCAAACGCCGAATCGCGCCCGTGACCGCCGATTTGTAACCGGCCACAAAAGAACCAAGAGATCTAGGCGGGCGCAATAGCGCCGATCCACGCGGCCGAGAAAGACCACTATCAGGAATGTACAGAATTCCGTGCAGGTGGTCGGGCATCAGAATCCATTCGTCAAAAACAATTTCTGGCCGAACGGTTGCTGATTCCACCCACGCATCGGCGGCAATGCTTCCAAGTGCGTTTAGCGCCACGTCCCCGTCCTTGATCGCGCCGAAAAGGGGCCGATGATCTCGCGCACAAATCGTGATGTGCCAAAGGGCAGCCGACGCGTAGTCGAAATCCTGCAGTCTGATGGTGTGACGCCATGGCAGTACCGAAGACGTTTTCATCCACCGAGGTTCCCTCGGACTGCGAGAGTTTTGAAATTTTTCACGGCACCTGTTTCGCCCGCACACCGTGCGGACCTGCACCAGCGGGGTGTGCGGGCGCGAAGATTCCACGCCGCGTGGATTCGCACGATCGGTCGTCTTCCACGGGCAAAGGTACCGGCCGCACGCCGTGCGGCCCTATGCCAGCTGCACGGGTCGACCAACGTTTCTCGCGCAACTTGATCATAGAGAGTCCAGCGCCTCATCACTGTTTCGTGCAATGACGTAGGGCCGCACGGCGTGCGGCCGATACCCTGTTAGTTCGCCCGCAGGACCTCCGCCAATCCTGTTATCCTCTCGCGCGTCATGTGGCCTACCCTCGTCAAATTCGGCAACTTCGAGATCACGACCTTCGGCGTGATGATGTTCCTGGCGTTCATCTTCGCCGGAATGGTGCTCACGCGGCAGTACCGTCGTTACGGTCTCTCCGACGATCTTGCTTCTTCCATCGTCTTCGGTGCTGCCCTGGGCGGAATCCTCGGCGCCAAGATCTACTTTGCGATTCTCTACCACGACTTTCACGCCCTGTTCTCGCGGGCCGGACTTGTCTGGTACGGTGGCTTCATCGGTGGCGTCGCCGTTTGCAGCTTCATCATTCTGCGCAACAAGGTGCCCTATCTCCTGGCCATGGATGGAGGCGCACCGGCCCTGGCCCTCGGATACGCCATCGGGAGAATCGGCTGCTTTCTGGTCGGCGACGATTATGGCCGTCCAACCGACAGCGCCATCGGAATGGCTTTCCCGAAGGGGCTGCCGCCAACCACGGCGCAGAGCCTTCGTAAATTCGGAGTGAAGGTCGACCCATCGCTTGCCGGTGACACCCTGCTTCGCGTTCATCCCACGCAGCTCTACGAGTCAGCCTCGGCCTTCCTGATCTTCGGAATTCTCATGTTCATGGCCCGCAAGCCCCACCATCGTGGTCGCATCTTCGCCATGTTTCTCGTGCTGGCCGGCATCGAGCGTTTCCTCGTCGAGATCGTCCGCGCGAAAGACGACCGCTTGCTCGGTCCCTTCACGGTCGCTCAGCTGATCAGCGTCATCATGATCATCGTCGGCGCCTCGCTCTTCGCCTACGCCTCGAGAACGCCTGTTGAAAATGGATTACTAACGCCTGCAGACTGATTCTGTCATCTGCAAAGGGTATCGGCCCCACCCGAGGGGAGCGGGCGCCTCGCCCGCTCTTCAGCGAATGCCCGAAGAATCGGCGTGTTTGTTTCTGCAGAGCGGGCGAGGCGCCCGCTCCCCTCGGAGAATGCGGCAGAATCCTTCCTTCCCAGCCGGCGCGGCGCCAGCATGGGCTACGGGCGCGCGGCGGAATTGCTCTGCGGCCTCGCTCGTTTGAGCGCTCACCATGTTCAAATTCCCGGCGCCGTTATTCATCGCTGTCATGCTGCTTTCAGCAGCAACGGCGTTCGCGCACGATCCCGAGGAAACGGCCGGGCTCGTGCGAAGGGCAGCCGATCTTCAACGGGCGCTCGTTACCAGCGCCAAGCTCGCGCCTCCACCGTGCAGCGGCATCGCCATCACACCGCCCGTCACGATCTATGGGGAGATGACCCCGTCGACATGCCAGAACGAGCTTGGGCTCCGTGACGACGTGTTCAACATCTCTCCACGGCGTGGACAGACCTTAACAGTCGACTACTCGTCCACCGCATTTGATGTGTTGCTCTTCATGCTGCTGCGTAACGGTAGCTCCGGCCCTGCCGACCAACAGTCGTTCCTGTCAAGCGGCATCAGTAGGGTGACTATGAACTACACGATTGAAGATACGATGACGTACCGCCTTCAGGCCCAAACGCTGGACGACGTGTCCAGCGGGAGGCAGCCGACCCTCGGCCCGTACGTGATGAAGATCGGTTTGTCAGACTCGACCGCGTGCACGGCGCCCACGCTGCTCGCCAACCCGGCGCTGTCCACCGCGCGCCTCGGCGAGAGAGCGGTCCTGAACGCTGCGTTCATGGCCACCGATCCGGTGGAGATCAAGTGGTACGCCTCGGCGAACGACACGACGCCGATCGGTGAGGGGGTGCCGTTCGCCACCCCGGCGTTGACTCAGAGCACTACTATCTGGCTGCGGCTGTCGAATGCGTGCGGCAGTAGCGACGCGATTCCGTTTTCCATCTTCGTTTCCGACGCACGGCGCCATGCCGCCAGGCGCTGACGCCCGTTTGGCAGCGCCCGGCGGCGTCTTCTCCCGCGTCCAGTGGTTCGCTTCGCTCACCACTGGCTACCAGCTTACTGGCCCTCCGGGCCGCCCACGAATGGCCAAACTTCAGAGATGCGGGCGAGGCGCCCGCTCCCCTCGGTGAATGCGCAGAATCCTTTCTCCCAGCCGGCGCGGCGCCAGCATGGGCTACGGGCGCGCGGCGGAATTGCTCTGCGGCCTCGCTCGTTTGAGCGCTCACCATGTTCAAATTCCCGGCGCCGCTGTGCATCGCTGCTATGCTGCTTTCAGCAGCAACGGCGTTCGCGCACGATCCGGAGGAAACGGCCGGGCTCGTGCGAAGGGCAGCCAATCTTCAACGGTCGCTCGTTACCAGCGCCAAGCTCGCGCCTCCGCCGTGCAGCGGCATCGCCATCACACTGCCCGTCACGATCTATGGCGAGATGACTCCGTCGACATGCCAGAACGAGCTTGGCCTCCGCGATGATGTTTTCACCATCTCTCCACGGCGCGGACAGACCTTAACAGTCGACTACTCGTCAACTGCATTTGAAGTCCTCCTCTTCATGCTCATCCGTCAAGATGTCTCCGGTCCCGATGTCAGCGTTTCGTGGCTGTCGAGCGGCGTGAGCAGGGAGACGATGACCTACACGATAGAAGAAACGAGGACGTACCGCCTTCAGGCCGAAACGCTTTGGGACGTGCCCAGCGGGAGGCAGCCGACGCTCGGCCCGTACGTGATGAAGATCGGTTTGTCGGACTCGACCGCGTGCACGGCGCCCACGCTGCTCGCCAACCCGGCGATGTCCACTGCTCGCCTCGGCGAGAGAGCGATCCTAAACACTGCGTTTATGGCCACCGATCCGGTGGACATCAAGTGGTACGCCTCGGCGAACGACACGACGCCGATTGGTGAGGGGGTGCCGTTCTCCACCCCGGCGTTGACTCAGAGCACTACTTTCTGGCTGCGGCTGTCGAATGCGTGCGGCAGCAGCGACGCGATTCCGTTTTCCATCTTCGTTTCCGACGCACGGCGCCATGCCGCCAGGCGCTGACGCACGGCCTGCGGCCGGTTCCTTCGCCCCGTCAGAAACCGACTGCATACGTCTCGCGATTCACTTTTTCAATTTTCAATTTTCAATTTTCAATTCCGCCAGCCACAATGCGGGCATGAGTCGGTTCACGTTCGTGACCGCCGGTGAATCACACGGGCCGTCACTCAGCACCATCGTCACCGGCATGCCGGCAGGCGTTCCACTCGATCGCCAGCGCCTCAACGGCGACATGGCGCGGCGCCAGCACGGCTACGGCCGCGGCGGCCGCATGCAGATCGAGCAGGATGAGCTCGAGATCATCAGTGGTGTCAGGGGTAGTGAGACGCTCGGCTCGCCGATCGCTTTCCTGATCCGCAATCGCGATCACGACAACTGGAAGGGGTCGATGGACATCTGGGAGGTCGCTGAGGCGGAAGCGCACAAGAGACGTGTGCACTCGCCGCGCCCCGGACACGTCGATCTCGCCGGTGGCCAGAAGTACGACCGACGCGATCTCCGCGACATACTCGAACGCGCATCGGCCAGGGAGACAGCTTCCCGCGTTGGCGCAGGGGCCCTTGCCAAAGAGCTGCTTCGCTTCTTCGATATTCACATCCGGTCGGGAGTTCTCGCCCTCGGCGATGCCGGAGACTCCGGCAGGCCGATCAGCTACCAGGCGCTCGCCGCAGTCGATGACACCTCCCCGCTGCGCGCCGTCGATGGCGACGCCGAGAAGACGATGATGGAGCGTGTCGACCGCGCGCGCGAAGCGGGCGAGACGCTCGGAGGCGTCATCGCCATCGCAGCTACCGGCGTACCGATCGGGCTGGGAAGCTACATCCAATGGAACGAGAAGCTCGACGGCAGGATCGCCCAGGCGATCATGTCCATCCATGCCGTAAAGGGCATGGCCATCGGCGATGGAATCGCCGCGGCCAGGTCCCTCGGTTCCGAGGTTCACGATCCGATCTACTTCGACGAGGAGCGGCGCTATTACAGGCAGACCAATCGCGCCGGCGGTCTCGAAGGCGGCGTGACCAACGGGCAGGATGTTGTTGTGCGTGCATTCATGAAACCGATCTCCACACTGCGCCGCGGGCTTCCGTCGGTCGACATCGAGACGCACGAAGCCGATCGATCGCAGTGGGAGCGCAGCGACATCACCGCAGTATCGGCCTGCGGCGTGGTGTGCGAGGCGATGCTGGCCATCGTGCTCGCAGACGCTATGCGCGAGAAATTCGGCGGCGACTCGATCGGCGAGATGAAGAGAAACTACGAGGGATACCTGGAGCAGGTAAAACGGTTTTAGGCTATAGCGCGGTTTTGCCTTTGTTGTCATCCCGAGCGATTGACCGCGGAGCGCGGCGTCTGAGTGAAAGAAACCAGGGTGTCATCCCGAGCCGGGGACAGCGTGGTCGCTGCCACTGAGAAAAGAAACTGAGTGGGTGTCATCCGAGCCGCAGCGAGGGATCTGGGCGGGGGCCTTAGACCCTCGGCAATCGAAAATGTTCGCGAGCACTACGATGGAAGGGCCCCCGCCCAGATCCCTCGCTGCGGCTCGGGATGACACATCGGGGAACCCGCATAGATACTGGCAGTTTCTTAGAAGCCGCAGCGAAGGATCTCAAGATAGGACGATCTGAATTCAGATCCTGCCACTGGAGATCCTTCGCCGCGGCGGCTCAGGATGACAAGCCCCAAAAAGGTCTGACCCGCGGCCAGCGGGTCAGATCGGAGGGTTTCAGGGGGATGGGTCGGTATGTTGTCTGCGGTTATGACCCGCTGGCCAGGCGGCGGGGATACGAATAGACGGAGGCGCGCTGCAGGCTGCGCTTGATGTCGCGCTGCAGATACTCGATCTTGGCCCGCCGGTGAATATCACTGGCCAGACGCCGGAGACTCTTCCGGCAGAAGACCACGATTTTCGAGCCGAGCGGTCCACGCAAGCGAAAGCGGATCGTCTTTTTGTCCTCGCCGATTACCTCGACAGAGGGGACGATCGTCAGAATCTCTTCCGCTACCGAGATGTCCTGACTGTCTTCATTTGCCCTGACCATTTGAGACTCCTTCCATTCGTTCTATTGGATAGACGAACGGGAGCCCGAAAAGTTTGCGCCGGGCTGCAAACAAATGGTGTCGGGTGGGATTTCGGATTTCGGATTTCGAATTTAAAGGCAAAACCAGGTTCAACACCGGGATCCTGTCTGCCTTTAAATTCGAAATTCGAAATCCGAAATTCGAAATCCGAATTTGGCCCCTACTCCACGTTCGCCGTTACTCCGAAGGTCGATTTCTCGTCGGGATGTTCCTTGCTGGTCATCGTGATGGTCTCGTTCACCGCTCCTTTCTTAGCGCGTGCACCATCGAGGGTCACGCTCAGAGGAACCTTGCTTCCAGCGGGAACCTTGGAAGCGAACTGAAACCACAGGCAGTGGCATTGGGAACGTCCTGCGGAGATCGTCAGGGGCTCGGTGGAGTTGTTGGCGATCTGGAATTTCTTCACGATTCGTGTTCCCTTCCGCACCTTCCCGAAGCTCAGGTTGGCCGGCGTGACCAGCAGTCCGTCGGCTGCCACCGCTGCGCGATCGGTCGATGCCGCATGCGGAGCTTCGACGATGCGGGAGTCGGCGGTCGATTCGGCGGTGGTCGACGCAGCAGCCGGTTCCCCCGCCTTTACGCCATCCTGACGCCTCAGGTATCGCCATCCCAGCAGCCCAAAAGCGGAGAGGGCGACGAGGCCGACCAGCAGCAAAATGATGGTGCGGTTGTTCTGAGGTGCTGCCTCGGTGGCAGTTGCCGGTAGCCCGACCTCGGGCTCGTAGGGTCGGGTGTTCGTCCATGTGCCGGGACGCGCACTTGCCGCGTCTGGCGTCGGGGCGGCGGCTGAAGAGGCAGCACCCGCGCCTGCTCGACTCTGGTCGTCGATACGCTGAATGGATTGCTGTATCTCTGATCTCAGATCGCTGTAACGTCGCGCCAACTCCTCGGTCGGTGCGCTCTGGATCAGTGACGTCAGGGCCTCGCGGTGATGCATCAGACGCTGCCGCGTCTCTTCATCGCGCCCGAAGACCTGCTCGCCCTGAACGTTGATCGTGCTCCAATCCTTATCCATGGGCCGATTTTCTTACAAGAACACGGCCAATTCTACAAAGGCAGGTAATACCGGACTTTAAGGAGGAAGACGTCATCGGATTTCACGTTGGCGATGGCCGAGAGATCCCGTCGCAGGGAGAAGTCGCCAAAGGGCTCGCTGGCGGCCCGGTTCTCGTTCCAGACGAGGAACAACGTAGAGCCCGGACGGAACTCCCAACGCAGTATGGCATTCCCGCGCACGCTTCTGAAATTGAAGTCGGGGTTGCCGAAGCCGAATTCTTTGCCGGGCCCCGAGACTCCATCGGGATCGACCGTGTAGGAGTTTCTCTCAGGGTCATAAGCGATGGTGCCGCCATCCTGACCGTACCGTTCAAAATCGAGCGTGCGGGGACGGCGCAGCTCTTTGAAGCTGCCGTAATCGCCCGATGAGATGAAGGGTTGGATGTAGAGCTGCAGTGACAGACGGGGCGAGAACGTCCAGTCCAGCCTGGTGCCGAGATCAAATGTATGTTGATCGAGCTCCCCGAAAACGTAGCGCTTTCCGTACGTCGCCGAGGCCGACGGGTCGACTACGGTGTCGACGTAATGGTGAAATTCGTGAGAACGCTCGTAGGTCGGGCCGACGCTCACACGAAGGTTTGATACCGGCTGATACGTAACCGTAAATCCGCCGTTGACATCATGGGAGCCGGCGGCGCTATATCCGCGGCTGCCATTCACCTGCAGTGAGAAGGCCCGCGCCTGGTCGGTCGAATAGTAGGCGAAAACATTGAAGTCGCGCGGCTCCGATGTCAGCGGACCGCCTCGTGTATCGCGATCGTTGGGATGCTCGAAGCCTTTGAAGATCGACAGGACCAAACGGTGATAGTTCGCCAGCGTCGAGTGGAGATTCAACCCGATGCCATTGGTGATCAAGTCTCCATCCCAGTTCCACTTCTGAAACTTCGCCAGCCAGAAACCGCGGCTTCGAAAGACTTTGTTGATGGTCGGGTTGTCGTAAGAGAGAACGGCATGCGTGGCCGTGGCGTCGGCTCGCTGGAGAAAACCGATGTCATTGATCTCAAACCCTGGTGAGTAGCTCTGAGCCTGGATGTTGTACTTCCATCGACCAGTCTGTTTGGCGAGCGTGACCAGTCCACCGACTCCGTTCAGCGAGGTCCGCGAGGGGTCGTACGTGACGTGATGCGCGTCGGGGCGCTGAAAGTAATGAGCCGATGATCGCTGGGTGAGAGCGATTGATTGCGAGCTGCCGTCGACGCGCGTGCCGGCCAGGAGCCCCTGCAGCACGATGTCCTTGTTCTTGCCGAAAAACCAGTAGGCGTCGACGCCCCCGAATCGGGCATTCTTGCGCAGGAAGCCGACGTCGTCGTTGAGCGATCTGTCGACTGACGACACCATGACGCCAAGCCGGCCGCGCGTGCCGAGATCCTTCGCGAAACGGGTCACGAGATAGTTCGTACGTGGCTCTACCGTTTGCGAGAATCGATCGCTCCCCAGCTGAAAACGGGCCTGCTCGCTACTGGTCAGCGCATCGAGAAGGCCGATCGACCATCCCGATGCCGACCGCCCGGTGAGCTTACCAGCTCCGAGAATGGTCGTTTCCGAAGGCGCGCCGAGGTAGTCGTAGGAGAGACGCGAGCGGCCTTGCGGCTCGCGGCCGATACGACGGGAGTAGAAAAATTTAGGCGCGAAGAAATTGAAGTTGAAGTTGTTGTTCGATGATCCGTTTCCGAAAGCAAAGAGGTTCGATCCCTCCACGAAGAACGGTCTCTTCTCGGGAAAGAAGAGCTCGAAGGCCGACAGGTTGACGACCTCAGGGTCGACTTCGACCTGACCAAAGTCCGGATTGATTGTGCCATTGAGAGTGAGGTTCGGCGTCACGCCGACTTTCGCGTCCAGTCCCGCGCTGGCAAGAGTCTCGTTTCGCTGATTGTAGGGATCGGAGCGCGAAACGGTGTTGGTCAGATTGGAGCGGCCCACCAGATAGGGTTGCACCTCGATGCTTCGTCGGGGATGAATTGCCTCGATTCCGGTGAGCGTGGCAAAACGGGAAACGAACCCGGTTTGATCTTTCGGAGTGTTGGCCAACCGGTCTTGTTCTTTATTATGCCGCGTGTCGCGCATGATGTTCACGCCCCAGGTCTGCACCTCAGCGCTCGTGAAATGAAGCTGAGAGAGCGGGATGCGCATTTCCGCGTTCCACCCGGTGGACGTGACTTTCGTGGCTGATGACCAGACTCCGTCCCAATCGAAATCGTCGTAGATGTCGTTATAGAGAACCGCATCGGCCTGGACGCCGGAGGCGGTGACCCAGAAGCCCGTTCCGCTCTTGCCATCATGGTATGGGCTGACGAGGAACCCGAAGTAGTCGGTGACAACGTCGGCGTCGCGCCGCAGAAGGCGGACGTCTACCGGGCCGGAATCGGTGATCTCGGCGCCGACGTAGATGGCCTCTGAGTCGTACACAATGCGAACGCTCATCGGCTGCGTGGCCGGCTTGCCATCCTCCGGGTCGTGTTGCGTAAACTCGGTGATCGGCGGCGCCTCCTGCCAGGCGGCATCCGAGAGTTCACCGTCTATGACCGGCGGCTGACTCGCCCTTACGGCGCGAACCAAAATGCCTGACGGCACGTCGGCATATAGCGCCGAGCCCGAGAGTAGGAGATAGAGAATTAGCGATTTCTGCATCGATGACCCGCCTGGTCGTTGTTTTGCTCTTGTTCGCCTAATACTGTTAGAACGTCCCTAATGACAAAAGGTTTGGCTTGGATCCTCGACCGATGAAAATCTTTATCGCACAGATCAACCCCACCGTGGGTGCTCTCGAGTCTAATGCGCAACAGATCCGTGACGCCTACGACATGGGGCGAACGGCCGGTGCGCAGGTGGTAATGGTGCCGGAACTGGCTGTGACCGGCTACCCGCCGAGAGATCTGCTGGAGAAGCGGGTCTTTGTCGACTCCGCTCTGGCGGTTCGCGATTCGCTCGTGGCCATGACCGGTGAGACGGCTCTCATCTTCGGCTGCGTCACCCGCAACTCTGATCCTTTCGGGAAGCCCTTCAACAACGTCGCCGTAGTGGCACAGCACGGCCGGATCCTGCTGGAGCAGGTGAAATCTCTCCTACCGACTTACGATGTTTTCGATGAGCTGCGCTACTTCGAGCCGGCACGCGACGTGTCGCCGGTCGAGCTGTTCGGCAAGCGCGTCGGCGTGTCGATCTGCGAAGACTTCTGGTCGGAGGACCAGGACAATGGACGCCGGCGATACGGGCTGAATCCGGTGGACGAGCTGGTTGCCGAAGGCGCCGAGGTTCTGCTGAACATCTCCGCATCACCGTTCAACGTCGGCAAGAGGGAGAATCGCTATCGACTCTTCCGCGAAATCGCGCTGCGGCACAAGGTTCCTATCGTCTACCTCAATCAAGTCGGAGGAAACGACGAGCTGCTGTTCGACGGCTCGAGCATCGTAATCGACGAGACCGGGCAAACCATCTATTGCGCAAAGTCGTTCGAGACCGATTTCGCCATGGTTCCCCTGCATGGTCCCCGCTGCGAGCCGGCCGCGACGATGCTGGAAGAAGAAGAGATCGCTCGAGCACTCATGCTCGGGCTGCGCGACTACATCACGAAATGCCGCTTCGAACGGGTCGTCATCGGATTGTCGGGCGGGATCGATTCCGCAGTGACGGCCGCACTGGCAGTGCAAGCTCTGGGGCGCGACCAGGTAACGGGTATCGCCATGCCCTCGCCGTTTTCCTCGCAGCACAGTATTGATGATGCCGAGGCGCTGGCGCGCAATCTCGGGATTCACTTCGAGATTGTGAGGATCGATTCGATTTATGAATCGTACCGCCGATCGTTCGACGATCTTTTCTCGGATCGGAAGTTCGATCTGACCGACGAGAATGTGCAGGCTCGCATTCGAGGGAACCTGCTCATGGCCTGGTCGAACAAGACCGGAGCGATGGTTCTGAGCACGGGAAACAAGTCGGAGCTGGCTGTTGGCTACTGCACGCTCTACGGCGACATGGCCGGAGGCCTGGCCGTCCTCGGTGATGTCTACAAGACCAGCGTCTACAAAATCGCGGAATGGATCAATCGCCACGGCGAGGTTATTCCACGAGCGTCGATCACCAAGCCTCCGTCCGCCGAACTACGACCCAATCAGGTCGATCAGGATTCGTTGCCTCCCTATGACGTTCTCGACAAGATCCTGAAGCTGTATATCGAGCAGTGGAAAGAGATCGACGAGATCTCCGCGATCGGATTCGACCGGACCCTGGTCGAGCGCATCGTGAAAATGGTGGACGGAAACGAGTTCAAGAGACGCCAGGCAGCGCCGGCGCTCCGCGTGTCCATGAAGGCCTTCGGTAGCGGAAGGGAGATGCCGATCGCACAGAGGTGGCGCGAGCGGAGGATCGTCAGTACCGTTCCGGCGAAATGACCCGATTACCGATCCTACGCAGACTCGCGCTCGCAATCTGTCTGCTGCTTGTGCTCGTCGGCTGCGGCCGCCCGGAGATCAATCGCGATCGCTGGTTGAGAATGTCCTCGGCTGAGAAACGGTTGACGATTTCGTCTCTCCGCGGCCGGGAGGTGGCGATTGTTCGCAAAGGGGGAGCGGTGGGACCCACGCATCCTCTCAGCGACGACGTTTATGTCGCGCTTGTCGATCGTGCATACCGCGCCGGGGACCAGCGCACTGTCACGGCGATCTGGGGCCACCTTAGGAATTGAGAATTGAGAATTGAGAATTGAGAATTGAGAAAGTAAAGAGACAACGCACCAGCTACTTTCTCAATTCTCAATTCTCAATTCTCAATTCTCAATTGGCCCAATCTCCTCGGGCCGGTCCGTGCGTACAATCCCGGTCGAATGCAGGTCAGGAAAATCACCTCTCCCCTTGAAGCCTGGTTTCGAAGGCACCAGCGGAGACTCCCATGGCGCGAGACCTATGATCCCTACCAGGTCTGGGTGTCCGAGGTGATGTTGCAGCAGACGAGAATGGAGGTTGTTCTCTCTCGATTCTCCCGCTTCATGAGCAGGTTCCCATCGATCGCGGCGCTGGCGGTGGCGACGGAAGAAGAGGTGCACACGGAGTGGTCAGGTCTCGGGTACTACAGGCGAGCGCGCACGCTGCAGGCCGGGGCGAAAGTAGTCATGGAGAGCTTCGGCGGTGAGCTGCCCGGGACTGACGCCGGATTGCGACAGATCCCTGGCATCGGCCGTTACACGGCTGGCGCAATTCTCTCCATCGCCTTCAACGAGCGGGCTCCCATCGTCGATGGAAACGTAGCGCGGGTTCTGGCCCGGCTGTTTGCTCTCGACGGTGAAACGAAAGCACCGGCCCAGGTCCGGGAGATCTGGAAAAAATCATCAGAGCTCGTTGAGGTCGCCGCGACGCCACGGGACTTCAACCAGGGAATGATGGAGCTCGGGGCGATGGTCTGCAGGCCTCTGGTGCCGCTGTGCCACGAATGCCCCGTCGCGGAGCATTGCCTGGCTCGACGGCGCGGACTGGAGCGGGAGATCCCGCCACCGGCCCGCCGCGCCGAAACGGTTAATCTCGTTATTCCCCTCTGGATCGTCGAAGACCGGGCCGGTGCATTGCTCTTTCGTCTTCATCAGGGTCCCTTGATGGGTGGAATGTTTCATCTTCCTCATGGCAGCAGCGCACTGTTAGGGTCTTCTGACGATTCATTCCAGGCCGGTGCGCTGCTGGGAAGCTTCGCGCATACGGTAACCAATCGCAGGATTCGCTTTGATGTCTTCAAGGCGCAGTGGAGTGATTCCATCGCCGATAGAGACGATTCCTATCGCTGGATCCAGCCTCACGACCTGGGGCGGGTTCCGCATTCGTCGTACGTGACAAAGGCGCTGAAAATTGCGGGATTGATTTGAGCTTCGGGTGGCGCGAGTTTGTAGTTGCGTCATCCCGAGCAGGGAAACGACGCGAACGTCGTTGAAGGAACGATGACACAAGGTGGTCGTCATTCTGAGCCGGGGAACGACGCAGGCGTCCCCGATGAGGGAAAGAAACGTGCTTGTCATCCTGAGCCGCCGCGGCGAAGGATCTCCAGCGGCAGGATCTGAATTCAGATCGCTATATCTTGAGATCCTTCGCTGCGGCTTCTAAGAA
>DASZZV010000248.1:0-3699 GCA_035544835.1 Thermoanaerobaculia bacterium
CGTGGTGATATCGAGGACACGAAACATCGGTGCGTCGGCGACGAAGGCGTAACGTCCATTGATTGCTACGCCTCCGAGCGGGCCGGCGAAGTCATGAAATGACCCCAGCTCCTGGAGCTGCGCGCCCGAGGCACGAAACACTGTCAGGGGCTGCGACGTCTCGGCTGTAAATCCGTTCTGATCGAGCAGGACTTCCGAGGTGACGACCGTGTCTCCCGAAGCAGCGATGGCTCGAATGGGCATGGTGATGGTGACTGCAACCCGCAGGTTCTGTGGATCCGAGATGTCGATCGCCATTACGCTGGTAAAGCGATCGACGACGAAGAGAATGTTCCCCACGATGGCTCCACTCTGCAGCAGAGAATCGGCAAAGCTCAGTCTTCCAACAACGCTTGGCGTCGCCGAAGCTGTGTCGACGACGGTGACATTTCCTCCGCTGATTGCGTAGACACGAACGCCGGCCGCGGCGAACGAGCCTGCCGTCAGGGGCAGGGTGGCCAGTCGCCGCAAAGAGCGATTCGACACCTCGTACACGTCCGTGAAGCTCTCGTTCTGAGCCAGGAAAACCTCTGTGCCAAGTAACCCCAGGGCGTTGATGCGAGTCGTCAAGGGAATCGAGCTGATCTTCTCGAGGCGGCCTCCGGAGACGTCCCAGAGTGTGAGGGCATCGCCGGCCGAGACGAGGATCCTGCCATTGCTGGCGATATGAGGGGCACGGATGTCGACACTGTCGAGAAGGTTCAGGCCGGCGTCGAAGAGATCGATGTGATTCTCGCTGAGGATCGCCACTCCATCACCGGCGGGTGTCACGGTAACCGAGGGCCTGCTCGTCTCTCTGCTGGCGATCACTCGGATGATTGCCGGGTTGCTGATGTCGTAGAGAGTGACCCCTCGGCCGTCGGCGGCATAGACACGATTGCCAGCCACCAGAAAGTCGCGGCTGCTTCCCCGTGCGCCCCAGGTGGCGAGATGATGACACTCCAAAGTCTGCGCAGACAGAGACGTTGCGTACAGCAGGACGATGAGTAAAAGTTTTCGCACAAAGTTCTCCCGGATGTCAGATGCAGACTTCAGATGACTGAGGGGACGCTTTTGCAACGGCCGTGCTAAGTAGGGGCGAGAATGTCCCATCGTGTGATGCGGCGCCTTTTGGTCGTGGTGAATTGTTAGCATCTGGTGAGAGGGGCGGCCGAGGACAGCCGCTCCACACGGGTGTTGCGTCAACATCCCGCATCCCGCATCCCGCATCCAACATCTGACATCATTGTCCCCATGACTGCCCTTCCCCTGCTGGAGGTTCGCCGCGGAGAGTTTTCCCTCGAGGATCTGTGGCTGCTCGAGGGTGCGGCGCCGGCGGCACCGCTCCGCGATGCTACGAATGGCCTGGACGCCCCACTGGCGACATCAGTCGCCGCCTTGTATGACACTCGAAGGCTCTACGTTCTTTTCAGCGGACAGGATGACCGGGTATACAAAGCCTCGTATCTGCAACGCGACGAGCCGTTGTATGAGGAGGACGTCGTGGAGATCTTTCTGGCGGCCTCCGACCTGCGGAGGTATGTCGAGATCGAGGTCAGCCCGAAAGGAACCCTCTTCGATGCGCGGATCTACTCACCGAACGGCAGCCGCCAGGGTATAGAGGTGGATCGGGCCTGGGATTGTTCCAAGCTCTGGACCGCTCTTCGACGCTCCGGCACCGGCTCGATCGTCACCTTTGACACAGTCGTCAGCATCCCCTTCGAGGGCCTCGGATGGGGCGTGCCCGGTCCGGGAGCAGAATGGCGCGCGAATTTCTATCGCGTCGATCGGCGTCCCTCGGGGGACAACTATTCTGCCTGGAGCCCGACCATGAGGAAACCTGCTGATTTTCACGTTCCCTCTGCTTTCGGAACGATTCGATTCTTGTAGCGGCTCACATGTTAGCGATACTCTTCCTATCCCGCCCCTTGCGGCATATGACGTGCAGGATAGACGAATCATGGATTTCGAATTCGACGAGTTGAAAAAAGAGTTTCTCATCGAGGCTGAAGGCAAGGTTCGAGAGATCGTCGAGTTTCTCAAGGCCGAGCAACTCGATAAGGCAGCCCTCGATCGGATCAGTTACCTGGCGCACCAACTCAAGGGTGCGGGCGGAAGTTACGGTTTCTCTATGATCTCGACGGAAGCGGCGGCGCTGGAAAGTGGCGTGGAGCAGTTCTCACACGGTGCCGGTGATCTCGACGGTGCTCGCACACGAGGGGCTAACCTCTCGACGATCGTCGCCGAACGCACTCGCGAGCTGGACGAGCGGCTGGCCCACAGGTAGGGACCCTTCTACGGCACTCGCTAGCTGGCCTTGACCCGGGTCTTCCGGGTCTGTCCCTCAATGCGGCGCTCCGCCTGGACCTGGTTGCGACCATTGCGCTTGGCGCGATAGAGGGCCTTGTCGGCCGCATCGATCAGCTCCCGTGGAGTCTTGAGCCGGGAGAAGGGATAACTCGATACGCCGATGCTCACGGTGACCGGCACTTCTCCGGCTGCCGTCGTGATCGGCTTCTCGCCGACCATGACCCGGATTTTCTCGGCGAAGGTAACCGCATCCTCGAGATCGGTCTCGGGCATCATCACGATGAACTCCTCACCGCCATACCGCGCGGCGAGATCGGAAGAGCGTACCGACCCGGCGAAAATCGCCGATACATCCTGCAGGACGGTGTCGCCGGCGGCGTGACCGTATGTGTCGTTGATCTTCTTGAAGAAATCGAGATCGATCAAAGCCAGCGATAGCGGTCTCTGATACCTCACGGCTTCGTCGAACTGCCGCGCCAGCTCATCCTGGAAATGGCGATGGTTGTAAAGCTTCGTGAGTCCGTCGGTGATGGAGAGAAGCTCCAGCCGCTTGTTCGAGGCGATGAGCTCTTTCTGCAGATCGACGATCCGTTTCCCGGCGCGGATGCGCGCCAGGAACTCGCCCGGCTGGAAGGGCTTGGTAATGTAGTCGTCAGCCCCAAGGTCCAGTCCCTCGATCTTGTCGCGCTGGTCGTCTTCGCCAGTAAGCATGATCACGTAGCGATTCTTGATGGCGCTGTCAGCCTTGATCTCCTGGCAGAGGACCACGCCGTCGATATCCGGCAGCCTCCGGTCGAGGATAGCCAGATCCCAGGGCTTCTCCTGCAGCGTCACCCGCGCTTCTTCTCCCATCGCGCATTCCAGCACTGCGTAATGGCTCCGCTTGAGGAGTAGCTTGACCAGTCGCCGAATCGACGGATCGTCATCGACTACGACCACGGTGAAGGGAAGAAGCTCAGGCATTTCACGATGGTCATGCGCAAAGTTCTTGCCATCGCCTCATCGTTTCCAGCGGATCCTCATCGATATGTCCAGCGCCTTCACGGAATGCGTGAGGGCGCCGATAGAAATGCGGTCGACACCCGTCTCCGCGACCGCTCGAAGGTTCTCGAGGGTGATGCCGCCGGAGGCCTCCAGCCTGACTTTTCCCCCCACCGTCGAGACCGCCCTTCTCAAGTCGTCGGGAGACATATTGTCGAGAAGAATGAAATCGGGCGACTTTGCCAGTGCCTCGGCCAGCTCGTCGAAATCGCGGACCTCGACCATCAACGGCGCTTTCTTCGGCCTGGCCCGAACCGCATCGATGGCCGCCGTGACCGAGCCGGCGCGATCGACGTGATTGTTCTTGATGAGAAACATGTCGTAAAGCCC
>DASZZV010000249.1:0-7328 GCA_035544835.1 Thermoanaerobaculia bacterium
CAGGCAGGATTTGATGAGGCTGAATCGGGCCAGCTCGAGCTGGCCGTCGACGAGGCCTGCGCAAATGTCATCGAGCACGCTTATGGCCACGACAACTCCAAGAAGGTGACTGTCCGCGCTGTCGTTGACCATGAAGTCCTCCGGATTCACGTCATCGACACGGGAGCCGGATTCGATCCCAGCGAAGTGACTCAGGACGACCTCAAGGCGCTGGCTGAAAAACGGAAGACCGGAGGTCTCGGAATGCGACTCATCAAGTCCCTCATGGACGAGGTCCATTACGAGATCGAACCGGGGAAGAAGAACGAGTTACGCATGGTGAAAAAGCTTCATCAACGGTGACGGCAATGACCATCGCCTTCGAGAGTGCGCGCGTCGAGGCCCTCGTCGAATCGGCGCGGATGCTTCAGGCGACCACCGACGTCGATGAGCTTCTCCAGCATCTCCTGCGATCGGCCATGGCTCATGTCCTGGCCAGTCGCGGATTTGTCTCGATGGAGCGCGAGGGCGCGCAACGCATCGAGCACGTACGCGGCCTCCCGCCCGCAACACGCGGCGCTTTGGTGGTCGACGCAGAACTGCGCTCGATTGGGATCGATCACATCCTTCCCATAGGTGAGGCAGGACTCCTCGGGATCGGCAAACTGGCGGGAGGAGAGCTGGGTGAAGAACAAAAGCAGTTCCTGTCGGCCCTTCTCGGGATCTCGGCCGGGGCGATCGAGAACGTCCGCTACGCCGGCGAGGTCCGCAGACTCAATCAGTCGCTCGATCGGAAGCTCCAGGAGGTCCGAACACTTCTGGAGCTCGTACGCAGCTTCACCTCGGTGACGGAACCCGACGAGGTGGCTCGAATGTTGGGGCTCACTCTGGCCGGGCAATGGGCCGTGCAGCGCTATGCCATTACGGCGCGGAAAGCCGGCCATCCTGACGTGGTGAGAAAAAAAGGGATGACTCTTCCCCATCTCGATCGCCTCTACGAAGCTGCCGCAGGCGCCGGCAATGCCGTCGGGGTCGACCAGATCACCGACTCTGAGCTCGCCGAGCAACTCAGAGCACAAAAGGTCGCGGCACTCGTACCGATACGATCGGGTGAGCAGATTATCGGCCTCGTCGCCCTGGGTGGACGGCCTGGCGGCTCAGGATATTCGGAAGAGGAACTGGAGTACTCGCAGGGACTGGTCGATCAGGCCGCGGTCTCGCTGGAGAACGCCTGGCATTTTCGCGACACGCTCGAGAAAAAGAAGATCGAGAAAGAGTTGGAGCTGGCCTCGGAGATTCAGAATCGGCTGCTCCCGTCAACCATGCCCCAGCTCCCCGCACTCGACGTCTTCGCGCGTACGCGTCCGGCCCGCCATGTCGGCGGCGATTACTACGATGCCATCGCGCTCGGAAACGGCGAGACGATGTTCTGCGTGGCGGACGTGTCGGGAAAGGGCATCGCCGCCTCGCTTTTGATGAGCAACTTTCAGGCGTCCCTTCGCGCTCTCGCTTCCACCGGACGACCCCTTGCCGAAGTCGTAGCGAGAATGAACGACCTCATGCATGCCTCCACTGCCTCAAACAAATACGTCACGGCCATTTTCGTTCGCGTCGATCCCTACAGCCGGGTCTGCACACTGGTCAACGCCGGGCACAACGACGGATTGATTGCTAGAGCCGATGGAACCGTTGATCGGATCAAGGCCAGTGGCACACCGGTTGGGCTCATGCCCGCACGCAGCTATACAGAGATCCGGAGTGAGCTCGCCCCTGGCGATGTCATCGCGCTGTACAGTGATGGAGTCACCGAGGCGAACGATCCCGAAGAGAACGAGTTCGGTGACGAGCGGCTGATCTCCCTTCTGCAGTCCGGCATGGGGCAGAGCGCCGAGGAGCTGGTCGGTAGAGTCTTCGTCCAGGTCGACGGCTTCGCCTCGACTGCGCCACAGTACGATGACATCACGATGATGATCATCCGGAGAACCGAATGAATCCTTCCCTTCCGGCAAAAACACAGCGCGCCGTAGTTGCTCAGCAGCCGACAGTCTCGGTTCACCTCGGGCGGCGGCCGGACCTGATCACGGTTTTTCTGATTGCGATGTTTTTGGGCGGCCTGATTGGGATGATGATCGGGCTCTCGGGCGAAAAGCCGCCGAAGAACCCGCAAAAGGCGTTTCTCGCTGTGACCGCGCTCATGGGCGCGTTAGCGAGTCTTCCGGTCCTCTACTACCTTCGCCGGCGTCCTACGTTTTTTGATGTCACCCGTGATGAGGTCCGGCTGCGCGAACGGAAAAAAACGTCCGCCATTCCAATGGGTCAGATCTCGCGCCTGAACTACTTCAAGCAGTCGTTCTTGAGGAGCTTTTACACAGTCGAGGGACGTGACGGCGTGAGCCTGACCTTTGCGATGATCGGAAATCAGAGGCTTTCCGGTCTTCAGGAGGTGCTCGATGCGCTCGAGGAGCGAACCGGGCTGCAGTGGGTCGGTCGTCGGGCCACCACTCGGTTCCGGGATTTCGTCGCGGCCCTTCGCGCCGCCACCAACTCGAGGAATGGCTGGCGGTTACTGGGGTGGGTCGGCAGGAAGGCCCTTTACATCCGCGGCGACGATGCGGGAGTGAACGATCCTCTGCTGCGATGGGGATACTTCCTGGTGACCCTTGCTGGCGGGGTCGCGCTTTTCTCGGTGGAAATGATCATCATCGGAAAGCTTCGCTCCATCGCCTGGTGTGCAGTCCTCATCGCCGTCGTCTATTTTCTCAGTACGCTCGGCGTCAATGTAATTCTCGTGCTCATGCGACAGCAGGTCCGCGGACGCGAGGCACTCGAGTCCGAGCTCCTGGCAGCGCGGGAAGTGCAGACGCGTCTGCTTCCGCGTTCGACCCCTGTGATCCGCGGCCTCGATTTCGCGGCGGCATGCATTCCCGCTCGCGAGGTTGGAGGCGATTACTACGACTTCATTTCCCTGCCTGGAGAGGCCTGCGTCGCTGTGGTTGCCGACGTCTCAGGAAAAGGGTTGGCGGCCGGGCTTCTCATGACGCTTACGAAGGGTGCATTGACCTCACGCCTGGCGCAGGGCGAGGCACTCGATCTGGCTCTAACAAGCGTTAACAGCACCATTCGCAGTTCGGCCGAGAAGAATCTCTTCGTCTCCATGGTGGTGGCGAGCGTCGACCACGCAGGCGAGGTTCTTCTCCTGCGCGCGGGGCACAACCCGCCTTTCATGTTGAGAAAAGACGGCTCGAGCGAGCGCCTCACCCCCTCGGGGATAGCGCTCGGATTCGCCGACGCTGCTCTGTTCGCTCGTCAATCGGTCGTGCAGCGGCTCTCGATGAAACCGGGGGACAGTCTCATTCTCTATTCCGATGGCGTGACCGAGGCGATGAACGGGGCAGGAGAAGAGTATGGGGAAGAGAGGCTGCTGGCGATGGCGAATCGTGGGAGCTACGCGAGCGCGGCGGAAATCAAGGATGCCCTTCTGGAAGATGTGGGCGCCTTCCGCGAGGGAGCGCCAGTCAATGATGATCTCACGCTTGTGATCATCCGCGCCGTGTAGGGCACCGCCCGCGGCAATGAACGGATGCCGCAACCCTCAGCGTTTCTTCGCGCCGGCGTGCAGATCCAGTAGGGAGGAGCGACCTGTTCAGTATCCCAGGGAAACTACAAGTCCACAGCGGAGCGACTTTCCATTCCGAGGAGATTCCCCGCCTTTTCTGCACGCCGGGTCGATTCGCGAGAGATGATCTCGTAAGGGCCAAGCCGGCTACCGGGAGATACCTGCTTTGGATTGTCGGACGTGGGCCTGGACCTGTTCGGCGGAGAGACCGTCGCTAAGCCATCGAAGCTGCCGCGCGACATCGTGAGCTGTCTGCCATCGCTCATCGGGGTTCTTCTCCAGCGCCGCCGGCAGGGCCGGCTGCAGCGTACGGATCGGCGGGGGCTCGCTCGAGAGAATCGCCGCCATCAGGCCGACGCCGGATGAGCCGCTGAACGGCCGTCGCCCCGTGGCCATCTCGTAGAGACCCACCCATCTGGCGATGTAGCGCTCATCGCGTCGCCCCCGCCGCCGGCATCGCTACACCTTTGATGAGCAGCCACAGCGCGAGCACGACTTGGAATACCAGCGCCGGGAGCCACTGGTAATATCCCGTTAGCGGCCCTGTGGAAAAACCGGCAAGCTGCAGGGGCAGTATCACCGCGAGCAGGCCCGACGCCAATACGCCCAGCCATGCGATTGAGACAGGCACCATCCGTCCGCGCAGGAGGAGATAGGAAAAGATCAAACTCCCCACGGCAAAGAAGATCGAACCGACGGGGACGCTTGGGACCGGCATCAGCAGAAACGTGCGCAGGGCGTTCGTTGTAGGGATGTCCGGGGCACCCGTCCCGCCCCCCGCCTTCGCCAGCCACAGCAGTCCCAGGTAGTTCGGGATGTTGAGCGTACCGAGCACGCCTTCAGCAACGCGACAGACCAGGGCCAGCATTGCAAGTTCGTGGTCCTGGTGGCGTGTGATCCCGTACAGCGTCACGGCCAGCACGAGGGCCGAGAAGCATTCCAGCAGCACAACCAGGATCGACAGGCGCACGTTCGTCGCGTACTGGCCGATGCGCGCGAGCTCGGCGGAATCACCGGCGACGCCCCTCGCCTGGTGCATCAGCAGCTCGATGCAGATACCGATCGCTGCGTAGAAGAGGTACGTGAATCCGGCGATTCTTGCGTTTGTGGTGCGCGTCATGTCCGCTCCTCCCGCCGTGGTAATCCCCTTATCAGGAGCCAAAGGCCCATGGTCAGTTCGAAGAAGAAGATCGGAGCTCCATAGATCTCAACGCCGACGATCTTCGTAAGCTCGGGGAAAATGATGAACGAGAATGCGCTCGCTCCCATCAGAAAGGACGCAACCATTCCCCATGCCGCCAATCCTCTCGGGATGAAGCGCGACTTGAACCACAGATAGCAGAAGGCCGTACTTCGAAGTCCTGCCAGCACCAGGCCGACGTTATACGTAGCGCCATGCGCACGGACCGACAGCATCGCCAGGGCCTGCAACCGGTTCGGTTCGAAGGCATGCAAGTAGTCCGCACCACTCAGTATCCGCAAAACGTCGAAGTCACTGAGCGTAACGACGACCAGGATTGTGGTCTCGATCAGCCCCCAGCCCGTGGCCAGCAAAGCGAGGCTTCGATCGACTGGCATGAGGACCACGTAAAGAGAGACGATCAAGGCAACATCGACCGCGAAGACGGTGAGATTGCTGGCAGTACCGAGTCGGAAGAGCCGTTCGTGGGCCATGATGTTCCGCGCCGTTTGCGCGGCATTGCCGAAGGCGATGAGTCGGCTGCGTACATAGAACTCGGCGAAGATCGCCGGCGGCAGCGCAAACAGATAAGAGAATCCCACGACTGTCGCTGCTTTGCGTTGTGATTCGTCGATGTTGGTGATGCTCATTTCGTCTCCTCCTCGGAGCGAAGCAGAAGTAGGAACAGCAGCTACGTTCTCTCGTCATCAGGCGATAGCAAGTTAGCCAGGGTGGGGACGACCCAGGTGTCGAAACGTCATTCCTGGGCGCGATGCCGCCCCTGCTCCGCTCATACTGTTTGCCTCGCCGGCTCAAGAAGTCGGTTGCGCGGGGTGACTCCCTTGATCAACAGCCAGAGCCCGAGCGTCACTTCGAACACGAACAGAGGCAGCCAGGAGAGCCAGACCACTGCGCCGTCGATGAGACCGAGCCCTTCCAAAGGGAGAATCACGATCATCAACAGCGAGCCGATCACACCGAGCCAGGCCAGGGGCACGACCGGACCGATCCGATGGCGACTGGAGAGTTAGGCTCGCGCTGGCCTGCTCGCTCCATCGCTTTGAGCTCATACTCGTTTCTCCTTACGCGAGGGACGTGGCCGGAGGAGCACTCATACTTTGTTGCACCTTTGCGCCCCTAATCAGAAGCCATAGCATGAACGCCATCTCTCCCAAGAAGGCTGGCGTGGCGATGCTGAAGACCATGTCCACGTGTTGCGGCAACAGCAAGCCCGTAAAGCTGAGGGCTACATAGGCGAAGCCGTTGATGATCAGCCAAACGCCCAGGAAGCGAGGAAGAAAGCCTGACCGGAACACGAGCAGCCCGAGGGGAAGGAGCCACAGCCCCCAAAAGATCTCGGAGACAATAGTTACCTGTTTATCCAAATTGAAGAACAGCATGGCGAGGGCGTCCCGCTGAGGTTTGTTGAATACGGTCAGAAAATCAGGACCGCGCAGGAATGCGAGGGTGGCCATTTGAAACGCCGCGCCCAGAAATGCCAGCGGAGCATCGATCAGAACCAGGATCACCATGAGCGCGGCATGCTGCTGGTTCACCCCCTTGAGCAATTGGTAGAGAACCAGGACGACAGCAATGAAGAGGAGCTCGGAGACGAGCCCGACCACAATGTCGCTCATGAACAACGACTGATGGGCCAGGATGTTATTGGCCGTCGCCGCAGAGTTTCCCCGCACGAACAACCTGCCAGGAACATACATGAGGGCAAACATGCCTGTGATTGTGACGAACAGGTACAGCAATCCTGCAACATGGGCGGTCCTTTTCGTTGGATGCATCGCTTTCTCTCCTTACTTCGTATTTTGGCAACAGGCTTCGGCGCGAGCGACTCGTGTCAGGCCTGACTGACGTTTGAAGATTTGCTTCAAATGGCGGTAATCAGATCGGTTCCCGATTGCGGCGCAGCCTCACCGCGGCGGCGAGGAAGGCCGCGGCGAATACGAGCCCGACCCACAGACCGGGCCTCGACAGGAACTTCGCCGGATCGAGTTGCGTGAGCTGATCGATGACCCCATGGGAACTACCCTTCGGCGCGAAGGCGAACCCCTCTTTCATGGCGCCCCCGAAGCGGTACTGCAGCATGGAGAGGAAATACGAAGTGTTGAACGCAATCCTTTCCAGGGCTGACACCGCGAGGAGCGGTAGCACGGCCCAGAGAAGGGTGGCGCGCCGTGCCCAGGCCGAAACCAGCAGCAGCCAGCTGTAGATTGGCGCCCACCAGAGCACAAACACGGTGAGGCCATAGATCATCACGAGCGGCCCCTGGAAGAAGTGGAATTCGGACCACAGGGTGCCGGCGCCCAGACCGCTTCCCTGCAGGATCATGGTGCCCAGCATCAGCAGGATGACCTGCGTGGCCTGGCCGATCACGAAGCCGAGCAGGGGCAATACCACGAGCGGAATGACCACCTTCGACAGCACGGTCGTGCGATCCGGGACCGGCAGTGACTTCCAGAAGAGGATGCTGCGGTCGCGGCGTTCGCCGTACAGCGCGTCGAGGCAGTAGAACATCCCGATGAGGAACGTGGTCAGCAT
>DASZZV010000250.1:0-1908 GCA_035544835.1 Thermoanaerobaculia bacterium
CAGATGATGCAGCAAGGCTCGGTGCCATATACAATTACTGGGGATGTGACCGTCGCGACACCACTCGGCAACTTCACTAGTCCGTATACGGGTACGGGACGCTTCTCCGCCTTTGGCGGCGCGCAGAATACGAGGTAGCGAAATCTCCAAAGACTTAATAGAGCTGAAAGCCCCCGTCGAGCGAGCGATCCTCGTCGGGGCGCCCCGCAAAGGGTCGAATGCGAGACACAGCGTCGCCGAGCATCTGGAAGAGCTCGAGCGACTGGTGGACACCGCGGGCGGAGTAGTGGTGGGAGAGGTGACACAGCAGATAGACAAGCCCAACCCGGCGATGTATCTGGGGAAGGGAAAGGTCGAGGAGCTGCGCATGGCGATCGAGGACAAGAAAGCCAGCCTCATCGTTTTTGACGACGAGCTCTCGCCATCGCAGGGAATGAACATTGAAGAGGCGACCGGTACGCGCGTGGTGGACCGGGCCGAGCTGATTCTCGACATCTTCGCGACGCGCGCGCGATCCAGTGAAGCGAAGATGCAGGTCGAGCTGGCGCAACTTCAGTACACGTTGCCGCGACTGACCCGCATGTGGGTGCACCTGGAGAAATTCCGCGGCGGTATTGGAGTGCGCGGGCCTGGTGAAACGCAGCTCGAGACAGACAGGCGGTTGATCAATCAGCGCATCAAGCTGCTGAAGAATCGGCTCGATGATGTTCAGAAATCGCGGGTGGTTCAGCGATCTGGACGTCGCGACGCATTTCGCGCGTCGCTGGTTGGGTATACCAACGCCGGGAAGTCTTCGATACTACGTGCGATCGGGAATGCGCCTGAGGTCTTTGTCGAGGATCGGTTGTTCGCCACGCTGGATCCCCTTACGCGGGACATCGATCTTGGTGAGAACGCGAAGCTTCTGCTTACCGACACAGTCGGTTTTATCCGGAAGCTGCCGCACAATCTCGTCGCCAGCTTCCGCGCGACGCTCGAGGAAGTGAACGAGGCGGATTTGCTCCTGCATGTGATCGACGCGAGTCACCCGAATTGGGAAGAGCAGCGTCAGGTGGTTGACGAAGTGCTGGCGGAGCTAGGGGCGAAGGATAAGCCAGTGCTCTACGTGTTCTCGAAGATCGACGCTCTACCGGATGCGGATCTGGTGGCATTGCGGGAAAGGATTGGAAATCTGCTCCCCAACTCCTCGGTGTTTGTCAGCTCAGTAAAGGAAGGTGGACTGGAGCCACTTCGGCACGCGCTGCTGACCGCGGCGAAAAGGGGGACTGAGATCGCGGAGATACGGCTGCCGGCGGAGAACGGGAAGCTGCTGGCGGAGATCTATCGGACTGGCAACGTACTCAGCCAACGCACGGACGACGGGCAGATCGTTCTGCGGGCGAGGGTGGACGAGCAGCTCGCGGGTCGGCTGACGAGGTCCGGCGCGAGCGTGGCCTATCCGCGCTAAAGATCTAGTTAAGAAAAAGAGAGGCGCCTCAGACGCCGCCCCTTTTTATGCGCGACGGGCTGGGACTGCCGTAACCGGAGCATCCCTGACTGAAATCTCCTTCGTCTCGCCATCTGATGCGGCAGTCGGATGCGCCGGGTGTGGACGAAAGTCGGGGACCAGATTTCGCAGTAATTGCTTGAGTTCCTCGTCGGGGCGCTCTGACTCAGCCGCCGTTACGAGAGCTTCTATCCGGCGCATGACCCCTTCGGGGAGAATACCGTTTCTTGCTCTCAGAACTTTTGGGTGTTGTGTCGCCAGCACGTTCTCTGCGCTGAAAAACATCTCTTCGTAAAGCTTCTCGCCCGGGCGCATCCCGGTGAATTTGATCTCAATGTCTCTCCCGACCGTGAGGCCGGATAATCTGATCAAGTCGGTTGCGATCTCCACGATCCTGATTGGCTCGCCCATGTCGAGTAGAA
>DASZZV010000251.1:0-2820 GCA_035544835.1 Thermoanaerobaculia bacterium
CGCGTAAATACAGGGAGTTTCTTAGAAGCCGCAGCGAAGGATCTCAAGATATAGCGATCTGAATTCAGATCCTGCCGCTGGAGATCCTTCGCCGCGGCGGCTCAGGATGACAAGCACGTTTCTTTCCCTCATCGGCGACGCCTGCGTCGTTCCCCGGCTCCGGATGACGGCCCAAACCACCGGAAGCTTCAAGGCTCCCACACTGATTTACATCGTGGCGTCGCGAGCCGTCTTCGGTATCTCGGGCGCCGATGAAGCGATGGCCTTCTTTCGTCGGAATGCCTGTTTCAACGACAGGCGAACTCCGCCGAGCTCCGCGAGCATCCAGATCTTCAGACCTCGCAGCAGCATCAGGAATGGCGCCCCGCCGAGGTTGAAATAGGCAGAAATGCGCCGGCCATTGTTTTGCGCTCCAGCCACGCCGGCTGCAAACCGAAGATTTGCGAGCGCCGCGAAACGTCGATTCGAAAAGCGCATCACGCGATAGCTGACGATGGCCTGCTTCGGCCCGAGCACCGGCATCCAGAAAAACTTCTTCAAGATCCGGTACGCGGGCATGACCAGGAAAATGTAGTACTGCGCCGTGTCGAGAAGGAACGATGCCGAGAGCAGGTCATGCTCTCCCATGTAGTAGTACTTGTCCTTATAGACTGCTTCGAAGAAGCGGTGATACGAGCGGACGAAGATTTGATTGTGCTCGGCGATTCTCTCGGCAACATCTTTCCCCGCGAGGTGCTCGCGAACGATCTCCGTCGTGGCCTCAGCCGAAAAGGCGGCATGATCGAGGCCGGGCGAGTAGTAGGGATCGAGAAACGCGGCAGCATCACCTACCAGTGCCCAGCCATTCCCCATGTACTGCTGGGTGACGTAAGGCAGATGGCCGTAAAACCTGAGGTCCTCGCTGCGAATCGTCGCCCCTTCCAGCAGCTCGGCCAGAGCGGGAATCGCCTTCAGGAAAGCGATGAAGTCGCTCTCACGGTTCTTGCTGGCGTGAAGGTTCACGAGGCGCTTGTCGAAAACGAGGCCGACACTCGTCTCCCCATTGCCGAGGGGGATGACCCAGATCCAATAACCACGCCCGGCATAATGGTTGGTGCCGAGTCTGCGAGAGCCGATATTCCGGGCCGCAAACTCGTTGGGGCCGCGTGCGGCGATGTCATCGATATGGCGAAGATTTTTCCAGCGCGCCCAGATCGCGGCGGTGGGATGGTCTTCGACTCGATCGATGATCCCCAGCTTGCGCCCAAGAAAATTAACGCGACCTGTGGCATCGATAATCCAGCGGCATCGGACGGTCCTGGTCTCAGTCGCAGTCTCGATCACCACAGAGTGATCGAACTCGCCCAGTGTCACATCCTTCACCCGCGCCGGACGAGCCAGCTCGGCCCCCTCGGCCACGGCTGTCGCCAGGATGTGTTCATCGAGGGCATCGCGTCTCAACTGGAAGGACGGAACATTACTCCGGTAATAGCCACCAGACTCGCTGGCATTGAAGTGACCGGTGACCTTCTCGTTGGTGAACCAGTAGCGAAGGCCTTCTTTCGGAAGTTGCTCACGTTCCAGGTGCTCCCACATGGCCAGCCGGCGCGTGAGGAACATGGCCGACATCTCGGTGGTGGCTTCTCCGACTTTCTCGTCAAACTTCGTCGCTTTCTCGACGACGAGCACGCGCAGCGCCGGCGCATCGCGTCGCAACAGAAGGGCCGTCGCGGCACCGCTGAAGGCGCCGCCAAGGACTACAACGTCATAGTGATCAGATGAGGGCATCATGGGGCGACATCCTAGCTGATTTTAGGTGTCAGAGGTCAGAGTAAAACAATGGTTCGCACCTGTGTCATCCCGAGCCGCAGCGAGGGATCTGGGCGGGGGCCTTACGGTCCCGAGCCGAAGGCATTACGTCCGATTGTGCGCGGCACCAAGGCCACGAGGCCCCCGCCCAGATCCCTCGCTGCGGCTCGGGATGACACCTCAGCTCCGCGGGCATGAATGCATCTGACATCTGACATCTGACATCTGACATCTGAAAAACTGTTAGCATCCCGCCGCCTATGCAAGCGACCCTTCATCACCTCATGACCGTCTGGTTCCAGTTCACTCTGGAATGGGGCTACCTCGGAATCGTCCTCATGATGGCCCTGGAGAGCACGGCCGTACCGATACCGGCCGAGATCGTCGTCCCCCCGGCGGCCTACTGGGCCTCTCAGGGGAAATTCAGCATCGTCGGAGTCGTTCTGGCGGCGACGCTGGGCTCATGGATCGGCTCGGCGATCAGCTATTGGGTGGCCTGGAAACTGGGCCGGCCTCTTTTCGACCGTTACGGAAAGTTCGCGATGATGGGCCCGCAGAAGATTCAGCACGCCGAGCACTGGTTCGACACTTACGGTGCCGGCGGGATTTTCGTGGCGCGGCTCCTTCCCGGGATTCGACACGTCATCTCGATTCCGGCGGGGCTGTTCCGGATGAACTTCAAAGTCTTTTCACTGATGACCATCGCCGGCGCCGGCTTCTTCTGCGCGATCCTGGCCTGGTTCGGTCAGAAGGTCATCGGCGACCAGCCCCAGTTGATGAACGACCCCGCCGCGCTGGTCAGCGCCCTCCACGAGAAGAAGTGGTGGATCGTCGGGTTCGCCCTCACCATCGCAGTGCTCTATGCGCTGACGATGGTGCTGCAGAAACGGGCCAGCGAGAGAAAGAGCCTGTCATCCTGAGCGTGCTACGCGGTTCTGGGTCTGTTGTCATCCCGAGCCGTAGACAGCGTGCGCGCTGCCACTGAGAAAGAAACTGAGTGGGTGTCATCCCGAGCCGCAGCGAGGGATCTGG
>DASZZV010000252.1:0-30086 GCA_035544835.1 Thermoanaerobaculia bacterium
TCCATCGTGGTGCTCGCAAACATTTTCGATGGCCAAGGGTCTAAGGCCCCCGCCCAGATCCCTCGCTGCGGCTCGGGATGACACCCACCCAGTTTCTTTTCTCAGTGGCAGCGCGCACGCTGTCCCTTGCTCAGGATGACAAGCTCGTCTGTTCTCTTGATCGGCGACACGGCGTCATGCTTCGTCCACGGCCAACGACGCCCGCCAATCGCGACGGCTCCTACTTCAACGGCACGCTTCCGAGCAGGTACTTCAGATCCTCGTCGCGCCAGCGGATTCCTCCGCCGATGGTGAAGGCGGTGTCGTTCAGAGGGTTGTCGATGCCGGTGGTGATGAAGAGCAGCGGTGAATTCGGCTTTTCCTTGCGGAAGATGTACTGGCCATACATGCGCAGATGCGGATTGTCGTCCCGTCGTTTGCTGAAGTCGTACAGCTCGCCGGAGATGGAGAGGCGGTCGTTCCATCGGTAATCGGCGCCAAATCCGCCCGCGGAATCAAAGAGCCCGACACGAAGGCGAATGGCGTCGTCGGCCCATCCGGCCTGCGCTGAGACGAGAAAGCCGCGCTCGAATTTCGTCTCGTGTCGGGTCACACTTGTCATCACTCCGTTGGTATCGGTGTCGGTCTGGACGATCTTCTGGCGGCGCGTACCGCGAGGATCGTCCGCGAATTCGAAGTTGTAGAAACGGTTCCGCTCCGGATTCGGAACCAGGTTCATGGTCACGGCCGACCTGGAATGACCGGCGAAGCTGACATTGGGATCGAGATTCTGGCCGGCGTAGTAATCGGACTTGATGCCCAGATCCATCTGAATCTTTCCGGCGCGCCCAATGGTGTTCTTCAACTCAGTAACACCGCTCTCGACCGACGTCAGTGCGCTGGTGAGCTTGTCGTGAGCCTCGTTGCTGTAGAGGAGTTTGCCGACCGTTCCCTCTCCCGACTTCACCTGTCCGGTGATGTCATTCAGATTCGTGGCGGTGGTCTTGAGATCGGAAGAGAGAGTGCGCAGGTTCTCCACGAGAACCCGCACATCGGCGCGATTTTCGCCAACGGTGGCGTTGGCAGTGTTGGCGAAACGATCGATGGATGCGGCGATCCGGGGAATCTCGACTCGCAGATCGTCGGTAATCTTCCTCATGTTGGCAGCGGTGGCGTTGACGTTTCCCTCGTTGACCTCGATCAGCAGGCGGACTTGCGCCGTGATCTGGCGAACGTTCTCCATGATCTCACCGAGGCGCTGCTCTCCACTCGGACCGGCCAGGGTTTTCCTAAGCGACTCGGTGATGGCCTTGACGTCCGTGGCGATGGCCGAGACCTGGCTGGTGACGTCGTCGAACGAGGCCGGCTCTGACCCTTTGAGCACGATCTTGCCGTCTGGAAGGTCGGGGGCACTCGGGGGGCCGGGGTCGACCTCGATGTACTTCTCGCCGAGCAACCCGAGGTTTGCTACGCGGGCAGTGGCGCCCTTGCGGAGATGAACGTCTTCATCGATCTCCAGCTCGACGCGAGCGTGGCCGTCGTCAGTTAGATCGATTTTCGAAACCTTGCCGACGCGGACGCCGGCCACTCGTACCGCGGACTTCTTGTCGAGTCCCGCTACAGAGTCGAAGAGCACCTCGATCTTTTTTGCGTTCTTGGCGCGGTCCAGCTTCAGATCCTCGATCCGGAGAATGAAAAATCCCAGGACCGCCAGAACGACCAGCATGAAGAGGCCGACTTTCGCTGCAGAATTCATTCTTGCGTTCTCCGAGGTAACGATAGTGGTGAGTAATTGTCATCCTGAGCGAAGCGAAGGATCTTTTGTGACATCACCGTTGTGCAGATTCACGACCCCGCGAGGGTCACCAAAGATCCTTCGGTCGCACTCACTTTTTTTCGGTCCCCTGATTTCGCGCGTGCTCCCTCAGGATGACAACGTTAACAAAATCACTGATTATCGCGCTCTCCATACTTCCAGCCCCGCCGTGCGCATCATATCGACAAGTACCGACAGCGGAAGCCCCACGACGTTGGTATAGCTCCCGAACACGGCCTCGATGAACATCGCCCCGATCCCCTGCACGGCGTATGAGCCGGCCTTGTCCATCGGCTCTCCGGTCTTCACATACCAGTCGATGACGTCCCTGGAAAGGGGCGCCATCCGGACGTCGGTAAGTGTGACCGTCGTGTCCATGAGGCCCTCACTGCCGGCGTGCCTGAGCGCTATTGCTGTGTACACGGTATGTGTTTTCCCGGAGATCTTCGCCAGCATTTCCGACGCTTCAGCCGCCGATCCCGGTTTTTCGAGAATGTCGCCATCGAGATAGACGACTGTGTCGGCGGCAATGATCCAGGCGTCCGGCTCATCCTTTCCGACCGCATTAGCCTTGTCCCGGGCCAGTCGGGTGACGTAATCGGAGACCTCCTCGCCGCGGCGGCGGATTTCCGGAACTTCGCTTACGCGAACCTCAAAAGAGAGTCCGATCGATTCCAGCAGATCCCGACGGCGAGGAGAGGCGGAGGCGAGAATGATCTTCATGGTGCGACGTTCTCGGTGACTCGCTCGATCTTCACGATGGCCACGAACCGCGCTTCGGGCGAGATGCGGTAGACCACGCGCAGGTTTCCGGTCCGATAACTCCAGTAGCCGCGCAAGGGAGGGAAAAGCGGCGCGCCGGTAATCGGGTCTTCGTCGAGCTCCTCGAGCGCTTTGCGCGCTTGCGCCCGGCCCTCGGCGTCGAGTTGCGTCCAATCGGCCGCGACACGCTCGGCGATGCGCAGGCGGTCATTCCACAAAGAGGTCCTCCGGCAACATCATCTTTCCCTGGCGAACCTGTTCGGCGCCCTCTTCGATCTCGGCGCGCCACACGTCGTTCGCGAACAGGTCGATGGTCTCTTTTAGGGCCAGATATTCATCATAGGAGAGAATGATTCCGACCGGCCGGCCGTTCCTTATAAAGAGGGCCCGCCTCCCGGTGACGGCGGCCTCGGTGACAAACTCTCGCGTCGCCGGATCCAGGTCGTAGAGATCAATCGATATATCGTTCGGTTGCATCAGCGGGAGCCGTTGGCGAATATAGCAGGGCAGCGGAGTGAATCGGCAAAGTTATTGCTGTAGTGACTGGGCATTGTCGGTTGATAACGTCGCCTGGGCAGAGAGTCAGAAGCAACAATGTTCTCGTTCGTCGGCAGTGTTGTTCTAAAGGGGTCGTGTCGGGTATGCGTAAGTTTGTCCTGGTATTGGTAGCAGCTCTTTTCCTCACCGTTCCGGTGAAGGCGGGCTGGAGTCGCGCCGGCCTGTTCGGCGCCGACGTGCGGGCCATGATCGTCGATCCGACTGATCCTGATCGCCTCTTTCTTGGAACCAGTGAAGGGGAAGTCTACGTCTCGAATGACGGGGCGAAGTCGTGGGTGAATCCGCGACATGCCATTCCTTTCCCCGGATACATCGTCGACAACCTGGCCATCGATTCGAAGGGACGTCTGTGGGCGGCTTGTTGGGGGCTGTGGGGTGGCGGTGTCATCGCGGTTTCCGACGACCAGGGAGTGACGTGGAAGCGCCGCGACGGCGGTCTCGAGGAGTTCTCGGTACGGGCCCTGGTCGTGAATCCGTGCGATGCAGACGACATCGTCGTCGGCGGTCTCACCGGCGTCTACAGAAGCAAAGTCGGCGGCGCCGAATGGACGAAGATCTCCGAGCAGGAAAATGTCGAGTCGCTGGCCATCGATCCTCGCGACGCCAACCGGATTTACGTTGGAACCTGGCGCCAGGCCTGGCGCACCGACGACGGCGGAGCTAGCTGGATTCACATCGCCGAGGGGATGGTCCTCGATACCGACGTCTTCTCGATCACCATCGACTCACAGGATCCCGACAACGTTTGGGTCTCTACCTGTGGATGGGTGTATCGCTCGACCGACCGGGGGACGACCTGGACGCGATTCCGTGACGGCTTCAACAATCGTCGCGTTCACGATATCGATCTCGATCCGACGAACCATTCCATCGTCTACGCAGGATCGGTGGCCGGTCTCTATCGATCGGAGAATGAGGGCAAGAGCTTTCATCTCGTCACCGATGAGTCGATGGTGATCAACGCCATCGGCCTCACCCTGGCGCGTCCCGACCGCATCATTCTCGGAACAGAAGGCGATGGCGTCTATGTCTCGGACGATCGTGGAAAGAGCTTCCGCCGTTCCAGCGATGGCCTCTACAACGTCAGGGTGGCTACCATTGCACCCGATCCCGAGAAGGAGGGTCACCTCTACGCTGCCGTCATCTTCGGCAACGCCGCCTCCGGCATCTATCAATCTGAGGACAACGGCCAGAGCTGGAGCAGGCTGAGCAAAACCAAGCTGCCTGAGATTCTGACCTTGAATGTCCAGAAGAATACCGAGTCCCGTTTTCTGGCTGGAACGGAGCGGGGATTTTTCTGGAGCGCTGACGGGATCGACTGGACTCCGGCCGAGCCCTCCACAACTCCGATTCGAGTGGAGCGCATCGTTCCTTACAATCCGATCCGCCTGTTCGGTGCAACGTCAGACGGTGTCTACACATCGAAAGACTCGGGGAAGAGCTGGTATCGGCTCGGTGATCTCAAGCAGAAGACTCTCGATCTGACGGTCGGTTTGATGGGAGATTCGAAAGTCCTTTATGCTTTGACAGCGACCGGTGTGATGGTCTTCGATGGCGAGCTCTGGTTTGTCGTCGACGATTCGCCAGTCAAGGGTCGGACCATCGCCGTCGAGAATCGGGGAGACGTCGAGACGGTGGTCGTGGCCGGAATCAACGGTGCGAAGGCAGGCCACATCGACTTCAACAGGCAGTGGCATTCCGTCGATACACCGGCGAGGGGCGAGACCGCGGTCTTTCCGATGGACGACTCTCGCTCCAGACTCTTCCTGGCGTCCGACGGTGGCCACAATGCCTTCGTCAGCGACGGAGACAATCGCTGGACAGAGCTCTCCCTTCCCTTCGAGTCCCGGCAAGTCATGGCCATCGCCGCAGATCCGTTCGAGCCACAGCGTTTCTTCGTCGGGACAGTTGGCGAGGGGATCTTTGTCTATCAATCCACAGGCTTGAAGGAACACGCAAAGAAGGCGAAGGACGAGAGCGCAGCGCAGCTGCTCAGCAGCGGCACGGAATGATCGCATTTTTTCGCGGGGACAGGTCCTGGCGTAGGGCCGCACGGCGTGCGGCCGATACCTTCTGCCGCGGAACACAAACGTAGCCTTCCGCTTTCCGTTCCACGAACGGCTGTTTTCCGCCGTGACCGATGGTACCGGCCGCACGCCGTGCGGCCCTACGAATTGCCACCCGTTAGCTCTTGCTCTTCTGTTTCTCGCCCTCGGCGGTCATCGTTCCCTTGCCGTCGGTCATCGGCAGGCTGCTGGGGTCGAAATAGCGTACGACGAGGTAGCCGAGACCCTGTTTGCCGATATCGCTGTTCGGCTTGGCAGAGAGGACCACGAAGACATTCGGACGGGTGTGGTCATAGATGAGGACCGATGCGGTGAGCTTGAGATCGCGGGGCTTCCCGAACTTACCGGCGAGTACTTCCTTCTGCTCGCTGAAACTACTCTTCACGGCCGGTAGAAAGTCGACATACTCGAAGCGTAACGACTGCAGTTTCTTCTTCGAGAACGAGAGCGTCAGCGTCTTGCCCTCGGAATACTCGACGTAGAACTGACCCTTGCTCTTGTCCTCTTTCGGTTTCCAGCCGCTCTCACGCAGTGCCTTCAGCGTTTGAATCTGGCCCATCCCGATGGAGAGGTGAAACGAATCCGGCGACATCCAGCTCGTACTCGAGAGCGAAGGAAAGTTGGAAGAACCACCGGGGCCGGCAGGAAGAAAAAAGAGCAGCAGGGCAAGAAGCATCGTCATATTCAATGGACCACAGCGGGCGTCGAGGTATCGGCTGTTCGGTTTTCGACAGTTTGTACGGCGCGCGCCACACGCTTTCCGATCTCGTCCCAGTTCTTCGCGGCCACGAGAGAGGGAACAGCCAGCGAGGCTCCGAGATTCACGGCCACGGCACCGGCATCGAGATAAGCGTCGATGGCCTCGATCGATACGGGGCCTCCAGCCAGCATCGGAACGTCGCGAATCGGCTGCTGCACGACCCGCAGATATTCGGGACCGCCCAGCTGCGGTGCGGGGTAGATCTTGATGATGGAAGCGCCCGCTTCCCAGGCTCGAATGATCTCGGTAGGAGTCGCTGCGCCCGCCACGCAGAGCAGTTCATGCTCGAGGGCGTAGTCGATGACCCGGAAGTCGGTATGCGGCGAAACCAGAATCTCGGCGCCGGCTCGGCGCGCTTCGGCAGCATCATTGCTCGCACGAACCGTTCCGGCGGCGATGACCGTTCCGAGCGGTGCATAGAGCTCGACCATCTTCGCGATCAGGAAGAACGGCTCTGGTGTGGTCAGCGTGATCTCCAGGGTGCGAATGCCATTCTCGACAAAGGCGCGGGCCACGTTGAAGGCGTCATCGACGGACTCTTCGCGAACGACGCCCACGAGCGCGTATCTGCAGACATGCGCGAAAACATCGGCTTTCCGGGTCACGATTGTCAGGGTAGCACAGGGTTCAAAACGCTTCGGAGCGGGGGTGTGTTCGGAACGCCTGCATCCTGGCGGCCGTGCCGCCCGGACGCGAATTTCAATCCCCGCGGCCGGCTTGAAGCCGGCGGCACGGCCGCCTGGAAGGCGGCGTTCCGAGGACGGTGCCCGAGCCACCACGCGTGCTAAGCTTTCGCCGAGCTCCCTGAGGGAGGACCGCCAATGGTTCTGATCAACAAAGCGATCAACGAAGTCACGGTCAAGCTGGTCTACTACGGTCCCGGCCTGTGCGGGAAGACAACGAACCTCGAGAAGGTCTACGCCAACCCCAAAATGGAGAACAAGGGGAAGATGATCTCGATGGCGACCGAGACCGATCGGACGCTTTTCTTTGACTTCATGCCGATGGAACTGGGAACGATCGGTGGACAGAAAATACGGGTGCAGCTCTATACCGTGCCCGGTCAGGTGTTTTACGACGCTACGAGAAAGCTGGTCCTGCGCGGCGCCGACGGTGTCGTTTTCGTCGCCGACTCCCAGAGCTCCATGAAGGAATCGAACATCGAGAGCCTCGAGAACCTCAAGACCAACCTCCGCCTCAATCGGCTCGATCCCGACAAGGTAGCCATCGTCTATCAGCTCAATAAGCGTGACCTCCCTTCAGTCGCCTCGGTCGAAGAAATGAGCGCTTATATGAACACGGGAAATGCGCCGGTGGTCGAGGCCTCGGCCATTCAGGGCGTGGGCGTCACCGCAACCCTGCGCCAGGCTGTGGCGCGCATCCTCGAGAACCTGAAAAACAACGTCGACACGACTCTCTATGAGGAAGCTCCACTCCGCGCACCCGACATGAAAGCCGGGTCGGGTGTGACCCCCTCGTCAGCAGGTGTTTCGAAAATCGGCGTTGCGGCCAAGGCGCCGACCGCCCCGCCCCGCCCCGCCCCACCAGCACCCGTCGCGGCAGCGGTTGCTGCGCCAGCCACCCCCTCTCACCTGGAAACGCCCTTCATGGTGTCGAGCGACCTGGTCGAATTCGATTCAATTTCTGAAGAGGAACCGGAGGACGACTTCGCGATCGTCGCCGAATCGGAGCCTGATGTCGTCGCTGTCGAAGAGCTTTCCGGAACCCCTTTCGAGGACGAGAGTGTTCCCTTCGAGATGCCGTTTGATCAGGGCGGTATGGGCGGAGAGAACGATGCTCCGGACGAAGATCCCTTCAACGAGCCTTCCGATGAAACGGCGACAACGGGCGTCGGCCGCGAACACCTGCAGGCCATGCTGGCCTCTGCCCAGCAACTGGTTTTCTCGCTGGAGGCGGCGCTGGAACAGGCCCGTCGCCATGAAGAGGAAATCCAGGCGCAGCTCGAGTAGCAAGGAAGCCGCCGTTTGACCTGGTATCAGGAATGGTTCGGGGAAGACTATCTGGACCTCTACTCGTATCGTGACGAGGAGGAAGCCCGGCAACACGTCTCCTTTTTCAAGACTCACGTCGGTGCTCTCTCTGGCCCGTTGCTGGACCTGGCCTGCGGCAGCGGGCGACACACCGACGAATTTCGGCAGGAGGGCTATCGCGCCATCGGCTGCGACCTTTCGATTGTGCTGCTGCAGGCAGGGCGCGCGCAGTATGGGGACCTGTCTCTGGTGCGCGGCGACATGCGCCGTCTGCCTTTTGCCTCCGGCTCGTTCGGCGGACTCGTCAACTTCTTTACCAGTTTTGGCTACTTTGAAAATGAGGAAGAAAACGAGCTCACGGTCAGCGAGATGGCGCGCGTACTCAGGGGGAACTCGCCTCTGCTCTTCGACTACCTCAACGTGCACCGTGAGCTTCAGCGACTCGTTCAGCGTGAAGAGAAGGAGATCGACGGTACACGAGTGTTGATCGATCGCTGGTTCGACGGTTCCAGCCGCACCTTCAACAAACGAATTGTCATCGGTTCGAAACGCTATCTCGAGCGGGTCAAGGGGTATGATCTGGACGAGATCTCGACCTTCTTCGGCAGGAGCGGGCTGGCAGTTCGTCAGGTCTACGGCGATTTCGACGGATCGCCCTTCATGCCCGACAGCCCGAGGATGATCGTGATCGGAGTGAAACGCCGTTGACGACTCTCGCGCCCGACATCGATCAGACGATTCGCTTTTCGTTGCGCGACTATCCCTCTCTCAATCCATTCGCTCTCGATCTCGTTCAGGGATCGGGCAAAGCGGGGCAGTATCTCCAGCCTCTGAATCTCGAACGGGTGCTTCACTGTCCTGGCCCGCCCGACTCTGAGCTCGTCGCCGCTTTGCGAACCTCGAATCGAGAATGGGGAAACGACGTCGACCAGGCCCTGAACGACTGGGCTGCCGGAGGGTCCGCATCGGTCATCGCGGGACAGCAGGTTGGCTTCGCCGGCGGACCTCTGCTGGTGCTTTCCAAGATCGCCTCGGAGATCAAGGTCCGAGAGGAACTGGAGAGGCGTGGAATTCGCGCAACCTGTTTTTTCTGGCTGGCCACAGAGGATCACGACTACGTCGAGGTCGCGAAAGCCACGCTACTTGCCAGGGAGGGAAAGGCTCATCAGATCCGAGCAGAGGAAGCGGCTCCCACTGGCCGGGCCGTCGGCTCTTTGCCAATCCCCGACTCTCTTCGCCGCCAATGGCTCGAGCTCACCGGCCTCGGCGAGGAGCAGTGGCTTGGCCCGGGAGTAACGTTCTGCGACTCCTTCGCCCAACTCCTGAGTCAGGTATTGAAGGGGCTGAACGTTGTTCTCATCGACGCCAGGCTTCCGCGTCTACGTCAGCTCGGCGCTCCTCTGTTCCGCCAGATGCTTCAACGCCTTCCAGAGATCGAGGCCGAGATTGCGGCTCGCAGTAAGGCTTTGATCGCCGATGGATACAAGCCGCAGGTGGTTCCTGCCGCGGATGGGCATTACTCGCTTTTTTACCGGCTCTCACCTCAGGGTATGAGGCAGCCGATCCGAGTAGATGAAGTCGAGGCGGATGTCCTGACGCGACTCATCGAAGAGTCGCCGGAGCAGATTTCGACCGGCGCGCTGGCCCGTCCTCTTCTGCAGGATTTCGTTTTCAAGCCGGCGGTGTTCGTGGGCGGGCCAGCCGAGATCGCCTACTACGCACAGATCGGAACCTTGCATGAAATGTTCGGCGTCACGATGCCGGAGCTGGCCTTGCGGGCCCATGTCCTCGTTGCGCCGCGGCGGCTTCTTCGAATCATGCAGGAGTTCTCGATTTCGTCGTCGGAGCTGTTTTCTGGCACTGATGCCATCCTGCAACGGCGCGATCAGGACCGCCTCACGCGCTTTGAAGAGGAAGTCGCCGGTCTTGCCGGAGCCCTGGAGAGCCAGCTCACGCGAATTCAGGAGGAGATCGCGAAGTCCGATCCCACTCAGGTGCGCCCGCTCCAGCGAATGCGAAGGCATTTCGAGAAGGATTTAGCGCGTCTTCGCAGACGCGGACAGCGAGCCCTGATTCGCGCCGACCAGGAGCGTTTCACGGCTGTTACCCGACTGGTCGAAACTCTCGCCGCCGGCGGTGTGCCGCAGGACCGCGAGCTCAACTGGTTTCAATTCTGGAAGCAATATGGAGCGGCGCTCATGGCCACGCTCATTCGAGAGGCTGTTCCCTCTCCGACTGATGCGGTCATCGCCGGATTGTGAGAATGAAGAATGGCGAGGTGGATATCCTCGTATTTGACGCACACGCAGACGACGTCGAGCTGTCGTGCGGCGGAACGGTTCTGGCGGCGGTGGCCCGAAAGCAGAAGGTCGGAATCATCGACGTGACCCATGGGGAAATGGGTACCCGCGGTAGCCCCAGGGAACGTCTTCGCGAGTCACAGAGCGCGCGGAAGGCGCTCGGCGCTCTTTTTCGAGAGCGGCTCGACTTCGGTGACGGAAACCTGGCCACGGGACGCGAACAGGAGCTGCAGCTCATCGAGATCATCCGGCGATATCGGCCCTCGATCCTGATCGCGCCCTATCCCGAGGAGCGCCATCCCGATCATGTCCGGACCGGGCGCCTCGTAACCGATGCCTGGTTCTACGCAGGTCTGCGAAAAATTGAGACTGCTCAACCGCCGCATCGCCCGCAGGCGATCGTCTACTACCTCCAGAACTATTTTCCGCTGCCACCATCCTTCGTCGTCGATATCTCGGCAGTCTTTGCCAAAAAGATGAAGGCCATCGCCTGCTACAAGTCACAGTTCTACGACCCCAAGTCGAAGGAACCGCAGACGATGATCGCCGGCAAGACGTTCGTCGCCGCCATTGAGGGGCGGGCCCGACATTTCGGCGCGATGATCGGCGCCGAGTTCGGAGAACCGTTCCTCACCAGGCAGCCCCCGGCTGTAGCCGATATCGTCGCTGCATACAAAGGACGTGAGGTGTCATGAGGATTGGAATCACCTGTTACCCGACCTTCGGTGGCTCCGGCGTCGTGGCCACGGAGCTCGGCATGGCCCTGGCGCGACGTGGCGACTCCGTCCACTTCATCAGCTACGCGCTTCCGTCCCGGCTGAATCTGATTCACGAGCGCATCCGGTTTCATGAAGTGAACGTCACGCCCTACCCGCTCTTCGATCCTTTTCCGCCCTACACGCTGGCCCTGGCGTCCAAGATGGCCGAGGTTGCGGAGTACGAGAAACTCGACATACTGCATGTGCATTACGCGATTCCGCACGCCATCAGCGGTTACCTGGCCAGGCAGATTCTCGGCGGCGATAAGCTCAAGGTGGTCACCACGCTCCACGGCACCGACATCACCCTGGTCGGGCGTGACGCCAGCTATCTGCCGATCACCAAGTTTGGGATCGAGGCTTCAGACGGAGTCACAGCAGTGTCGGATTCCCTGAAGAAGGACACCATTCAGAACTTCTCCACCAGCAAGTTCATTCAGGTCATTCCGAACTTCGTCGACGTATCGCGATTTCAGAAAAACGGAGGTTCCATACGAGCGTTCTTCTCCTGCGACGAGCGACTTCTCTGTCACGTCTCAAACTTCCGGCCCGTGAAGCGAATCCTCGATGTTCTCGAGGTTTTCGTACGGGTCCTAAAACACGTCCCCAGCCGCCTGATTCTGGTGGGCGACGGCCCGGAGCGCTCGCGCGCCGAGGCCTTCTGCCGCGAGCGCGGCATTCTGGACAGGGTTTTGTTTCTGGGGCAGCTGAACAACGTGGAAGAGGTGATCGGTGCGTGTGATCTATTCATACTTCCTTCGGAAACTGAGTCATTCGGAATGGCGGCGCTGGAAGCGCTTGCGTCGGAGGTGCCGGTAATTGCCACCCGAGCCGGAGGACTGCCGGAGGTCGTGATCGATGGCGAGGTCGGCTACCTGCTCCCGGTTGGTGACGTCGAAGGCATGGCCGAGCGGGCTGTCGAGCTTCTATCGGACGAGGTCCTGCGCAAGAAGATGGGTGCCGCCGGACGCGAGCTGGCCCGGGACAAGTTCGACCTCAACAAAGTGATCCCGATGTATGTGGAGTTTTACGAGAAGGTGCTGCGGGGGGAGTGACTCCAGGCCTTGGTTTTCGAGCCCCTGTTTTCTCTCGTGGTGCCTCGGTTTTCCGTCACAGAATGTACCTGCTGAGATCCGCATCCTGCACCACATCCTGCAGAGTCTTGCGTACATACGCCGCGTCGATCGTGATCGACTCCCCGCGCTTCTCATCGGCATCGAAGGAGAGCTCGTCGAGGAGTCGTTCCAGAATCGTATGCAGCCGGCGGGCGCCAATGTTCTCGGTTCGCTCGTTGACCTCGGCGGCGAAGCGTGCCACCTCCACCACGGCGTCGCCGGTAAATCGCAGCGTCACACCTTCGGTCGACAACAGGTCGATGTATTGCGTGGTCAGGGCGTGCTGAGGCTCGGTAAGAATCCGGACCAGGTCGGCTTGCGTCAGCGCCTCGAGCTCCACGCGAATCGGGAAGCGCCCCTGCAGCTCCGGGATGAGGTCTGAGGGCTTGGAAACGTGAAACGCTCCCGCGGCGATGAACAGAATGTGATCGGTCTTGACCATGCCGTACTTCGTGTTGACGGTTGTTCCCTCGACGATCGGAAGCAGATCGCGCTGCACTCCTTCGCGAGAAACGTCGGGGCCCTGGGCGTGCTCGCGACCGGCGATCTTGTCGATCTCATCGAGAAAAACAATCCCTGACTGTTCCACACGTTCAATCGCTTCACGCGACACGGTCGCTTGATCGACCAGCTTCTCGCTCTCCTCGTTGAGGAGCATCACCCGAGCCTCGCTGACTTTCAGTTTGCGCGGTTTGGACTTCCCCGGAAACAGGCCGGGAAGGATGTCTTTCATGTTGACACCCATCTCCTCGATTCCCTGATTCGTGAAGATCTCGAGGGAGGGGAAGTTCTGTTCCTTGACCTCGATCTCGACTTCGCGATCCTCGAGCTTTCCCTCGTCGAGCCATTGCGCCAGTTTCTCGCGGGTCTCCGAGACCCGGTCGGCCGGCGCGGCCACGAAGGCCGGCGCGGAAGCCATCCGCGGGGGCAGCAGCAGGTCGAGGAGACGCTCTCTGACGTTGCGTTCAGCGAGCGCCTTGATGTGAGCCTTCTTCTCTTCGCGCACCATCTTCACGGCCAGCTCGGTCAGGTCGCGGATCATCGACTCGACGTCGCGGCCCACATAGCCAACCTCGGTGAACTTCGAGGCTTCGATCTTCAGAAAAGGTGATTTTGCGAGCCTGGCCAGACGGCGGGCAATCTCCGTTTTGCCGACTCCGGTCGGTCCGATCATGATGATGTTCTTGGGAAGGATCTCCTCACGGAGCTCAGGTGCGAGCTGTTGCCGCCTCCAACGGTTCCGAAGTGCGATGGCCACAGCGCGTTTGGCGGCGCTCTGCCCGACGATGTGCTTATCAAGCTCGGCCACGATCTCGCGGGGCGTGAGTCGTTCGCCTTCGTTGACGGGAGGAGTTGTCTGTCCTGAGAGAATGATGACCATATGAGTATTCCGGATTCAGATGTCAGATGTCAGATGGATGCCAGGGTGGCCCGAGCTCCGGGCACCGGGATCGTTCAGAGAGTTTCGACGGTGATGTTTTCGTTGGTGTAGATACAGATGGTCGAGGCGATTCGCAATCCCTCTTCGGCAATCTTCGTGGCGCTCAGTTCGGTGTGTTTCAGCAGCGCCCGAGCAGCAGCGAGGGCGAAGGATCCTCCTGAACCGATGGCCAGCAAACCGTCGTCGGGTTGAATCAGGTCCCCGGTTCCCGACAGCAAATACGATTTTTCGGCGTTGGCCACGATGAGCAAAGCCTGCAGTTGGCGAAGGTATTTGTCGAGTCGCCAATCCTTGGCCAACTCCACGACAGCGCGATCCATGTTGCCGTGATACTCCTCGAGTTTGGCCTCGAAACGGGAGTACAGGGCGAAAGCGTCGGCGGCCGATCCTGCGAACCCGGACAGAATCTTGCCGTGATAAAGCCGCCGCACTTTTGTCGCGCCATGCTTCATCACTGTGGTCCCGACAGTCACCTGACCGTCGCCGGCCATCGCCACTTCCTCACCCTTGCGAACGCAAAGAATCGTCGTGGCGTGAAAAGTCATGTCATTCATACGCTGTGATCGTAACTCAGGCCGCCGTGGAAGGCGGAAGTCAGGGACGGGAAACCGGAAACCAGAAACCAGAAACCAGAAACCAGAAACCAGAAACCAGAAACCAGAAACCAGAAACCAGTAGAAACTAAAAGATCTCATTCGATTGGAGCATGTTTTCTTCTGGTTTCTGGTTTCTGGTTTCTACCTTAAGCGATGGTCTTCTGGAAGGCCCTCGCACTGGCCGCGATCAAAACCACCGAGATGATGAGCAGCGCCAGCACGTTGGGCCACAGATCGGTAAAGGTGGCGCCACGAATGATGATGCCACGCGCGATCTTGATGAAGTGCGTCGCCGGAAGCAGTCGGGAGATTACCTGCAGTGGAACCGGCAGCGACGACGAGGGGAACACGTAGCCGGAAAGAAAGATCGACGGCAGCAGAAACATCTGAGCCTGTTGAATGGCCTCCATCTGCGTCTTGGCGCGCGAAGAAATGAGCAGACCGAGCGATAGAAGTGCCAGCAGATAAACGGACGAGAGGCTCAGCAGCAAAGGGATGCTGCCGTGAATCGGAACCTGAAACATCACGTTCATCAGGATCAGCACGAGGATCAGCTGCATATACGCCAGGCCCATGTAGGGCAGTACTTTTCCCAGCACGACAGCGAGCGGCGAAACCGGCGTGACCATCAGCTGCTCGAGCGTTCCGCGCTCTCTCTCCTTCACGATGGCGAAGGAGCTCAACATGGTGCCGGAGAAGGTCAGCAGGATCGCGACGAGGCCGGGAATCAGCAGGTTGGCACTGCGAGAGTCGGGATTGAACATCATGATGGGGTGACCTTCGATCATTGGGCCGCGGCCGGTTTTCGCGAGGATGTCCTGGAGATCTTTCTGGAGGATGACACCATTGGCGGCTGACAAAGCCTGCGAGGAAACGCTCGAGTCGGAGCCGTCGATCAGAATGAGGATGTTGGCTTTCCGACCTGCCGCCATGTTGCGCGCGTAGTCGGGTGGAATCTCGATGGCGATCTGGGCGTGCCCGGCCACGATCTCGCGCTGCATCGCGGCACGCGAGGGAACCTCCCCGACAATCCGCATGTATGACGTAGCTTCGAACTGATCGAGCAGCTGGCGGCTCTCCTGGCTGCGGCTCTGATCGAAGACGATGGTCGGTATGTGTTTGGCGTTCATGTCGATGACGCCAAAGAGAATCAACTGGAATACCGGCACGGCCAGCGCGAACATGACCGTACCGCGATCGCGCAGCATCTGTGTGAGCTCTTTCCGGAAGATGGCCACGAAGCCGTTCATCACCTGGTCACTCCCTGCACCTCGGCCGCGGCGCGCCTGGCCTCCGCCTCCCTGCCTCGAGTCTCCGTCAGTCGTACGAAGACGTCCTCGAGTGATGCTTCGATGGCGCTGACTGTTACCCGACCGGCGCCGAATGACTCGATGTCTTTCTTCAGCGTTTCGTCGGTAATCTGCTCGTCGATCAGGAGATGGAGCGCCGTTCCAAAGATGGTAGCGTCGCGAACATACTTGAGAGTCCGAGCGGAGGTCATCAGCGCCGCCACACCCTGGGAACACTCGGCCTGCACGCGGCGCGTTCCCGCGGGCGTCACTTCGGGGAGCTCCTTGAGAGATTCCGGGCGCCCGCTCACGATGAGACGCGAAAGGTAGAGATAGGCCACGGAGGCACAGCGCTCGGCCTCGTCCATGTAATGAGTGGTGACGAACATCGTGACTCCTTCGCCGGCCAGTCCGAAGAGAAGATCCCAAAGCTCGCGGCGTGCGACCGGATCGATGCCCGCGGTTGGCTCATCGAGAAAAAGGACGCGGGGGCGATGCATCAGTGCCGCTGCCAGCGCGAGACGCTGCCTCCATCCTCCTGAAAGCGCACCGGCCAGGCGATCGCGGTACGGCCCGATGTGTGTCAGATTGACCGCCCATTCGATCCTCTCCTGACGCTCGCTCCCCTTCAAACGATAGATCGAGCTGAAGAAGTCGAGATTCTCCTGAACCGTGAGATCGCGATACAGCGAGAAGGCCTGAGAGACGTAGCCGATGTGTTGCCGAACCAGCTCGCCCTCTTTCACCACATCCAGTCCGTCGACTGAGGCCGAGCCGGAGGTCGGAGTGAGAAGTCCGCAGAGTATTCTGATGAGCGTCGACTTGCCCGAACCGTTAGGGCCGAGAAGCCCGAAGATCTCACCGCGACGAACCTGCAGCGAAACGTCATCGAGCGCACGGAACTTGCCGAAGTCCTTGGAGACTCCGCGCACGTCGATGCCTATGTCGGTCGTCATTTCGTACGACCCTTCACGCCGAGATCGACGTCGGCTGCCATGCCCGCCTTGAGCTTCGAATTCCCCTCGAGGACGACTTTGACTCCGAACACCTGCTCGGCGCGCTGTGCCCGGGTCTGCACATTTCGAGGTGTGTACTCGCCCTGGCTGCTGATCGTGGCAATCCGGGCCGGGAACATTTCATTCGGAAACGTGTCGACTTGCACCCGGACCTGTTGCCCGACCCGTACGAGTCCAAGCAGGGTCTCGGGCACATACACTCTCACCCACAGTTGATCGGCCTCGAGGATCTCGGCAACGGTTTGATTGGGCGCGACCAGGTCACCGGGCCTGAGGCCGAGAGACTGGACTACGCCGGTTACGCTGGAGTGCACATCGGTCTCGGCGCGCTGCTTCATCAGAGAGTCGAGTCGTCGCTGCTGCTGCTCGACCTTTGCGCGCTGCGCGGCGATCTCTTCGCCGCGGGTTCCCTCTTTGACGATGCGCAGATCCTCGGCAGACGCCTTGGCCTTCGTCTCGGCGTCCTGGTAGAGGTCCTTCGAGACGATGCCGTCGTGGTATAGCGTGGCCATCCGTTTTCTGTCGCGGTCGTCGTTCTGCGCGATCGCCGCGGCCTTCGATATTTCTTCGGGACGGGAGCCCGCCAGCGCTTTCGTGAGCTCGGCCTGCGCAGAGGTGATGGCCGCCTTCTGCTCGCTGATCTGGCGATCGATGGTCTCCGTTTCAATCGTTACGAGAAGCTGGCCGGTCGTAACCGGGGCGCCCTCATCGATCAGTACGCGACTTACCCTCCCGCCCACCAGGGATCCGACGTTGACGGTTCGCGCTTCCAGCGACCCCGACAGAACCAGCTCGCGTGGCCGGCGCGCCCGCACCATGTACACGCCTGCCGCGATCAAGGCCAGAATCAGGAGAAGCACCGGGAGAATCTTTTTTGCTTTCGCTACCACTGCGTATACCTCCACGTTTTCGCGAAGAAGCGACCGCGCCGCCAGGCAGTGCGATTGCTCCTTCCGACCACAACTGAATCAACTGTGAGATGAACCTCGAGACTGGAAAGGGAGGACTGGCGACCCGCAAGACGCGATGGAAAAAGACGTACGATTGCAGCGACCCCAAAAACAGAAGGGCAGCTGCACGGGGGTCGGTGAGCTTGAGCACCCCGGCGCGTCGAAGCTTACGGAAGTAAGCCTCCAGCTGAACCAGGGCCTGAGCCGGCGGGCTGGTTTCGCCAGCCGGAAACGGCAACTTCAAACCCTCGCTGCGATCGCTGCCGAGGTGCATCATCAGCACGATGTTCTGCTGGATCTTCTGCTCGAGGAATGGAATCACATTCTCGGCGAGACGCCTGAGCACAACGGCCGGCTCGCAATGGGAATCCAGATCTGACAGCGCCAGAATCGCGGGAGGCAGCTCCTGCTCACGAGCCGAGCACATCGACTGCAGGAAGAGCTGATGTTTCGATCCAGCCCGTCGAAGCAGAGCTGAAGCGGTCACGCCCAACTGGCCGGCAATCTCGTCGAGGGTCGTACCGTCGTAGCCGCCCTGTGCGAAACAGCATCTGGCCGTTTCAAGGAGCTGCTCCTGCGTCACCCGTCGAGGTCGGCCCATTTGTAAGTAAACGTATATTTACTAATGGTGCCTGTCAAGTGCCAGAGCAGAAAACGCGCAGTAATCGCGCGACCCCACGCGTGCGGAAAGGATCGTAGGGGCGCGCAGGTCCGCGGGTGGTGCGAACTCACCATCACCTCACGAAACTCCACGGACAACTACAATTTAATCCACTGGCATCGATCGGGTATGAGCTATTGGGCGGTATCAGACCTGAACCTTACCGAATTGCAGAAATTCGTCCAGGCGTTGCAAATCTGATTTGAGTCCTTAAGGGTTCGAGTCCATCATCGTCCCGTCTGAAAAGAACCGGGGCGCATCATCGGACCGTGACGTGAGCGCGACCTCGTTCCCGATCTCGCGCTGCTCGAATCAGATTCGGCTCCGGCCTCTCCTTGCCGTCAGCCATTGCGCTGCTCGCCCGAACCACGACTCGGTCGATCTCGCTACAATACGAGCCAGCGGCGGAGTCGAGCGTCGCCGACTGCGATGCGATTCTTGCCAGGAAGTAGTATCGGGCCGTACCAGATTCTGGCGCGACTGGGCGCGGGAGCGATGGGAGAAGTCTATCGCGCTCTCGACACCCGACTCGACCGCCAGGTCGCCATCAAGGTGCTCACCGAGCACCTCTCCGAGAATCGTGGCGCCCTACAGAGGTTCGAGCGGGAAGCAAAGGCCATCGCCGCACTGACGCATTCCAACATCGTTGCCGTCCATGACTACGGCACCCACGAAGAAGTGTCATACGTTGTGACCGAGCTTCTGGAGGGCGAGACGCTGCGCCGTCGAATACGCGCCGCGGAGATCCCTTGGCGCAAGGCCATCGAAATCGGTGCGGCCATCGCCGACGGCCTCGCCACCGCTCACAGTCATGGGATCGTGCACCGGGATCTCAAGCCTGAAAACATCTTCGTCACCGGAGACGGACGGGTAAAGATCCTCGACTTCGGACTGGCTCATGTTCAGACCGCCGGTCGCGGCGAAGAGGAAGAAGCCATTCCGACCGAGGCGCTGCACACCGAGCCCGGCGTGGTGATGGGTACGGTCGGCTACATGTCTCCCGAGCAAGTTCGCGGTCAGGTCGCAGGGCCGGCCAGCGACATCTTCTCTCTCGGCTGCATCCTCTACGAGATGATCACCGGGCGACGCGCATTCCTTCGCGACACCCCTCCCGAAACGATGACGGCGATTATGAGGGAACAACCTACCGAGGTGAGCGAGACAGGCCGGCGGGTTCCGAATGAGCTGACGCGACTCGTGTATCGCTGTCTGGAAAAAGTTCCGGGAGAGCGGTTTCAATCTGCGAGCGACCTCGCTTTCGCTCTCCGAGCCCTCTCGACCTCGTTATCGCTCGACTTCTCTGCGCCGCACGCACCTCTGCGGGCCCGGCGGGGCTTGCAGCTGGCCGCCGCTGTGCTGGCCGGAGTCGCACTCCTGGCCGGTATCGTCCTTCTCTCCCGCCATGCCCGCATCTCCTTCGCCCCCGCTGCCGCCACCATCGACTCCATCGCCGTCCTTCCCTTCGCCAGCTCCCAGTCAGATCCCGGCTCCGACTATCTCGGTGACGGGATCACCGACAGTCTCATTCAGAGTCTGTCGCAAATTCCCGATCTGAAGGTCATGTCGCACGCCGCAGTGGCCCGTTACAAGGACAGACCTATCAATCCACAGCAGGTAGGCCGCGAGCTGAATGTAAAAGCCGTACTGACCGGTCGTCTCACCCAGCGCGGCGACAAAATCGAGATCAGCACCGAGCTGGTCGACGCGCGCGACACCAGCCATTTGTGGGGCGATCAGTATGACGAGACCATGTCGAACATCTTCAATGTTCAAAATGAAATTGCCCGGCACATCGCCGATCGACTCCGGCTCAGACTGACCGGAGAAAGGCAGAAGCGCGTCACCAGGCATCCGACCGAGAGCCCTGAGGCCTACAAGGCTTACCTCCAGGGTCGCTACTACTGGAACAAGCGCACCGGCGAGGGGCTGAAGAAATCGATCGGTTTTTTCGAACAGGCCATCGCCGCCGATCCCGGTTACGCTCTAGCTTACGCCGGACTGGCCGACACCTATGCGCTGCTCGGCCCGTACGGGGTACTGCCGCCCGCCGAAGCTGCCCCGCGCGCCAGAGCCGCGGCGACCAAGGCGCTGGAGATCGATCCCGCGCTGGCCGAGGCCTACACATCGCTGGCCGTCGTCACCTATCGATACTACTGGCAGTGGGGAAAAGCGGAGGAAGAGTTCCGGCGAGCCGTGGAATTGAACCCGAACTATGCCACCGGTCACGAGTGGTACGGGGAGTACCTGACGATTGTGGGACGGTTCGACGACGGCCTCGAGGAACTGAGGAAAGCCGCGGAGCTCGATCCGCTCTCGCTCATCATCCACAACGACGTGGCCACGAGCCTGCTCCTGGCGCGCAAGTATGACCGCGCCATCGAGGAGTACAGAAAGACGCTCGAGCTTGAGCCTGACTTTCCTCTGACGCTGACGCTCCTCGGCTCGGCATATGCCGCGAAGGGCGACTACGGGCGAGCCATCCCCTATTTCAAAAAGGCCATCGCCATCGATGACTTTGCAGACTTCCAGGCCTTTCTCGGACAGGCCGAGGGCGCATCAGGGAACCGGATTGAAGCCGACCGCATCCTCGCCCAGCTGAAGGCCCAGGGTACTCGCCGCTATGTCTCCCCGGTCGGAATCGCGGTCGTGTACCTTGGGATGGGAGACAAGCCCCAGGCGATGGAGTGGCTCGAAAAAGGCTACGCGGAGCGTGCCGACTGGCTCGTGTACCTGAGGACTGAACCGGTCTTCGACTCCCTTCGCTCCGATCCCCGGTTTCAGGATCTGCTCCATCGTCTCGGACATCCGTAGAGCCCTCTCCCGAGGGTGAGGCGCACGCGATCGAAACGCGAACGCCCAGCATCGTGGCCGCAGCCTCCGATTTCGAGATCCGGCTGGTCTGGCACAGGATCGGAGAGCCTAGCCCGCATTTCTCCGAAACTCGAGTCGACAGCCGAAGCGAGATGGCTCGCGTCGGAGATAACCAGGGCCATCGGCATTCACAAAAGCTGAATAGACTTCCGGACGGCCGGCGAACCCTTCACATCCGCGTCTCGCATTTCACGTCTGGATTCGCTTTTCAATCCTACGATCCGGGATGAGCCACATCAGAGCCACGGCGGCGTAGAGGGCGCCGGCGATCACTTGCATTTCGATCTGGGCCCTGACTGCCGCGGTTCTGCTGCGGCAACGAAATTCCCGTGTAGCGCTGCTCTTCGCAGGGATGACCTTCCCAGTCGGGCTCTGGCTTTTTCCTTCACGCTGATGACCCGGCCCATCCGGCGGATAGAAGCCCCACGGGAAGCGACTGGCCGTGTTCCTCACTCTCGATTTGAGGCGAGGACCCTCCTGTATCTTTTTGGCTCTCTTCGGGGACACGTGTCACGACACATCAGAAGGGAGCGGTAGACGAAAGGAGGCATTTTTGTGCTGGTAGGTTCCTGGTTGCAACCTCTGCACGCGGCCCCGATTTCTCAAAGCAAGTCAATGGGGGCCAGAGCTTATCGGGGACATGGTCGACGTCGTCGAGCAGCTTCTCGAGGAAAAAGCGCGCTGACCGATCATGATGAACAGTCCTCCCTCATGCGCGAGCGTGCGCATCCAGCCGAGCTGCGCCAGCCATCCCTCGACGCGCCAGCTGTCGGCCTCGCGCTCGAACAACTCGTCAGAGTCGGTGCCCAGCATTGCGCTCGGGTAGGCCCGAACGTATTCCACGCCATTCGCCGCAAACCACCGCTGTACCTGGGCGATCGTGTGGCGATGTTCCTCCGGATGTTGATACTGATCGCGCACCCACGCCTCTCGCCGTGCCGGCTCGTCCGTGCGATCGCGGAGAACGGGATCGAAAACGATCCAGCGGTAACCCGACATCCGGGCAATCAGACGACGCAGCCGCAGCGGAATGCGGGCGAAGGCGTTATAAAGACCGAGGACGATCATTCCGCCCGGACGCGCAAGCTTCGCCAGTCTGGCGAACGCCGAGCGCGGATCGGGCGTGTGATGCAGGACGCCCGATGAGTAGACGACATCGAACGAATCCCTTCGAAGGCCGGGTTTGTGGAGGTCGGTCTCGATGAACTGCACGCCCTCAAGACCGAAACGCCGCGCCGCCGCCGCCCCGAGCCGCAGCGAGGCGCGAGTCAGGTCGGCAGCGATTACCACTCGGCCGGGGCGCGCCAGGTAGAGGCTCATCTGCCCAGTGCCACAGCCGAGATCCAAGACGCGCGCGTCATGGGGAATTGCACGATCGAGCAGGCGCGCGAATGCACTCCGCTCGGCTCGCGCCCGCAGCCACTCGAGGCTGTCGCGTGGCGGGTAACCGGGAAACGGCGCCTGCTCGTAGAAGCGGCGGACGGCCTCGGTGCGTGGCCCGCTGGCCACGCGCAGGTTCGGGATTCCGTCCGGAGCCTCGTAGCGCGCCCCGCATCCGCGACACGACCACTCTTCGGAGAGCGCGCCTTCACACGCCGGGCAGGCCAGGAGCTCCAACACGCTCTCTCTACTCCATCAGAAAATCGAGTAGATGAACGGCGCCAGCGCCTCGACACTCGTCGCCAGGATGAGCAGCAGCCCGGTCATGCAGAGGAAGATGGCCAGCGGAATCAGCCAGCGTTTGTTCGAGTCTCGTCGCGACAACCCGCGCGCGAGCTCTACGATCGATCCGACGGTGCTGCCCAGCACGATTGCGCCACGTTGGATCCTGCCACGCTTTTTCAGCACTCCAGTGCCTCCTTTCGTTTCTCCAGCGGAGAGCCGCGCCTGGTCACTCGCGTCTGATCGGCGATCAGTATATCGATACCGCTGCGTAGAAATGTCGAATAGCCCTCGACGGCACGATTGACGATCGGTTCTCCTGCAAGATTCAGCGATGTGTTGAGTAGCACCGGGATTCCGCTCTTGCGTCCGTACTCTTCGAGCAGCATGTGCAGCCGCGGCGCCATCTCGCGCTCGAGCGCCTGCACCCGCGCCGTGCCGTCCACGTGCGTCACCGCAGCGAGTTGTTCTCGCCATTCCGGCCGGACGGGAAAGACACCCGACATGAAGCGCGCCAGCCGCGGACCCCCCGGCGGCATCTCGAAGTAGCGATCCGCCACTTCGATCGGAACCACCGGCGCGAACGGCCGGAACTGCTCGCGGTGTTTGATTTCCCGGTTCAGCCGGTCGCGCATCTCGACTCGATGCGGCGCGGCGAGAATGCTGCGGTGACCGAGAGCACGCGGTCCGAACTCTAGCGCCCCCTCCATCCAGCCGACGATGCGCCCTTCCATCAGATCGCCGGCGGTCTTTTGAATCAGCGATGCTTGGTCGAGCTCGTCGACGGAGTGTCCATCCTCCTGCGCGATCTTCGCCAGCTCGACTCCCTTGACCGTTGGTCCCCAGAAAGGATGATCCGGCACCTCGCGGTCGGCGTTTTTGAAATGAATGCGATCCGCATACAGCGCCGCTCCAATCGCGCAGCCGGCATCCCCCGGGGCCGGTGGGACGAAGAGGCGCTCGAAGCCCGACCCCGAGAGGATGCGTGAGTTTGCAACGCCGTTCAGCGCTACGCCGCCACCGAGGCAGAGATCTGTCATGCCGGTCTCCTTTTGGAGTCGGCGGGCGATATCGACCAGCGTGTCCTCCAGGACTCTCTGCACGCTTGCTGCGCAATCCGCGAAGCGCCGTCCGTCCGGAGTCTCGAGGTCGATCGGGTCGTACCGGTTGCGCGGCGGCCCGAAGAGATCGATGAACCGCGAAGAGTAGGAACGCGACGCCGTGGTGTGATACTCGAAGTAATCGAGATCGAGCTCGAACGCGCCGTCAGGCAGGCGCCGGATGACCTGCCGGACCTTGTCGACCATCGTTGGTTGGCCGTAGCCGGCGAGTCCCATCACCTTGTACTCATCCTCATTCACGGCGAAACCGAGATAGGCGGTGAAGGTCGAGTAGAGCATCCCCAGCGAATGAGGAAATCGGATCTCACGCAGGAGCGTAATGGCTGTGGTGCCGTCGGGACGCCGCTCGCCCGTACCGACGGTCAAGGTTGCCCACTCCCCGACGCCATCGGTCGTAAGGATTGCCGCCCGACGTGTCGGCGCAGTGAGGAACGCCGCCGCAGCGTGCGACTGGTGGTGCTCGGTGAAGAGAATCTTCCGGGCAGGGACGCCTAGGTGGGAGGAGATGATTCCGCGGATCCAGATCTTCTCCCCCAGCGAGTTTTTCATCGCCTTCGGAAAGGCGCGCCATGAACGGGGGAAAGCGCGAAGGGCACAGGTGAGGATGCGATCGAACTTCAACATCGGTCGCTCGTAGAAGACGACGGCATCGAGTGCTTCCGGCTCGATCCCGGCATGCTCGAGGCACCACTCAATCGCGCCAAGCGGAAAGCCGGCGTCGTTCTTGCGGCGCGACAATCGCTCTTCCTGCACAGCACAGACAGGCACGCCATCGATCACGAGAGCAGCCGCAGAGTCATGGTAGTGCGCGGAAATGCCGAGGATGTTCATTTCAGTATTGGCGCTTGAGGGAACCGTTTCGCTCTGGCGAAATTGGATTCCAGCCGCTGGGCTCGCGCCGTTCCGCGCGCTTGGCCAGCAAGGCGAACAGTGGTAGCACGATGAAATACTGGATGGTCAGGATGAGCCCACCGATCGCCCCGCCGATTGCGGTGGCGAGCCGCAGATACAACTTCCAGAGACGGCTGAGGCGCGCATACCAGAGCTGCCGGCGATGACGCTCCGGCGAGACCCGAGTCAGCTGCGTGAGCGTGTAGTTCATATGAAACTTCTCGTCGTGCAGAATCTCTTCGAACAGTCCTTGCGTCGATGGATCAACGTTCAACACGTCCCGATAAGTCCTGAACCGCTTCGCCGCGTCTTTCTCCGCGACATGGAGAAACGCCAGCATCGTTTCATCGGATTCATTCTCGACCTGTAAATCATCCAGCCCATGACCGCTCGAAGCGATCCAACCCGATCGAGCCTCGCCCTGCGAGCGGGAGGCCAGGTCGCTGAGTACCGCGGCGCCCTGCCGACGGAAAAGCTGGCCATGACGCAGCTCGTCGGTAGCATGCACGAGGTAGAGGCGGCGAAGGAGAGGATCCGAGGTCAACTCGGCCGCGCGCAGAATGTCACGCCCCCCATCAATCTCCGTTTCGCTGAAGCGGAGCAGCTTCTGGCCCCGCCGGTGGGCATCGCTCCAGATCCACCGATGAACATGGGTGAGCATTCTTTTTGCCCGAGCATATACCATGCCCTCGGCAACCGCCCACCGCGGTATACGGAGCTCGATGCGCACAACGGAAAGCTCAGAACATTTCGCGGCGCGCCTTGCCGAGATCGCATTTGCCTCGATCGGCGTGGGGCTTGTCGTCTGTGCTATCGCCGCCAACCAGCGTTGGCTCGACCGCCACTTCCTGTCAGATTTCTTCTACGCGCGGGAGGATGTCGTCCGGGTCGAGGCGAAGGTCCGAATCACGATAGCCGTGGCGGGAACGCTCCTCGCGCTGCTCATACGGCGTCCGCTGGCCCGATTTCTCGTGCACGATCCCCTGCGTACCCTCTTCACGTTCGCCGCCCTGATCGCGTCCTTTTGTGCGGCCGAGCTCGTGCTTCAGCAGTCACGCCTCCGCGCCAAGGAGGAGGTTGCGACGAGGTTTGAACCGAGCCGGCATCTCGATCCCCGGCTGGGCTGGCTCTTCGTGACGCCACACGTCGGGTTCCAGAAGAACAATGGTCGTCTCATTCAGTATGCGTTCGATCGCAACGGCTATCGCGTGGGCCACGTCGACGAGCCCGTCGATCCCACGCTGCCGACGATTCTCTTCAGCGGCGAATCGATGATGGTTGGTGAGAAGCTGCACTGGGAAGAGACCATACCGGCGCAGACCGGACAGCTCCTCGGTATTCAGAGCGCCAACGTCGCGGTGTCGGGCTTTGCGACCGATCAGGCTTACCTCAGACTGAAAGATGAGCTTCCGCGCTTTCGGCATCCCGTTGCGGTGGTGATGCTTTTTTCGCCGGCCCTTTTCGACCGCAACTTCGACGACGATCGTCCGCACCTCGGGCCGGGGCTGATCTGGTTGCCGGCAGAGCGACGCTGGCGGCTGGCGTTCATCGCCAGAAGACTCGTGCGCTACCGCAGCAACGAGGCCATCGAGCGTGGTGTGGCGGGCACACGCGAAGTGTTGCGTGCAACAGTCGAGCTGGCGCTTGCGCGAGGCGCGGTGCCGCTCATCCTCGTGCCCGAGTTCAGGGCGGAGGAGCCCGGCGAGCGGATGCTGCGAGCGCGGATCCTCGATGAGCCCGGACTGCCGTACGTGCGGGTAGAGTTGGACCCGACCTGGCGCATTCTCAACGATGGGCATCCAGACCCGCGCGCCGCTCATGCCATCGCCGTTGCGATCGCGGAGCGGCTGCGAGCGCCAATGAAAACTGCCAGCCGTTCCGACTAGCCCATTCCTCACAGGGTTCCGTTCGGCAGAAAACGGAGAGCGGCCTGAAGGCGAGCCGAGGGGAGCCTCGCCCGCTCATATCGCGCGCATCCCCAGCACGCGTTGCCATCGAGCGGCAACCATCCCGCTGGCGCTTTTCATGCAGCGCTCATCGGGCCATGAAACACCGTCGAGATGCTGTCGCCACCGCTTTCGTCTTCTGTCTCCTGATGCTGGGCTGCCGTCACACCCAGGTGGCGCTGCCGCGATTCTCCGACGCGAGATCGAACGACACCGCCAGCTCTGCGGCCCGGGGCGAATACGTCGTTCGCAGCGTCTCCGTCTGCGGCGGTTGTCACGCTGCAGATCCCAAGCGCGATGTCGACGGGCCCTTGAGCGGCGGAAAGGAGTTTCGGAACTGGCGCATCGGCATCTCACGCGCAGCGAACCTCACCTCCGATCCTACAACCGGACTGGGGTCATGGAACGAGGCCGAGATCGTTCGGGCGCTGCGAAATGGTCAGAGCAGGAACGGACGCCTGCTCACGCCGGTGATGCCTTATGAGTGGTTTCATGAGATGTCGGACGATGACGCGCTCGCGGTCGCGCGTTATCTCAAGAGTCTTCCCCCTGTCCGGAACGAGGTGAGACAAAGCCCGAATCTGATCTTCAAGATGGGCAAGCTCTTCCTCGGCCACAAGCCTGCGATCTCAGCGTCTGCCCCTCCGCGCGCCGCCACGGCCGAGTATGGCGGTTATCTCGCGCAGCACGTCGGACTCTGCGCCGACTGTCATACTCAACTCGGCGGTCTTCTGCAAAAGCCGGACATGCGTCGCCTCTTCGCCGGTATGACGCATCCCCCCAAAGACTTCCCGGTGAAGCCGTCGAACCTGACGCCGGATCCGTCGACCGGAATCGGGCGATGGAGTGAAGCCGACTTCGTGCGGACGATTCGAACGGGAGTCAACCCGTCCGGCCGGACCCTCCATCCCTTCATGCCTTCGGCGGAGCTTCGAAGGATGACGGACGATGATCTGCTTGCGATCTACCACCACCTGCAGACGATCCCGCCGGTTCGAAACAGTATTCGATGACTCTGCAGAGTGATGGTTCTTCAACTCAATCGTCCCAAAAGGGGGAAGGGTGAAGCCGGACCCATCGGCTCCCGCGCAGAGCAGCGCGTCTGCAACACTCCCCTTCAATCGCTGCTCCAGACTCTCGCGCGAAGTCACCTCAACGACGGCGGCGGTGATCGCTTTGGTCGCCGCAATTGGCCTCCGGCTCGCCATTCTCTTTCGTTATCGCATCGACAGCGATGAAACGCAGCATCTGCACGTCGTGTGGGGATGGTCGCGCGGACTGCTCCCGTACCGCGACATGTTCGACAATCACATGCCGCTGTTTCACCTGTTGGCAGTGCCGCTGCTGCGCCTCGCTGGCGAACGACCCGAAGCTCTCATTCTCGGCCGCCTGGCCATGCTTCCACTATTCGCGCTCATTACGCTGCTGACATACCGGATCGGAGTCAGCTGCAATTCGCACCGCGCCGCGCTGATCGGAACGCTGATCGGAATCTCTGCCCCGCCGTTCTTCCTCTGCTCCGTCGAGTTTCGCCCCGACGTTCTCTGGACCACGTTCTGGCTGACGACCATCGCGTTTCTCGTCGATGTGCCGCTCACGACTGGCCGGGCGGCGGCGGCCGGACTGGCACTCGGTATCGCGGCCTCAGTCTCTGCAAAAACGGTGTTGTTCGGTGCCAGCATCGGCATCGCCGCCATCGCCACGCTCGTCATCACGCGCGACGGGTCTGTCGCACCTCGCGGCCTATGGAAGCGCGCGACCACCTTCGCCGGCATGACGCTCCTGCCGCCTTCACTGATTGCCGCGTATTTCGCGGCGCAAGGCGCATGGAAGCCATTCGTCTACTGCACGATCACACACAACCTCGTTTCCTCGGAGCATCCGCAGCGCATCCTCCTGCTTGCTCCACTCCTCGTCCTCATCGTTCTGGCGACGCGGCGAATCAACCGTGAAGACCTCTCAGCCGGCGTACGTAAACGTCGCCTCTTTCTCTTTCTCGCCGCGTCCTCGTACGGGGCGGTAATGCTCTCGTTGTGGCCCATCATTGAAAGGGAGCACTGGCTGCCGTTTTATGCGCTCGCGGGCGTGGCAGCGGCTCCCCTGCTGTGGCCAAGCGGTGGCGGCTGGCCGCGATCAGCGATCGCTATTCTCGCGCTCGAGTTTTTCTGGATCATCGGCGCGAGCACGCCGTGGCGCGACGAAGTCATCCCCTCGACGACGCTGATCGAGCAGGCCATGAAGCTGACGACACCCGGCGAGACGATCCTCGATCTCAAGGGAGAGATCGTTTTTCGACCTCGCGCGTTCTACTACGAGCTGGAGAAGATCACGAAGAAGGCGATCGCGAAAGGCCGCCTGCAGGACACGATCGCGGCCGATGTGATCCGAACGCGAACGATGGTGGCCGTTGAAGACAATCGTAGCTTCCCTCGTCGCAGCCGTTCGTTCCTGCTGCGGAACTTTGTGAGTGTCGGATGTCTGCGTGTCGCCGGAATGATCGTGCCGCCGAGTCACACGTTTCGGATCGAGCTCCCCGGTGATTACAGCGTAGTCTCCGCCAGTGGCGGTTTCCAGGGGACGCTCGACGGTATGCCTTACCAAGGCCCACGGCGCCTCACCAACGGCACGCACATTCTCGGCCCAGCCTCAGCTTCCGACCAGACTGCCGTGCTCTGGCAGCGCGCCGCGTCGCTCGGATTCTCTCCGTTCACAGAGGAACACCGCTGCCGTGAAGGAAAGGATCTCACGGGTCGCCGACCGGCCAGGTCTGTCGGTCCCCGAGCTGGAGCGGAAGAGCCTCACGCAGTGCCCCCTCGGATGGTCGATCGGTTTTTCCCTGGTGTTGCGGCGTTAGATACGGAATGAAAGTTGCTGGGTTGCACTCCTGAGCATGACTCGCGTTGTTCCATGGAAAGCGATCGCCCTCGTCAGCTCCGCGACGACGGTATTGTTCGCGCTCCTTCTGCTTCCCGCGTGCTGCTTTGTGCGACGTCCAGCGTCGCTGACCGCCACCGCGTTACCGCCGATGCACATTCCGCCGATCGGTGAGGTCCCCCTGCCCGACTTCAGCGAAGCGCACGTGAAGGCGCCAACCGAGACGACCATGTCGAACGTTTGGTTCTACTACGACGAGGTGATGTTCCTCGACATCCACTCGCTGCGCGGCCAGATGATCTCCAAGCCGCCGGGCGAACCGGTGAACCTCGACAATCGCCGCAAATTCACCCTTCGCATCGACACGGGGAAGATCGGGATGAACTCGCCAAGCCTCGACAGGCTGATGAACCAGTACATCTTTGCCTATCCCGACCCGCCGCTGCGGAATCTGCACATCACCATGGACGGGAAGCAACTGAAGCAGGAAGGCATCATGCACAAGATCATCGACATCCCGTTCACGATGTGGGCGGACGTGTCGGCGGACCACGGCCTCATTCGCATCCATCCGACAAAGATCTCGATCTGCAGCCTCAACGGACTCGGGTTGCTCAAAGCAGTCGGTCAGACTCTCGAGAAGATGCTGAAGATGCCGGTCGA
>DASZZV010000253.1:0-12023 GCA_035544835.1 Thermoanaerobaculia bacterium
GCCGACACACAGGCAAGAGTGCCTGTGCCACACAAGGAACGACCTAATGAAAATCGTGGCTCTTCAGCTCGGCGAAATCCGGTAATGGCCAGAATCGCTCGGCCCGGATCGATGGTTGGCCGATGTCGTTCTGCAGGATGCCTTCAATGACCAGACCCGATGAGCTGACGATGAGAGAGCGGTTCTCGCGAAAAAGATCGGGCCTGACGATGGCCTGCATCATCCCGGTCTCGTCTTCGAGCGTCAGGAATACGAATCCTTTGGCCGTCCCGGGACGCTGCCGCACGATCACGGCGCCGGCGGTCGTGACGCGATGGCCGTTCGGCATCTTCGTCAGATCGGACGCCGAGGCTACATTGTGCGACGACAGCTCGGCGCGGTAATGCTCCATCAGATGCGCCCCGGTCGTCAGCTCCATGCTCGCGTAGTCGGAGAGCGTCTCCTCGAGTGGCGACATCTCGGGAAGGGGGGAGGGTTCTTGTGTGGCACAGGCACTCTTGCCTGTGTGCCGCGGCGTCGAGCCGTGGCGTTTCTGCTGCAATTCGACAGGGAGCTCGGCCTCGACGGCCGACACACAGGCAAGAGTGCCTGTGCTACACAAAAGGCTCCTTTCATTTTGTCCCTCATGTTCCCTCGCTCGCGATGACACCTTCTCCCACAACGGTCCCGCCGGCTTGGCCGCTTGAGAGGCCTGCCAGAGTGCGGCGCGCCGTGTGAGGCCGAACGAAGCGAGCGCGCCGGACCAGGCGAGCCTGGTGAGCTGGTCGTCGCGCAACCTGCAACGCCATTGCAGATCGTCCACCGACGCAAACGGTCGGATGGCCTGCTCTTCCTCGATCCTATTCACCTGTCGTTGCTGAAGCCCCTTCACGAACTTCATCCCCAGTCGCAGCGCTCCCTCTTCCCAGCGACACTTCCATCCGGAGTGGTTCACGTCAATGGAACGTACTTCGACGCAATGCCGCTGAGCGTCCTTGATCAGCGTGGCCGGATGGTAGAAGCCCATCGGCCAGGCGTTGAGCAGTGATGCAAAGAAAGCGACGGGATGATGCGCCTTGAGATAACAGCTCGCGTAAGCGATCAGCGCGAAGCTCGCCGCGTGCGATTCCGGGAAACCGTACAAAGCGAACGAAGTGATCGACTTCACGATCTGATCCTGTGCATCACCAACGATGCCGCGCGTCGTCATGCCGTCGCGAAGTCGCTTCTCGATCTGCGTCATCCTCTCGACCGATCGCTTGAACCCCATCGCTCTTCTCAACTCCTCGGCCTCGCCCCCAGTAAAGCCGGCCGCGACCATGGCGATGCGCAGGAGCTGCTCCTGGAAAAGCGGGACGCCGAGCGTGCGCTCCAGAATCGGCTCGAGGCAGGGATGGGGATACTCCACCGGCCGCTTGCCCTGACGCCGGTCGAAGAAGGGACGGACCATTCCGCCGACAATCGGTCCCGGCCGGATGATGGCTACCTGCACGACGATGTCGTAGAAAACCTTCGGCGCATTCTTCGGCAGCGACGCCATCTGGGCGCGACTCTCCACCTGAAACACGCCAACGGTGTCGGCCTCGTTGAGCATCTTGAAGACGAGTGGATCCTGCTGCGGGAGATGGGCGAGGTCGACATCGATCTTCTCGTTGACGCGAATCATCGGCAGCGCCTCTTCGATCGCCGCCAGCATCCCCAGCCCGAGAAGATCGACCTTGATGATGCCGAGGTCGGCGCAGTCGTCTTTGTCCCATTGGATCACGACCCGCCCCGGCATTGCGGCCGGCTCGAGTGGCACCACGTCGTCGAGTCGACCTCCGGCCATCACCATTCCGCCGGAATGCTGCCCGAGGTGGCGCGGCAGGTTCTGCATCTGCATCCACAGCCGTACCAGATGCCTCACCCTCGCATCCTCGGGATCAAGCCCGGCCGCGGCCAGCTCGTTCTGATATTCGACGCGATCTCGCACCTCGCCGAAGCTCCACTGCCCGACCTGTTTCGCGAAGCGGTCGATCTGTTCCGTGGAAAAACCGAGGGACTTGGCGACTTCACGTGCCGAGGAGCGCTCGCGGTAGGTGATGACATTGGCGGTCATGGCGGCACCGAGGGCACCGTAGCGTTTGTAGACATACTGGATGACCTCCTCACGCTCGTCGCCGGAGGGGAGATCGAGATCGATATCGGGCCACTCACCTCGCTCTTCGGAGAGGAAACGTTCGAAAAGCAAATCCATCTTCACCGGATCGATGGCGGTGATGGAGAGCGCGTAGCAGACGGCGCTGTTGGCGGCGGAGCCGCGCCCCTGCACGAGAATGTTTTTCTTCAGGCAGAACTGCACGATGTCCCAGACGATGAGGAAGTAGCCGGCGAGATCGAGCTTCTCGATGAGGTCGAGCTCCTTCGCGATCTGCGCCTGCGCCCGCGCCGTGAGCGGCCGGAAGCGGGCACGTGCGCCGTTCCAGGAGATCTGGCGGAGATAGGAGCTGGGGGTCTCACCGGGGGGGAGCGGGTAGTCGGGGAAACGGTAACCGAGATTGGCGAGGGTGAAATCGAGCCGTGATCCCAGCTCATAAGCGTGATCGATTGCTTCCGGCAAGTCGGCGAAGACCTCACTCATCTGCGCGGCCGACTTGATCTGGCGCTCGCGGTTTACGTTGAGGAGGCGTCCCGCTTTGTCGAGAGTCTTCCCGTGCTGAATGCAGGTAAGGACATCGAGGAGCTCTTTCTCATCGGGCCGGGCGTGTCGCACGGAGTTGGTCGCCAGATAGGGAAGTCGCAGGGAACGGGCAATGTTCAGCAGCGCGATGTTGCGATGCTCCTGATCGCGCCGTCGATGTCGCTGTAGCTCCACATGAAGACGCCGCGGGAAGATGGACTGAAGCTGCATGACCAGATCTCTGGCTGCATCGACACCTTTCTCATTCAGTGTTTGCGCGAGCGGTCCCTCGTCACCTCCGGTCAGGCAGTGCAATCCGTCAGCATGTTGACGAATGAGATCCCAGGAGTAGCGGGCCTCGCCTTTGGGTCGATTGAGCGCGCCCGCCGTGAGGAGGCGGCAGAGATTACGGTAGCCGGTCTGGCTCTCGACGAGCAGCGTGAGGCGCGGCGCGTCGACCGGTTTGCGATGCGGCGGCGCATCGGCGACGAGACGCATCGTCGATGTGCCGTCAATGAGTGAAGTCAGCTCCGAGGCGCTCTCTTCCAGCACGATCTCGGCGCCGACCAGAGCGCGCAAACCCGCTTTCTTCGCCGCGCCATAAAATCGAGGCGCGCCGTAGACGCCATTGGTGTCGATGAGCGCCATGGCCGGCAGACCGAGCGTCGCCGCCTGGTCGACCAGATCCTCGGGGAGCGACGCGCCATCGAGGAAGGAGAAGGCGCTGGCGGCGCGCAACTCGATGTAGGGACGGGGCGACGTTTTCGAGGCCGGAGGCTTCCAGTTGCGCTGACGCAGCTTCTCTTTGACCGCGCCGGCGGCGGCGAGGAAGGTTTTGGCGTCGAGGACTCTTGTGGGTGGAACGTTTGTCATCCTGAGGGAGCCGCGCGAAACAAACGGGTCAGAAAACAGTGAGTGCGACCGAAGGATCTTTGGTGACATGGGAGGAAATCGCCAATTCATACCCTGCGATGTCACCAGAGATCCTTCGCTATCGCTTCCAAGAAACTTTCCAGTATTTACGCGGCTTTACCGAGCTTGTCATCCTGAGCCGCCGCGGCGAAGGATCTCAAGATAAAGCGATCTGAATTCAGATCCTGCCACTGGAGATCCTTCGCCGCGGCGGCTCAGGATGACAAGTACGTTTCTTCCCTCATCGGCGACACAGCGTCGTTTCCCGGCTCAGGATGACAAGCTGAGATCCAGCCAATCAGGATTGTTGCTCTGGATCAACGCGATTTTCTTTTTTCGAACCATCCCTTTGATCGCCTTTTCTCTCGCGATCGCTCCGCGAACGTCGGTTGTCATTTCGAAATAAACCAATCGAGTGCAGTGATAACGAGCTGTGAATACACTCCCGACCTTGTTTTTGTGCTCACCGACACGCCGTTCGAGATTGTTGGTTATACCGGTGTACAGCGTGTGAGATTTGTTGCTCATGATGTAAACGTAAAATTGTTTCAACTTGCACCTCGCGTATGTCACCAAAGATCCTTCGGTCGCACTTACTGTTTCCTGACCCGTTTGTCTCGCGCGTGCTCCCTCAGGATGACAATCAGTCGTACAGCGCATCTGCAAACCACCTCTCGCTCTCCCTCTCCCGATACACGCGAAAGATCCCCCCAGTCATCAGCTCCACATCCCAGTAATCCCGCTCGATCGGATCGTCGCTCCACCACCCTTCCTCGAGAGTCCACGGACCGGCGGCGACGCGAATGCTGCCGTCGATCATGAGAGGTTTTCGATCGGGTACTTGTACTGGCGAGACACTGCGAATCGAGGTCAGTTTCATCTTCGGCGTCTCCTCGACGATCACTTCGAGCTCCACGGCCGGGCGCAACACGCGGACGGCCAGCAGGCCGCGGGCCCGGCGCGGCTTGCGGCGGATGTCGGGTGGCGGGGGAGGATCGAACGAGGCGATGGCGAAACGCTCCGGGCGCCAGGCGTCGGTCGATAGCGGAGTCCCGATTCGATCGGGTCCGATCATCGAGCCGATGCGGGCTATCGTTGAGGCCAGCTTGTCCGGTGCAAGGGCCGGAGGGCCGAACAGGGTCAGCTGAGCCCGGCGCGGTTTGTCGGGATGGGCGACGAACGTGAACCCCGACACAGGTGCGCCGGGAGGATTGGCCTCCAGATCGAGGCGCATCAAGGTCAGCATCGTCTTGACGTCTCGCGTCGGTGCGGGAAACTCGATGGCCCGATGATAAAAGCCCTCCGGCTCGAGACGGAGCGTGATCTCGAGCCTCGTGCAGGCCAGGCCATGATTCTCGAGTCGCTTCGAGAGACGATCGAAGGCTCCATTAGCAACGAAGAGGAACGGCTCGAGCGCCACCAGCGCCCACTCCAGATCCATCCCTTCTTCAAAGACCTGCGGCACCTGTCTCGGGATCAAGGGTCGCGGATCAATCCCCCGCGCCGACCAGTGCAGCTCACGGCCGATGTCGCCGAGACGGCTGGCAATCTCGCCCTCGGGAAGGCCGGCCAGATCGCCGATCGAGCCGAGGCCCCAGCGCGTGAGTGTGGTCGCGATCTCCATCTCCGGACTGAGACGACTCAGCGGCAGGGGAGCGAGAAATGCTCTCTCTCCACCGTGAGGAACGATAGTGGGCGATTGCGGAAGCTCGGACGCGATCTTCGCCGCCAGCTTGCTCGAGGCGATTCCGATTCGTGCCGGCAACCCGATCCCGGCCACGGCCTGAATCGCGGCAGCACCGAGCCGCTGCTCCGCCGCGCCTACATTGCACTCAGACTTCGACTCGCTCCAGTGAATCTCCATCCCCGTTACATCGATGAAGATCACCCCTTCACCAGCGTCCTCGACTTTTGGTGAGAAACGCTCTGCCACCTCCAGCAAAGCCTCCTGCGCGCTTCGCTCACACTCCGCATCACATCCTCTGGCGATCACCTTCGGCAGAATGGCGCGAGCCTGCGGGAGCGACTGCCCGACGTGAATGCCGCTCTTCCTGGCGCGACGTGTCGCGGCGATGACATGTGCCGAGCTGCCGTTGCCGGCCGTAATGACGACCGCCTCGCGCAGTAAGTCAGGCTCACTGCGCAGTCGCGCTGCGAGGGGAAAAAGAGGGACATGGAAACAGGCGATGCGGGGCACTTGTCACGACCGATCGGAGTGGCGACATCTTGTCGCCTGGCTCGGCGGCGTCCCGCGCCGCCGTCCCCCGGCGATCTTCGCGTTCGCAACAGAACGGCGCCACGGGATGGCGCCGGGCCAGGCGACAGGATGTCGCCACTCCGCGACGTTCACCCTCTCACCTCCGCCGCCAGCAACGACACCCGCGCGCCACGACCTGGTTTGTGATGACGGAACTTCTCGACGATAAGATGTGAGTCGATCCCTTTGAGCAGGCGAGGCGAGCGACCACTGCCGAGCCAGAGGGCTTTTTTCTGATCGAAGTTGATGGCGGCCTCTGAAAAAGAACCGCTGATCGGATAGGGGCTCGAGACAAGTACGACTGCTCGATGTGATGCCGCCGCGCGCGTGAGACGCAGCCATACCGCTTCGTCGGCTCTGCGCCCTCGCACCTGCAGACCGGCATCGATTACGACCAGAGGGAAACCGGTCGCGATCAACATCTCCGCTGCCGTGAGGGCCTGCTTCAATTTCTGCGGACGCACCCAGAGTAAGAGAGGAAGATCGATCCCGGCCGTCTCCGCACCTGCCGGATCGAGGTGATCGCCGAGATCGATCAAGGCCGCCGGCTCGCCGGTAGACGTTACCGCTGCCAGCGATGACAGGACGACCGCGAAGCGCCCACTCGATCGACGCCCGCTCAGCTCGATGACCGTTCCTTTAGGAAGCCCTCCACCGAGGAGGTCGTCGAGTGCGGCATTGGTTGTGAGCTGGCCAGGCTGTTCATGACGGTGCACCTGAAGGAGCTCGGCGCCACTTCGCACATAGAGTGCAGAAGCAGCGAGCTGATCGCGCAACCTCGCGAAGTCCTCCCGCACCAGAGGCTTCGGAACGGCTGCCAGAGCTGGTTTAACCTCTTTACGCGGCCAGGGAATCGGCGACTGAACAACGAGCTCGTAAGCGATGGACATGGCATCTCCCGGACCTGCGACTCTATGGCGGTAACGAGGCGTAAGTCAACTACAGGAGATGCGAAGATCACGCCCCCGAGGAGACGGGGGAAGGAGGCTCTACAGGGTGAAGAAATGTGAGCTACCAACCCCTCTCCCGAGGGAGAGGGTGGCCGAAGGCCGGGTGAGGGCGCTGTACCTTCCGAGGTACGATCCGACGGCATGACGCTGACCGATCTCGCGCGGAGGCTGCGGCGAAAGGAAACACCCGCCGAGTGGCTGTTGTGGAAGTGCGTTCGAGATCGAAGATTCCTGGGACTAAAGTTCCGGCGACAGCGTCCTTTTGGGAATTACATACTCGACTGTTTCTGCGAGGAACTGAATCTCGTCATCGAGCTCGATGGAGCGCCGCACATGGGTGCGGCAGTGCAAGAGTTAGATACCGCTCGCACGAGCTTTTTGCAGAGTCGTGGACTGACGGTGATTCGCATCGAGAACAACGAGCTGCTTCGCGAACCGCGTGTGGTTTTTGACAGGATTGAGCGCGTTGTGCGGTCGCTTCGTGGCGATGCGTAACGTTTGCGTTTGACCTGCGCGCGCCCTCACCCGGCCTTCGGCCACCCTCTCCCTCGGGAGAGGGGTTGGTCGCTTACAGCCTCGTGAATTCAATTCGCCCGCGCCGTAAACGTTTTGTCCGTGATCTTCATCTCCGTCACGGGGCCGTATTTTTTCACTGCGTTGCGAATGGCGTCGGCTTTCCCGATGAAGACGAATGTCAGGTTCTCCCGGGCGGGGTAAACGCGGGCGGCGAGTCGGTTGACGGTCGCTCTATTCGCTGACCCCACCATTTCGGCGTAGCGATCGACATCGCTCTTGTCCAGACCGTAAAAGTGAATCTCCGCCAGGCGTGCTGCGAGTTGTACCGACGTCTCGATGCGCGGCGGGAACTGCCCGAGCACGTAGGATTTCACCGAGGCCAGGGCGGCATCGTCGAGTCCCTCTTTGCGATAGCGATCGAGGAGCGACAAAGCCAGGTCGACTGCTTTCTCCGTCGTATCGGTCTTCGTGTAGGTCGAGATGGCGACGAGGCCCGGCCGCGTCTCGCGACTCATCACCGAATTCGCGCCATAGGTCAGTCCGCTCTTCGCTCGCAGTTCCTGATTGAGGATCGAGGTGAAGCGTCCGCCGAAGACGGTGTTGGCGAGCTCGATGGGCACACGGTCGGGATCATTCCGGGCGATACCGGTATTGCCGATCCAGAAGTAGGTCTGGGTCGCGTCGGGCTTATCAACCAGCAGAACACGAGTCCCCTTGACTGGTTGCGGGGCAGGAATCGAGGGGGCCGGCGCCGCTGCCTTGCTCCACTTTCCAAAGTGGGCCCGGAGTCGCGATTGAATGTCGGCGCTGCTGAAGTCCCCGACGATTGCCAGCGTCATCCGGTCACTGCCGAGATGGTTCCGGTAATAGGTCAACACGTCCTCGCGCGTGAGACCCGCGAGCGAGGTTTCCGTGCCCCGCACCGGCTTGCCATACAGATGGTTGCCATAAACGAAGTTGGCGAAGTAGATGTTGATCAATTGGCGAAGGTCGGCATCTTTCGCCGCGGCGATCTCGTCGATCATCCTTTCGCGAGTCTTGACGATCTCGCTTTCAGGGAATGTCGGACGCTCCAGCATGTCTGCCAACAGCTCGAGCATCACGTTGGCGTCGCGCGACAGAAAGTTCCCCGAAACAGTGATGGCCTCGCGGCTGGAGCCGGTATTGATTGCGCCTCCAACGTTATCGACGGCCTCGGCGAAGGCCGCGGCATCGCGTTTGCCGGCGCCCCGCTGCAGCATCTCGGCAACCAGCGAGGCCACGCCCTCCTTGCCGGCGGTGTCGACCACAGATCCTCCGCGGATACGGGCGCTGAAGGCGATCATCGGTACGTCATGACGCTCCATCAGAAGGATCGTCGCGCCATTGGAAAGCTTGAGCTCCTGATACGGCGGAAGCTTCACGCCGGCGTTGGTTCTGGACCGCTCCTCGGTTTTGTTCGTGTCGGCTGCCGCAAGCGGACTTGCGGCCAGCAGTGACGCAATCATGGCTAGCACGGCTGCACTCTCCCTCTTCATTTTCCCGACGCCTTCTTCGGCTGTTCTTCTGCCTCGGGCACAAGCCAGCCGACGGTCCGGTTGGTCGGAAGGAAATACTTCTGCGCTACTGACTTGATCTGATCGGCGGTTACCGCTTCGTATTTTGCCGGCGCCTGAAAGAGCAGCTTGTAGTCGCCGTAGAAGACTTCGTATGTTCCCAGCGTCTGGGCCTTGCCGTTGATGGTCGAAAGGCTTCGCCAGAAATTCGCGACAGCCATGTTCCTGGCTTTTGAGAGCTCAGCAGCTGTCGGCCCCTCTTTCGCGATTCTCGCCAGCTCCTCGTCGAGCATCTTCTCGGTCTTCGCCAGATCGCCATCGCCGGTCAGCGTCACCAGGAACCAGGCCAGGGAGGGATCGAAGCCGCGATCCCGATAGGAGTGGACGTCTATGGCCTGAGGATCCTGTTCCACCAGGCGGCGATGGAGCCGCGAAGAGTCGCCGTCGGTGAGGATCGAGAGCAGGAGGTCGATTGCTTCGCCATCAGGGTCGCTGGCATTTCCGACGTGATAGGCGACCTGCATCTGGGGCGTTTCGGCCAGCTTCCTGATGGTGACGCGACGTTCGCCCATCTGCTGAGGCTCTTTGGTTCGCACCGGTTCAGGCGGGGTATTCGACGGAATCGGCTCGATATATTTCTCGGCAAGCGCGAAGACCTGAGCCGGCGTCACGTCGCCGACCACGAGCATGGTGGCGTTGTTCGGCGCGTAGTAGGTCTTGAAATACTTCACCAGGTCTTCGTGTGTCCACGACTCGATATCCGAGGGCCAGCCGATGACCGGCGTGTGATAGGGGTGGGCGACAAAGGCGGTGGATTGAACCTGCTCGGAGAGGAGTCCGGAGTTGTTGTTGTCCACCGAGGAGCGGCGCTCGGAGTAAACGACCCCGCGCTCGCTCTCGATGATCTTGGGATCGAAGGCCAGGTGCTGGATACGGTCCGCTTCGAGATCGAAAATCAGTTCTAGAGCAGACGATGGGAACCAGTCCTGATAGACAGTAACGTTCTCGCTCGTATAGGCGTTGTTGGCGCCGCCGTTTGCTTCCATGACCCGATCGAACTCACCAGGGCCATATTTTTTGGCGCCGTTGAACATCATGTGCTCGAAGAAATGGGACAGGCCGGTGATGCCGTAGGTCTCGTTCCGGCTGCCCACGTGGTACCAGGTGTACATGGCCACGTTGGGGATGTCGTGATCCGGCCAGACCAGAATCTTCATCCCGTTCTTTAAAGTCTTCGTCGTGATCTCAGCGGACATGTCAAAGCTCCCGCCAGGCTTCTGAGTCGCAGCATTGAGCTGACGGGCCGCGGCCACCGTGACGACGAAGATCGCCAGAATTCCGAGCTTCAGCATGAAACCTCCGGGAGTTCGAATTTGGGATTTCGAATTTCGAATTTAAAAGAAACAGATGCGCTTTGCTCGGATTGAGGCAGTGTGCCGTAATGAGGTGCACGGCCGGTTCCATCTGTTTGGAACAAATGCGGGGATGATCGTATTTGCTGCGGGAGGGGATGTGCTGTTGCTAAACGGTGAACAGGAGGTAACGGACTGGAAATGCGTTGGTTACGTGTTTTGATTTCGAATTTCGAATTTCGAATTTCGAATTGAAAAGAAGCAGACTGAATTGCTTCTTCTAAATTCGAAATCCGAAATTCGAAATCCGAAATGCTCCTCAGAACCGCTTCACCAGATCCACCATCCATCGCGTGGTGTCGAAATTGGTCTCGAGGTGGCGAAGTCGCACATACGTCCCCTGAACGGCGAAGTCGCGCCAGATACCGACTCCCAGACGGTAGAGGCTGCCTCGATACCAGCTGTGGAGATACCAGTCGTCGCCGTTGAAGCCGTCCATGACGGCGTCGCGCTGCAGGTCCTGGAAAATGTAGCTCACCCGGAATGTCCCGGCTCCCGCCAGCTGGCCGAGCTTGATGCCCGCCTCCAGTCCGTCACGGAGACTCTTCGCTCCGAAGTTCCGTATGCCGTCGTAGTAGACCTCGGCCGGAAACTTCCATCGGTCGCTGTGGATCCGCACCAGCACGTCTCCGATTCGATACTGCGAGAGAAATTTGCGCTTCCCACCGCCGAGCTCCACGGTCTGATTCGATCGGAAGTTCCTGGTTGCCAGAACTTCGAGGTCATCGAAATCGTGGTAACTGGCCGACACGGTCAAAGTGACCGGCCATTGCTCGCTGGTCATCGCTGTGTACTGCGCCGCCGAGATTACGGATCGATCTCCGTACATCTGAGTATTCAGGTAAACCCCACCCGTCATGCGGGAATGAAAACCAGCCGCCTGGCCCAGTGTGTAGCTCCCGGCCAGCCCCTGCGCCTGAAGATCGGGATCCCACATCGCCTCAGTGGTATCGAAAGGATCCTGGAACCGGCCAAAGAAAATGTTGGAACTTTCGTTTGGCCGGAGCTGAAGGTTCAGACGGTCGAGACGAATGCTGTTGGGAGCGAAGTTGTCGGAGCGCCCGGTATAACGCAGGTGCTGATGCAAGCTGAAGCCGGGTGCGGTCTTGAACGTACCGTCCACGAGTTTGTAAAACTCGTTCTCCTCCGTGTCGGCCCGCAGCGCGGCTCGAACCTCAATGGACGCCATGGGAACGGGGGTAAAGAGCAGCCCGGGACGGAACTGAATCCGGCTGCGATTGAACGACCGATTTACTGGAAGCCGCGGAATCTCCTCGATCCGGTCATAACGGGCGAGAAGGTCCCAGCGTATCTGAACCTTATCCTTCATCGGCGTATCGTCGCCGGCTGGAGTCTGTTGCGCAGACAGGGTGCTCGCTACCAGAAGGGCCAGCATCAGAAACAGCTTCCTCATCTATGCGCTCCTCTTCACTCTTGCCCGGAAGCCTCGACTGCTCGATCTCGATTGGACCCGGTGTGCCGATTCTAAGCGGTATCCGCGCTTCGACGGAACGGGATCAGCAGGGAGAAGAGAAAACAGACTCCGAACACAGACCCAATTCCTGCAGGTGCTATGAGCGGATTCCTGTAGTCCAGCTCGATATCATGGTTGCCCGCCCGGAGCCGTAGGCCCTGGAATGCGAGATTGGCTGGAAGAAGTGTCGCTGGTTGGCCGTCCACCAGAGCTCTCCAGTAGCGATGACCCGTTATTGTGATGACGAGAAAGGAGTCGCCGTCAGCCCTGACCTGAAGATGAATATGGCCCGGCTCCTCTTTCACCTGCTCCACGAGTCCCCGCGCCGG
>DASZZV010000254.1:0-18610 GCA_035544835.1 Thermoanaerobaculia bacterium
TGGATGGAAAACATCCAGCCGTGGTGCATCTCGCGTCAGCTGTGGTGGGGCCATCAAATTCCGGCGTGGTACGGACCCGACGGCAAGGTTTTCGTCGCCGAGACCGAGGAAGAAGCCGTAGCCAATGCGCTCGGCTATTACGCCGAGCAGGAAGTGATCACTCCGGAGAAGGGCCGGGAGATGGCGCTCGACCCAGCCAAGCGCGAAGGCTTCATCACCCGCGATGAAGATGTGCTCGACACCTGGTTTTCCTCCGGGCTATGGCCGTTCACGACGCTGGGCTGGCCCGATGAGACGCCGGAGGTGGCGCGTTATTATCCCACCGATGTGCTGGTGACGGGCTGGGATATCATCTTCTTCTGGGTCGCGCGGATGATGATGATGGGCCTGCATTTCAAGCAGGAGGTGCCGTTCGCGACGGTTTATATTCATCGCCTGGTTCGCGACGAAAAGGGCGCGAAGATGTCGAAGTCGAAAGGCAACGTCATCGATCCGCTGGAAGTCGTCGACGAGTTTGGCGCTGATGCCGTTCGCTTCACCCTGGCCATCTTCGCAGCCGGGCGTGACATCCCTCTGGCCCGAAGCCGCATGCAGGGTTACGCTGCCTTTGCCAACAAGATCTGGAACGCTTCGCGCTTCGCCCTGATGCACATCGACACCGATCTGGAGTCGGCCGGGCCGATCATCAGCGACGAAATGAAGACGGTTGAGCGCTGGATCCTTTCCCGCGCCAACAAGACCGTGCGCGAGGTGAACCGCGCCCTCTCCTCGTTCCGTTATGACGAAGCCTCCAACGCTATCTATCAATTCTTCTGGCACGAGCTCTGTGACTGGTACATCGAGATGGCCAAGCCCGTCCTGCTGGGCCGCCACGGCGACAAAAACAATCAGAGGCAGGCCCGTCGCGTTCTTCTGGAAGTACTCGATCGATCGCTCCGGCTCCTTCACCCCTTCATGCCTTTCATCACCGAGGAAATCTGGCAGAAGCTGGGAGGAGTCGAGCCATCGATCATGTTGGCTCCATATCCGATCGCCGAGGAGGTGCTGGACGATCCCGGCGCGGAGCGGCTTGTCGAGATGACGAAAGAAATAATCACCACCATCCGGAACCTCCGCGCCGAGCGCGGCTTCACGCCGAAGGATCGCTTCCATCTGTTCCTCACCATCGAGGATGAACGGACGGCGAACTTCTTCGAGCAGAATGGATACCTGCTCAAAGAGCTGGCCCGTCTCTCGGACATCACGATCAACGGCGAGATCCCTGCCGATTCCCATCGCGATGTCATCGGTGGCGTCGACGTGGCCGTGCTGTTTCCGGAGCGGGTGGTCTCGCCCGAACAACTGGCCCGAACTGCCGCCGACATCGCCAGAGTCGAGAAGGAGCTGGCCTCGGTCGAAGTGAAACTCCAGGACGAGAAGTTTACGCAGAAGGCACCGGCACATATCGTCGATGGGGCCCGCCGGCAAAAAGAAGAGCTCACCACGCGCCTGGAGAAATTAAGGCAGAATCTCAACGGTGCAGGTTCATGACGGCAATTGACCTCGATCAGATCGCCTCGCGGCTCGAGTCGCTCGAGTCGCTGGCTCTCATCTCGCGGGTTGCTTCGACGAACGCCGTTGCCAGGCGCGTCGTTCATGAGTGCATCGAGAACGATATCGCCCTTCCGAAAGCGATGGTGATCGCACGCGAGCAATATGCTGGCGAGGGGCGTGCCTCACGGACCTGGAGCTCGCCTGCCGGAAAAGGGATCTACGCCACGACTCTGGTTTCGCGCGAGCCTCAGGAGACCACCTTGATCCCTCTCGAGGTAGCCAACTTCGTGGTGCGGTTTCTCCAGTCGACATACGGAATCAGGGCCCGCGTGAAGTGGCCCAATGACATTCTCGTCGATGGGCGCAAGATCGCCGGCGTCCTCATCGAGGCGCGCACGCACGAGAGTCAGGTCTATCTCGTCATCGGGATCGGCATCAACGTACTCCCCTCCGTCGATGTTCCGACGACCGCGGTCTCCATCGCCGACCTGCAGCGCGAGCGCCCTGTTGATCTCGATGACGCCACCACCGCCTTCATCGAAGCGTTCGATCATGAGCTGAAGATACGACCGTCACGTGAGTTGACCATCGACGAATGGACCCGCAATTCGGTCCACCAGCGCGGCGACAGGATCTCCTGCAACGTCGGCGGCCGTATGGTGCAGGGAACCTGGAACGGCATCGACGATGATGGTCGAGTGGTACTGCGAAATGGCGATGAAACGATTCTCATCGCCGCCGGTGACCTCATCCTCCACGAGCCCGCGGCAGGGGCGTAGACAATGACCGGCACACCTGCTGACCTGCTGGTCGTCGACGTTGGCAACACCAACATCGTGCTGGGTGTCTACGAGGGTGATCGCCTGCTTCGCTCCTGGCGCCTGGCAACATCGCGAGATCGAACTGCCGACGAATACGGCATTCTGGCAAAACAGCTCATCAGCGACGTCTTCTCCCGGGCACTCACCGGCGCAATCGTGGCCTCGGTCGTGCCGCCTCTCAATGGCGTGATCCGCACCATGATCGAGGAGTACTTCGGCGTCGAGCCGATTTTTGTCGAGCCGGGGGTCAAGACCGGGCTGTCGATCCACATTGCCAACCCTCTCGAAGTCGGCGCCGACCGCATCGTCAATGCCGTGGCCGCCTTCGACGCGTACGGAGGACCGACCATCGTCGTCGACTTCGGAACGGCAACCACCTTTGACCTGGTCTCGATTCAAGGTGAATATTGCGGCGGCGTGATCGCGCCAGGCCTTACCATCTCGGCCGAAGCCCTTTTTGCAAGGGCTGCTCGTCTGCCCCGCGTCGATATTCGCCGGCCCGATCAGCTCATTGGAACGAGTACCGTCTCCAGCATGCAGTCAGGCCTCTACTTCGGGTACCTCGGGCTCGTCGATGGCATCCTCCGCAGGATCCGTGACGAGATCCCTGATCTGAAGAAGGTGGTGGCAACCGGAGGACTGGCACCGCTGCTGGCCGAAGATAGTCCACTCATTGACGAAGTCGATCCGGAGCTCACCCTCAAGGGGCTGAAGATCATCTTCGACCGCAACCTGCGGGTCACACGCCGGCGCTGATGAATAGGGACAATTGAGAATTGAGAATTGAGAATTGAGAAATAAAAGAAACAAGATAGAGCAAGGAAGGCACTCGGCTTTCCTTTCTCAATTCTCAATTCTCAATTCTCAATTGTCCCTATTCATCGCGCTGATGGTGCTCTTCGGCTCCTCGACGCTGTGGGCAGCCGAGGCGACGTCGAGGAAAGGCGCGGTAGCGAGCAGCTCGCGCTTCGCGACTTCTATCGGGGTAAAGGTCCTCAGGGATGGCGGCAACGCCGTCGATGCAGCGGTCGCCGTCGCCTTCGCACTGTCGGTTGCCTACCCCCAGTCCTCCGTTCTCGGCGGTGGCGGAATTGCAGTTTATTACGACCGCGAGACCGATGCGGTGTGGACTCTCGACTTCCTCGAGCTGACGCCCTATAAAGCTACCCCCGAGGGACTGAATGCAGCATCGAATGGCGCGAAGGGTGATGCCGCGCATCTCGCCGCCACATCGGCCGGCGTGCCCGGAGCCGTAGCAGGCCTCGCCGCCATGCATAAGAGGTTCGGAACCCGCAGCTGGAGTGAGCTGATCGCGCCGGCGATTGACCTGGCCAGGTACGGATTCCCTGTTTCCCCGCAGCTCGCGTCCGCGTTTTCAGCGGCGGCTTCGAAGCGCGGCATCGATCACTTCCCGACGACTGCAGCAGTCTTCTTCCCCGACGGAAAACCGATCGCGACGGGGGCGACGCTGCGACAAAAGGATCTCGGCGATACGCTGGCGCGCATCGCCGCGAAAGGCAGTGTGGACTTCTACTCCGGTGTTACGGCCGCCCGCATCGCCGAAGCCACACGAACTTCCGGCGGACTGCTGGCGGCCCGCGACTTCACCGAGTACGAACCGCTATGGCGCGCCCCGATCGAGATCCAGCACTCTGGAGTGCAGATCTATGCTCCCGCTCCGCCCTCGACGGGCGCCGTCTTTCTAGCGGATGCACTGCGAATCCTCGGACGGGACAAGGTTGGCGCGATGATGGGAACCCCGCTATATGCCCATCTGATCGCCGAGACAGAGCGTCGGGCCCGACTCGACGTCGATCACTACGTAGGAGATCCGGCCTTCCTCAGAATTCCCTATAAAGATCTCTTCTCCGATGAGCGGGCGCGCATGTGGCGAAGCTCCATCGATCCGGCCCGGGCCAGCGACCAGACTACGCTCGAGGCCACGAGCTTCGAGCGGGATCACACCACACACTTCGTGGTCGCCGATTCCAAAGGGAATCTACTGTCGATGACCACCAGCCTCGGGGAGAGCTTCGGTAGTGGATGGATCGCCGATGGCACCGGCGTCCTCATGAATTCTGCCCTGGCTCCTTACCTTCAACCGCACCCGGGCCTCGGTTTGATCGGGCCCAAGCGCCGGCTCTCGTCGGACCTGAGTCCCATAGTCGTCCTCCGTGATCACAAACCGTTTTTTGCCGCAGGAACGGCAGGAGGCACTGCCATCCCTGACATTCTGCTGCAGCTGATTCTCGGTGTGACTTCTGGGAGACAAACACTGAACGCCGCCGTCACCGCACCTCGATGGTGGCAATCGAACGCCGGCAACCGCATATTCTATGAGCCTGCGGTTCCACGCTTACTCATAGACCGGCTCACCGAAATGGGTCACGCTGTCGAAATTCAGGACGCCATAGGGGACGTCCAGGCTGTCATGATCTCGGGAAACGAAATCAATGCGGTATCGGATCCGCGATATGGAGGAGCTGCCGGTGGCTACTGACTTGAAGGAATTGAAAATCGAAGCGGCCAGAATTGCTCTTGGGGAAATCCGAAGCGGAATGCGCCTCGGGCTGGGAACGGGAAGCACCGCCGAAGAGCTGGTGCGGCTTCTGGGCGCGAAGGTGCAGTCCGGCGAGTTGCGCGATCTGCAGGCCGCCTGCACGTCCGTCGTAACGGAGCGCCTGGCGACGAGCTTCTCGATTCCGATCAGGCCTATCGAGGAGCTTCCCGAGCTCGATCTGGCCATCGACGGCGCGGATGAGATCGACCCCGAGCTGCGTCTGGTCAAAGGACGTGGCGGCGCGCTGCTCCGGGAGAAGATCGTCGAACAGGCCGCCAAGCGTTTCATCGTCATCGCCGATGAGACCAAGGAGGTGCCGCGTCTCGGAGTCGGCCCATTCCCGGTCGAGGTCGTGCGCTTCGCCAGCAAGCTCCTGCTCGATCGCTTCACCACACTCGGGTGGGGACCGAAACTGCGCATGAAAGACGGCGCGGTGTTCGTGACCGACGAAGGACATCACACGCTGGACCTGGCGCTGCCTGCCAATCGCGACATCGCCGACGTCGTCAACGACATTCGCAGTCACGCCGGAGTCGTGGACACGGGGTTCTTTCCGACTGAGGCAACCGAGGCATTGATCGCCACGACGACTGGCGTGAAGAGACGGGGACGAGGCAAAGGGTAAATGAACGTCTCGTAAGGTTCTTGTGTGGCACAGGCACTCTTGCCTGTGTGTCGGCCGTCGAGGCCGACTTTTCTGTTGAATTGCAGCAGGAACGCCGCGGCTCGACGCCGCGCCACACAGGCAAGAGTGCCTGTGCCACACAAGAAGCAGCCTTCGGCCACCCTCTCCCTCGGGAGCCCTCGGGAGAGGGGTTTTTACCGGAGCTCGGTTTTCTTCACGGTCACCTCGCACTTCCAGGCGCCCTTCTCATTGTGGATGGCGACCACGGTGGCGAACGGTTTGTTCAGCGGCTTGTTGATCCTGGTCGTGAACATCGGGTAGAGGTTGGTCGGCTCTGCGTAGTGCCAAGTGACCTCGGCCTGTCCCACTGTTGGGTAATGAGGATGACGCACAAAGTTGCGGACTCCGTCGTTGATCTTCCAGCAGATCAGGCCACGGTAGACCGCCCCGCGAGCGCTCGGCATCGTCCCCAGAATGTTGAAGCCCGCCTGCGTGACCTTGGCCTGGTAGGTCGTCATTCCGTCTGGTGTCGCCGACTCCGTGACCGTGATCAGCCCCGCTTTCTGAAGGGCCTGCATCGTCTCGATCGACTTGCCGTCGTATTCGTCCTTCGGACTCTTCGGCCCAAACCACACCCGTTGAGGGACCTCGGCATACGTCGGCTCCCGCTTCGGCAGCTGACTGCTGATGATCTGATTGGCGAGCTCGGGAGTCAGTGGCGACGGCTTTCCACAGGCCACAGAAATTGCGAGCAGCAGGAGTACAAAGTTGCGTTTCATCGGCTCGATCCTACCTTGTCTCAGTCCGGGCTCGTCAGCACTTTCTCTTGACTGACCCCGGACCTCATGTTAATCCCCGAGCGCGGCTCATGCGGTGAGCCTCCGCTCCAACTCCGGACTCAACTTAAATGCCGGGAGAAGAGGGAGGTTGGACTACACCGCGCCGATCCTCAATTCAACGATCAGGGACAATCTTTTGCTCAACCGAATACTCGACGGCATCTCCGACATCTGCCTGCGGCATCACAAGCGGCTTCTGGTTTTATCGGCCATTGCCGCGGTGCTGGCCATCGCCGGAGCGTCGCTTCTCACCTTCGATCCCGACCTGCTGAATCTGATTCCGCAGAAGAACAAAGAGGTCAACGATTTCAAGAAGGTGCTCCTGCAGATGGGCACGATCGACTACCACATCGTCGTGCTGAAGATCCCGACGGGACAGGACGCATCGCAGTACGACTCGCTCATCGAAGGGATCGGCAAACGCTATGAAGCCTCTCCTCTCATCGAGAACGTCACCTACAGGATTCCCAATCCATTCGAGCTCGTCGACAAAGTCCTGCCCAGGGCCCTTCTGTTTCTCGATGCCAAAGACCTGAACCGCGTGGCCATGAAGCTCACGGACGAGTCGATCCGCGAGTCGGTATCGCGCAGCCGCTCGATTCTCCAGACGCCGCAGGCCTTCGCCATGAAGGATCTCGTCCGCTACGATCCCTTTAACCTGCTTCCGATCTTTCTCGATCGCTTCCGCAGCGCTGGAAGCGGGTTCAAGGTCGACCTCAGCGGCGGCTATTACGAGTCGGTAGACCACACGACTCTTCTCATCATTGCCAAACCGAGGAAGGCTGCACAGAACCTCCCCTTCACTCGATCGATCATGCTCGACGCCGCGCGCATCGAGAGCGAAGCGGTCAAAGAGTTCAAGCAGCAGTCTCCCGACGTCGTTCTGCCGGAGATCCGCTACACCGGCGGGTACGCCATCGCCTTCGACGACTCGGAGCTCATCAAGAGTGACATCATCGCCAACGTTCTTTTCTCATTCTTTGGTGTGCTCCTGCTCTTCATCTACGCTTTCCGGCGACCGGCCTCACTCATCTACGCCGGTATCCCGATGGCCCTGGGCCTGGCGCTGACCTTCGGCGTCGCTGGCGTCGTTTACGGAAAACTCTCATCGGCCAGCGCCGGCTTTGCGGCGCTGCTGGCCGGTCTCGGCATCGACTTCATCACGGTGATGTACGGCCGATATGTCGACGAGCGCAATCGGGGAGCAGAGATGCCCGACGCCATCCGCACGATGGTCAGAACGACTCTGCCCGGCGTCTTCATCGCCGCGATCACCACGGCCGGAACGTTCTACGCTTTTCTGGCAACCGATTTTCGGGGAATGACGCAACTCGGATTCCTGACCGGCACCGGCATCATCCTCTTTCTTCTCTGCATCATGTTCCTGCTGCCGGCACTCATCGTCATGACCGAGCGCGGCATGCGAGGGCGCGCACCGAAACTCTATCTGCATTCCTTCGGTTCCGAGCGACTCGTCGACTACAGCGTGGCCCAGCCGGGCAAAGTCATCGTGTTCTGGATCCTCTTCCTGGCGGCCGCCGGAGCGATGGCCACACGGGTCCGTTTCAGCGACAACATCCAGGATCTCCGGGCCAACGACAACCGCGGCATCATCATGCAGCAGGAGCTTACGAAGAAGTTCGGGCAGTCCTTCGATTTCATGATGTATGTCGTGGAGGGCAAAAATCTCGAGACGACGCTGGAGAAAACGTATTCGGCGGCACGAGACCTCGACGAGCTGGTGAAACAGAAAAAGATCGCCTCTTACCAGTCCATCACCACCTTCATTCCGCCGGAAAAGCAGCAGCGCGAGGTCATCGAGACGCTGCGCCAGGGCCAGAACGGGCCGTTCTCGTTCCCGCGAGTCTCGGCGACGTTCCGCGATGCACTCGCCAAAAACGGATTCCGCCCCGAGGTCTACGACTCTTATCTCGATCTGTTCAGACAGACGCTGTCGCCGACATCCCCGGTCTCCCTTTCCAATACCGGTGATGAGACCATCACCAAGCTCACCAGCAGGTATCTGAAAAAGACGCCCGACGGCTACATGTCGGTCATCTTTCTCTATCCGGCCACGGGCGTATGGCAGAGAGAGTTGCCTCCCGGGCTGGCCGTGTTCGCGAAGCAACATCCGCAGGACATCCTCACCGGAGTGAACCTGGTCAGCGAGACGCTTCGAAACATCATCCACGCCGATGCCGTGCGCTCGACCATTCTCGGCTTTATCGCTGTGCTGACGCTGATGGCGCTGAGCTTTAGAAAGCTCATCACGACGCTCCTCTCCTTCGTTCCCTTCTGCGCGGGCGCCATAGCCATGTTCGGGTTCATGGCTCTGCTCAAACTCGAATTCAATTTCATGAACATCTTCGTCGGCCTGATGATCATCGGTGTAGCAACCGATTACGCCATCTACATGCTGCAGCGCTATCTGGAAAACCGCGAGAGCTTCCCTGAAGCCGCTTCGGAGACGGGAAAGGCCGTGGTCATGGCGGCACTCACGGCAATTGTCGGCTATGGGTCGTTCGCCTTTTCTCATTACCCGGGACTGCGCTCCATCGGATACGCCTCGACGTTCGGAATTTTCTTCAGCGCCATGGCCGCCATCACCCTGCTTCCAGCGATTCTGACGCTGCGGAAAAAACCGCTATAGTGCTGAATTCACCCGATCGCCGTCGCGAGGGGACCTTCTCCGCTGCTAAGATTCGACTCTGAAAAGGAAAGACGACATGACCTCTGTATCGAATCTAGTGGTACCGGAGCGCCTGGACTCCAGATCGATGGCAGTGAATACCGGGATCGTCCTCGGCGCCAGCCTTCTCATTGCCGTTGCCGCACAGATCGCCATCCCTTTCCCTCTAGTGCCGCTCACCATGCAGCCATTTGCACTGCTACTCATCGGCGGCGTTCTGGGCCCACGTCGCGCAGCCCTGAGTGCGACTCTCTATCTGCTCGAGGGTGCGGCCGGCCTTCCTGTCTTCGCCGAAATGCATGCTGGCGCAGCAACACTCATCGGACCGACCGCCGGCTTCCTCTACGCATTTCCGCTTGCGGCGATGGTCGCCGGCGTCCGCGTCCCCGGTGTGTGGTCCCGCTTCGGAGTCATGCTCGCCGCAGTTGCGGCGTTATACATCGGCGGATGGAGCTGGCTCGTGTCGGCGTGGCATCTCTCCCCGTCGGCGGCGCTGGCCTCGGCCGTGACACCTTTCATTGCCGCTGATGGAGTGAAGGCGGCAATCGCTGCGGTTCTGGTCGAGACGATTCGCCGGCAACGGGATTAGAGGCGATTTCGGATTTCGAATTTCGGATTTCGAATTTAAAAAAAGCAAGGCAGACCCAGCGCGCTCTTAGCGTCTGCTTCTTTTAAATTCGAAATCCGAAATTCGAAATCCATCTCCATCTTTTTCACCTTGTTCACCACGAGCATGCTACCTCGAAGGTAGGCTTCACCGATGCGAAGACTAATCGTGTTGTTACTCATTGCGACTGGCTGCTCGAGCACCAGCATGACTCCAACGGCGGCACCTCACGACGGCGCTGACGAAGCTCGTAATTCCGAGATTGCTTTCGCCTTCGCCGACAGAGACAAGGCCGCGTTCGGCCGATTCATCGCCTAGGATGCCGTACTCATGTCGGGCGGCAACAAAACTGTGGGACGAACGGAAATCCTGAAGCGCTGGGACGGTTTTCTCAGCTCACCCGAGCCACCTTTCTCCTGGGAGCCGGTCACGGTGGTGTCGAATTCGCGCGGCGACCTGGCCCTCTCCACGGGACCGGTCCACGACAAGAGCGGGAAAGTCGTGGCCAACTACATTTCCACCTGGCAACGTCAAAAAGACGGGAGCTGGAAGGTAGCATTCGACGGCCCCGGCTGTTCGGCGAAAGAGTAGCTGCGAACGGTCAGATCGTGCGCTCTATGTCATCCCGAGCGAGAAACGACATCCTGAGCTGATCGGTTGCCCCTTGTGTGGCACAGGCACTCTTGCCTGTGTGTCGGCCGTCGAGGCCGACTTCCCTGTTGATTGCAGCAGGAACGCCGCAGCTCGACGCCGCGGCACACAGGCAAGAGTGCCTGTGCCACACAAGCCCGCGCTCCACCAAGATCCTACGCGCACGCCGGATCTCCATATCGATAGTGGGCCGGTCTACGTCTGGATCGCTGGAACTTCGGCTGCAGGCTCCGGCTCGGCAAGCACCTGCGCGTCACGCCCCTGACGTTCCACTGTCTTCTGTTCGGCAGCGCTTGGATCGAGCAGCGCGAGACGCAGAACATCTTCGACATGCTCCACAAAGTGGAAGCGCATGTCGCGCTTGATCGGTTCGGGCACCTCGGCCAGATCTCGCTCGTTGAGCTTGGGAAGAATGACCGTATTGAGCTTGGCAGCGCGAGCGGCCAGAACCTTCTCTTTGACGCCCCCGATCGGCAGCACTTCGCCACGCAGAGTGACCTCGCCGGTCATGGCTACATTGCGTTTGATGGGCCGGCCCGTGATCACCGAGATGATTGCCGCGGTGATCGTGATTCCCGCCGAGGGCCCGTCTTTCGGAATGGCCCCGGCGGGAACGTGGATGTGGATGTCGTGGGTCTCAAAGAAGTCTGCGGCAATGCCCTGCTCCTGGGCGTGGGCGCGGGCATAGGTCAGGGCGGCCTGCGCGGACTCTTTCATCACCTCGCCCAGCTGTCCGGTCAGCTGCAGCTTGCCTTTCCCACGAACCGCAATGGCCTCGATGAAAAGGATGTCGCCACCGACAGCGGTCCAGGCGAGCCCGGTCGCCACACCGACCTGATCCCGCTCCAGCAGCTCTTCCGCGAAGTGGCGCATCGGTCCGAGATACCTCTCGACGTTTGCTTCGGTGATGCGATAGGACTGGGCCTGCTTTCCTTCGGCGACTTCGACGGCGATTTTTCTGCAGATCGTGCCGATCTCGCGCTCGACATTGCGCAGACCTGCTTCCTTCGTGTAGCCGTTGATCACTTTCATGATCCCCAGGTCCGACCAGGTGACGTCGGTCTTGTCGATTCCGTTCTCTTCCATCTGCTTGGGGATCAGATGTCGCTTGGCAATCATCATCTTCTCCTCGTCGGTATATCCGGAGAGGCGGATGACTTCCATGCGATCGAGAAATGCCGGCTGGATCGTGTCCAGAACATTCGCCGTCACGATGAACATGACGTTCGACAGGTCGTAGGCGACGCCGAGGTAGTGATCGCGGAATGAGTTGTTCTGTTCCGGATCGAGAACCTCCAACAGCGCTGACGATGGATCACCGCGATAGTCGGCGCCAATCTTATCGACTTCGTCGAGCATGAAGACCGGGTTCCCGGTCTGGGCCTGATTGATGCCCTGAACAATGCGCCCGGGAAGGGCACCGACATACGTGCGACGATGGCCGCGAACCTCGGCTTCATCGCGCACACCGCCCAGGGAAATGCGCACGAACTTGCGATCGAGGGCCCGGGCAATGGAACGTCCCAGAGATGTCTTGCCGACGCCGGGAGGGCCGACAAAGCAGAGGATGGGCCCCTTCATCTTCACCCCGCGCAGCTTGCGCACGGCCAGGTATTCGAGGATGCGCTCCTTGATCTTCTCGAGGTCGTAGTGATCTTCATCGAGAATTTCGCGAGCGCGAGCGAGGTCGTGATTGTCGGGCGACATCACGCCCCAGGGCAATCCGGTCATCCAATCGAGATACGTACGAATGATCGACGTCTCAGCCGAGTCAGGATGCGATCGCTCCAACCGCTTGATCTGTTTCTCGACTTCCTCTTTCGCCTCGGGAGGCATGAATTTCTCTTCTATCTTCTTGCGGAAGTTCTCGACTTCCTCTCCCAGCTCTTCGCCCTCGCCAAGCTCCGATTGAATGGCCTTGAGCTGCTGGCGAAGGAAGTACTCGCGCTGGCTCTTGTTCATCTCACCCTGCGCCGCCGTGGAGATCTCCTGCTGCATGGTCAGAACGTTGATCTCCCGCGTCAGCAACTCGTTGACTCTCTTGAGCCGCTCAATCGGATCGATGGTCTCGAGAATCTGTTGTGCCTCCTCGAGCTTGAGATCGAGATTCGAGGCAGCGAGGTCGGTCAGTCGCGCCGGCTCGTCGAGGTTTGCGGCGATGACCATGACCTCGGGAGAGATGTTTTTCCCCAGCGAGACCGATTTGTCGAGGTTCTGCTTGACGGCGCGGACGAGCGCCTCCACTTCGAGCGGACGCTCCTTGGTGACCCCCTCTTCGATGCGGGTGATCTTGGCCTTGAAGAATGGCGCGGTCTGAATGAAGTAGTCGATGCGCGCGCGGGACAGACCCTGCACCAGGATGCGGATGCGGCCGTCGGGCAGCTTCAGCATGCGCATGATGATGGCTACGGTTCCGATACGGTACAGATCGTCTTCGCCCGGATCTTCATTCTGGAAATCTTTCTGCGCCGTCAGCATGATGACCCGGTTCTCAGCGAGAGCCTGGTCCACGGCGTTGATCGATTTCTCCCGCGATACGGACAGCGGCACGATGATGAAGGGGAAGATCACCAGGTCCTTCAGCGGAAGGACGGGCAGTACATCGGGAATCTTGATGGCTTCTTCTTTCGTCGTGTCGTTCGGATCGCTCATCTTTCCCTCGCTTCCCATGGAGTTCAGCTCCTTCAGCTGCCGAGGAGTCTCTCGGCGCCCTCCGCCGCGACTGCGGAACGTATCACATCGATATGGCACCGCGAGGACCTGCGAATGCGAAGTCATCCGGCTGCAATGGCTGTTCCCACGATTTGAAGTGCTGTTATTTGTTGGGCGGCTCTTTGAGCTGGTGTAGCTCGCGAACGAATTCCTCGGCATCTTCGAAGCGGCGGTACACCGAGGCGAAGCGAACGTAGGCCACCGAGTCCAGCTGCCGTAGTCCGGCCATGATCATGTTCCCCAACTCATGGCTGGCGATCTCACGATCGGCGGCCTCGTGCATCGACTGCTCGATTTCATCGGCGAGTCGATCGAGTCTGGCCGCAGGAATGGGTCGCTTGCGACAGGCCACGAGCAGGCCCCGCATAAGCTTCTCGCGATCGTACGGCTCGCGACGCTCATCGCGCTTGATCACGTGAAAGGGTAGACGCTCGATCTTCTCGTAACTCGTGAAGCGACGCTCGCAGGCCACGCACTCACGGCGCCGGCGGATCACCTCACCCTCTTTCGATTCGCGCGAATCGACTACGCGATCTTCAGTGTTGCCGCAGAAAGGACATCGCACGAGGGTACGGTACCAAGTGACGCGCGGATTTCACAAATTCGAAATTCGAAATTCGAATTTGCCGTATCCCTACTCCTCGACCCCTCCCTCAGCGGCGATCTTCTTGAGCTCTTTCACCGAGAGCCCCTCGTGAAGAAACAGGAGCAGGCCGACGATGACGACCGGCACCGTCCCCACAAAATGGGCGATGAGGGCGGCAGCCACCGACGAATTGACATCGAAGTTGTAGAAGCTCGTCAGGATGATCTGAGTGGCTTTGTGAAACCCTCCGATGCCACCGGGCGTCGGAATCATCATTCCGACGATGGCCATGCCGGTGATGAAGTAGCCGGCCGTAACCGGTACGGGATGACCGAGAGCGAGCAGAACGAGCGAGATCTGCCCGCACAGGCCGAGCCAGATACATCCCGTCAGAAAGATGATCTCAACCAGCTGCCGGTGATGGTGCGCAATGTCGAGAGATCGCACGAAGGAATCGAAGAACGACATCCAGCCCCCACGGAAGCGCGCCGGGATGACTCCTCCGATCCACGCATGCACGCCCCGCACTCGGGCGTGGAAGAAATAGACGACGACGACCAGTGTCACCATCGCAAATAGGAGCGGAATGGCCACCAGGCCGGCCGTGCGAAGGAACGGCGTTCGCTCCGGCGGAAAGCGATGGCCGGAGATACTCGAGATCAGGAAGATCGAGAACAGCGTCAGGATGCCGATGAGATCGAGGACCTTCTCGATGAGAATCGTCCCGAAGGCGGTGGAGAAACGGATACCGACCTTGCGGCGAAGCAAAGCCGGGCGAACGACATTGGCCGCGCCGCTCGGAAGAATTGCCGACGACATGAAACCAATACCCGTCGCGAAAAACGTGGGGAAAAACGGCGGAGGCTCCTCGGGGTTGATGATCGTGCGCCAGCGCTGCGTTCGAAGGACCAGAACCAGCACGTTGGTCAGCATCGCCAGGGCAAACCAGCGCAGATCCATCGATCGAATCTGCTTCATGAAAATGGCCGGATCGCTTTTCCAGAGAAAGAGCCCGAACAGCAGTGCGGTGATAGCCAGTACGAGCAGGAGCCGGAGAGTCCGTTTCAAGTGGCGCCGGTTGTATCACGAGATGGTAGATGGTAGATGGTAGAAGCTAGAAGCTAGAAGCTAGAAGCTAGAAACACCATCTGACATCCAACCCCATGCTCATTTACACCAACCCCGTCTTCCGCCGCCATCACACTGGCATCGGTCACCCTGAATCCATCGACCGCCTCGACTCGGCCCTCGAAGGCATCAACCGCGCCGGTCTTAGCTCCAGCCTTGTCGAAACGGCGACTGTGAGCGCGGAGACCGACCGGATCATCGCCAAGGTCCACTCCGCCGATTATGCCGCCCAGCTCGATGCCGCCGCGGCGTCGGGTCAGCGGCTCTTTCATTCCATGGACAACCCGATCTCTTCCGGCTCATACGCCGCGGCCCGGGCTGCGGTCGGTGTCGCCCTGGAAGCTGCCGATGAGATCTGGATCAGAAAACGGACTGAACGCGCTTTCGTGATCGCCCGTCCGCCCGGTCATCACGCCGAGAGAGCCGCGGCCATGGGCTTCTGTTTCTTCAATACCATCGCCTGCGTTGCTGAATACCTGCGTGAACAGAAAGAAATCGAGCGCGTCATGATTTTCGACTGGGACGTTCATCATGGCAACGGAACGCAGCATCTGTTCGAAGAGAGAGACGACGTCTATTACATCTCCACGCATCGCTATCCCTTCTATCCCGGTACTGGAGCGGAGGATGAAATCGGGATCGGCAGGGGCCAGGGATTCACGAGGAACATTCCGTTCAGTGGTGGGGTCGGGGACCGGGAATATCTCGCCGCAGTCGAGCAGGACGTCATTCCGATCATTGACGAGTATCGACCGCAGGCGCTGCTCATCTCAGCAGGATTCGATTCTCATTACCGCGATCCGTTAGGCGGAATGCGCGTGACAGAGCACGCATTCGGGGAGATGACCCGACGGATGAATGAGGTTGCGGCGCGACATTGCCAGGGACGCGTGCTCACATTGCTCGAGGGGGGATACGACCCCGAGGGACTAGCCAACAGCGTGGCGGAGCATGTGACCGCGCTCGCGGAGAGTTAGACCCCTGAGCCCGGAGGCAAAACCTGGTTCAGCATCACTTGAACACGGCGTAGGGACGCGCAGCTGCGCGTCCGGTACCTCGGGGTTCACCCGCACCAGCACTCCGCCCGCCCGAGTTGCGGGCGCGCACTGCGCGCCCCTACGGTCTTTCCGCATCACTTGAACGCGCCGTTTTTCTCGCCACGATCTCGCGGTAGATCTCCCCGAGTCTGTCGATCCGTTGTTCTTTCGAGAACCCCTGTTCCACCCTCTCTCGTCCTCGACGGCCCGAGTCGCGTCGCGCTTCCGGATCGCGGAGGGCTTCCAGCATCGCCGCGACCAGGGCCTCGTGGTTCTTTGGTGGGATCAGCCAGCCGACCGAGGGAATGACCAGTTCCCGGTTGCCGCCGCAGTCTGTGGCGATGACGGCCCGGTTCATGGCCATGGCCTCGCGGATCGTGCCGGTGATTCCGGTCCCCGCCCACGAAGCATCGACGACGATGTCGGCCGCGGCCAGAACGCGGGGCATGTCGCTGCGGTACTCGATCGCCGTCACCGCCTCCCCCACCCCTTTCGATACCGCACGCGCTTCCACCTCGGCCTTCTGTTCGGCACTCTTGCAGGCCACGAGGGCGAGATGGGTCATTGGTTCCTGGCGGTGAACATCGGCGAAGGCGTCGACCAGCTCCCGCCAGCCCTTCCAGTCGCGAACGCCGACTTGTAATAGCAGCACGACATCGCCGGGAATGCCCTTCTCCTGGCGGAAGTCAGCGCCGGAAACAGCCGCCGGGTTGAATCGCTCTAGATCTACGCCGGCATAGACGACCGATACTTTTTCGGGTGGTACGTTGCCGCTGTGGATGATGACCTGACGGATGTCTTCACATACCGTGATGATGGAATCGACCCGGCTCGTTCTATACTTCGCGCGGTTCCACAGGCGGAGGGGGAACGACACTCCGCGGTTGACCACGAATGCGGAGACGGGTGCGTTCCAGGTGGCAGCAAGCGCCAGGGTGTGAGACAAACCCTTGTGAACATGAATCACATCGGGTTGCCGTTCACGAACGAGTCGTCGCAGGCGCGAAATCGTAGCAAGGTCGATCTCGTTCCGAAACGGCAGCGATTCGAATCGCAGACCAGCCTCGGCGAGCCGGCCGGCCAGCGAGCCACCGGGCCGGCTGACGACCGTGACGTCGTGGCCGCGCTCGCTCAAACCAGCAGCAGCCTGAAACATCTGATGCACGGAACCGGTGTTGAATTCGTTCTTCTCTAAAATCTGAAAGATTCTGAGTCTCTCTGACCGCACGGACCGATGATAGCCAAAATGACGCTGCTCGAACGCCTGGCCCGTATAACCGCCATCACACTCGTTCTGTTTGCCGCTGCCTGCGAAACCACCTCGACCGATATTTCGCGGCACGAATATCTGAACGACTTCCAGAAATTGACGCCGACTCCCGTGCGACCTGTCGTCGTGATCCCCGGCTTCGCCAACAGCAAGCTATGCGATCCCGATCACTACTGCGTCTGGGGAACAGCGCGAGCCAGTGTGCACACGAAGTACCCCGACAATCTCGACCTCCCCATCGATGAGACCACGCTCACCGTTGGCCACGACAAGCTGGAGCCGCGGGGCTTCGCCGGCATGCACACGTGGATGAACATCGGCTGGGTCCTGTCGAGCAGTCTTCTCCGATTCGGGAAATACAAGCCGGAAGGGTCAGGCGTTCCGGGAGAGGTCTATGAGCTCGATTTCGACTGGAGGCTCAGTACCGAGGATGGCGCGCGACGGCTCGATCAATTGATCGATCGCATCCGCGAGGAACATCACGATCCGACAATGAAGGTCGACATCGTCACCCATTCCGGCGGCGGGCTGATCGCGCTGGCCTACGCCAGAATTGGCACTGCCAGCGCCGAGCGACCGGAAGAGTGGGATGCTGCGTCGCGCCTTGCTGTCTCGAAGATTCATCGCCTCGTCCTGCTGTCGGTTCCGCAGAAGGGAACAGTCGAGGCCTTTCGCGTGATGGTTCGCGGCCAGAAGATCGTTCGGCGCGACCTGACCCCCGAGATGGTGTCCACGTTTCCGGCCGTGACAGAGTTCCTGCCGGCAGATGGCCGCTTTCTCGTCGATGGGGAAGGCAAAGCGATCGATGCCGACCTCTGGGACATCGAGAGCTGGAAACGCCTCCAGATCTCGATCTTCGACCCTCGCCGGGCCGAAGAGTACAAACGCCGGAATTCAGCGCACGCATACGAGGTGCTGACCGGAGCCTTCGAAAACACCCTGCGTCACGGCCATGCTTTTTCGCGCGCCATGGAGCGACCGGTCCCGGAAAGCGTCGGTGTGCAGATCATCGCCAGCGACTGTCTTCCCACCGTTCGCCGCGTTCTGATGCGGCCCGATCGCAGTTTCGTGATTTACCCCGGAGAGTTGAAAGGCGACGAACGAAAGCTCACGACTGCTCTCTTCGAACCGGGCGATGGAAGCGTGGTCCTGAGCAGCGCGACGAGTGACATGAAGAACGTGACACTGCTGTGCGTCGTGCACCAGCACATTTCCGAGGATCGGAATGCACGAAGGACGATTCTGAGAACGCTGCAGGCCCCATGACGAAATTGAGAATTGAGAATTGAGAATTGAGAAAGGGAGCAGGTTCCCGATGTTGCTGTTATCCCGAGCGATTGACCGCGGAGCGCGGCGTCTGAGTGAAAGAAACCAGGGTGTCATCCCGAGCCGCAGCGAGGGATCTGGGCGGGGGCCTCGACCTTGGGTACCCGCGTACAATCGAGAGTTGTGCCTGGGTCTTGAGCTCGCAAGGCCCCCTCCCAGATCCCTCGCTGCGGCTCGGGATGACACATCTGGCATCTGCTTTCTGCCTTCTGCTTTACCCGTGTAG
>DASZZV010000255.1:0-1812 GCA_035544835.1 Thermoanaerobaculia bacterium
GAAGCGCGGACGGCCCTCGCCGACAAGACGACGAGCCAACGGCCAGCCAGTAACGATTGTGACGCTGCCCGAAATTCCCTCCCTGCGCGAGCAGGGCGAATTTGTGATATCGGGCTGACCCAATCGTCAGAAAGCTGCAAATACCGCCGGGCCGAAAACCGGCCGGCACATCCCCATCATCCTCACCACACTCATGATGAAAAGACTTTTGGTTCTGAGCGTCGCTACAATGGTGTTCGCGGCTTCGGCCGCCAAGGGGCAGCGCTCCCAGCGCACGTCCACTCCTATCGAGCTCGGAATAGATGGCGGCGTCATCTTCGGGCTCGACGCTCCCCGGGTCACGGCTGTCGCTCTTCCAGTACAGAGCTTCCGAGTTGGGTTTCTCGTGACCGACAACCTCGCGCTCGAGCCGCGCTTCAGCCTCAACTCTATTCACGGCGGCGGCGCGTCAGTGACCAGCTACGACTTCGCGCTGGGGGTGGTTTATCAACCCGCTGGAGATCGTGTCGGGAAGGGTTTCTATGGCCGGCCCTTCATCGGCGTTTCCGGGGTCGACATATCGGGAGCAGGAAGCAATAACAGTGGCTACATGGGACTTGGAGTCGGTCTGAAAATCCCCTTCTCTGACCGCAGGCTGGCGACACGAATCGAAGCCAACTACGCCCACGGATTCAGCAATGGCGGGAGCAATCTGATCGGTCTCTTGATCGGCTTGTCGTTCTTCACTCGCTGACAATACGTATGAAGGCAAAAAAACGCGCCCTTTGTTGGGCGCGTTTTTTTTGTCCGATCGCGTCGTTAGGGAGCTGTTATCGTGAGCACGACTGGCGGGGCGCTGTAATCCCGCTGGTCCGCGGGGGACGCATCGATGATGTTCCGGACGAACACGGTCGCCGCCCTGGACTCGCCGGCTATTGAGCCCGACGCGATTCTGACGTGCGACGAAGTCAATGTTGAGAACCCGGCGCTGGGGTCGAGCGACCAACGCACCGGCGTGTTCCGCGCTGTGGAAGAACTGGAAGCGATCGAAAGCACCCACGCCCGCGTCGCGCTCACGTTCAGTGAGAGGCCTTGCGTGGACGGGTTGACGCTTCCTACCCTGACGGCGGAAGCGGCGGAGGGGGCGAACGCTGCGACCTGAATCTTGACCCGTGGCGGTACGGTAACGGTGACGGTGTGGGTGAGGCTGCTGAAGGATCCGCGTTGCGCAACGGCCGCGCGCGAGATCATCGCGCTTCCAATTACGATTGCCAGCAGTGTGCGGCGGAGCCTGACCATCTACAGAGCCTCCAGTTACCATGAGCCGTAGCCCAGCAGTAGTCTGATTTCTTGGGTGAGGTACAATATGCACCTCGCTCTGTGACGGTTTTATGAAGCGACTATGACTGTTTGGTCATAATTCGCTAGTTGCTAAGTTGTTATCTCCGAGTGAGTTATGGGTTCCAGAACAAAGCCGATCCCTCGCCTGGTCGCAATGCTGGCGGAAGCGCCTGCCTTCTCCAGCTTCTTTCGTAACCGCGCTACGTGGGCGTCAATAACGTTTGAGCTGGGATCGAAATGCATGTCCCAGACTTTGTCGTGGAGCTCGCTCCGCGTGACTGTCTCGCCGGCATGCAGCATCAGGTGTTCAAGCAGCTTCAGCTCCATCGAAGTCAAACTGACCTCTACCGAGCCGCAGGTCACTCGCCGCGTCAGACGATTCAGGGTCAGGTTCCCGGCGCTCACCTGCTCCGACACGCGGCTTCCCGACCCTCGCCGGACGAGCGTGCGCACTCGGGCTCGCAGCTCTTCGTTCGAGACGGGTTTCACCAC
>DASZZV010000256.1:0-5474 GCA_035544835.1 Thermoanaerobaculia bacterium
GACCTCGAGCGTGAGCGCGGAATCACCATTCTCGCCAAGAACACTTCGGTTCGTTATCGAGTGGACGAGACCGACGCCATGGGCCACTCGGTTCATCACGAGGCGACTCCAACCTTCGATGGCAACGCGTTGCCGGCCGATTTCATCCATCCCCAGGAAGTGAAGATCAATATCGTCGACACCCCCGGCCACGCCGACTTTGGTGGCGAGGTCGAGCGCGTTCTGTCGATGGTTGATGGCGTCATCCTCCTCGTCGATGCGGCCGAGGGGCCGATGCCCCAGACGCGTTTCGTGCTCCGGAAAGCCTTGACTCAGGGGCTGCTGCCGATCGTCGTGATCAACAAGATCGACCGCTCCGACGCCCGCTCGCAGGAAGTGCTCAACGAAGTGTTCGACCTGATGATCGAGCTGGGCGCATCCGACGAACAGCTCGACTTCCCGACGCTCTATGCCTCCGGCCGGCAGGGTTACGTCCGGGTCACTCCCGATGACGGGAACGACGACGTCCGCCCGTTACTGGACGCTGTCCTCAAACGGACTCCCCCACCTCGCGCCAACAAGACCGGCGCACTGCAGCTCCTCGTCAGCGCCATCGACTACAACGAGTATGTCGGTCGTCTCGGCATCGGCCGTATCCATCGCGGCAGCATCAGGCACGGCGAAGACGTCGCGCTCATCCTCCGTGACGGCACTATGAAGAAGGGCCGCGTCGCCAAGCTCACAGTGTTCGAAGGACTGAAAAAAGAAGAGGTCGAGCTGGCCGAAGCGGGTGAGATTGTAGCCGTAGCCGGCTTTGCCGAAGTCGAGATCGGCGAGACGATCACCTCGGCCACGGAGCCGGAGCGCATCGATCCGATCGCTATCGACGAGCCGACCGTATCGATGTTCTGGCTGGTCAACGACTCACCATTTGCCGGTCTGGAAGGCAAGTACGTCACGTCGAGAAACATCAAGGAACGCCTCGAGCGCGAGTTGCGTAAGGACGTTGCCCTGCGGGTGAAGGAGACCGATTCACCTGATCGATTCGAGGTCTCCGGCCGTGGCGAGCTTCACCTCTCCATCCTCGCGGAGAACATGCGTCGTGAGAACTACGAGTTCGCGCTGTCCCGTCCCCAGGTCATCACCAAAATCATCGATGGTCGTCTGTCTGAGCCTTACGAGGCACTCGTGGTCGATATCGAAGACAGCCACCTCGGCACCATCATGGAGAAGATCCAGGAGCGACGCGGCGAGATGACCGACATGGAAAATCCCGGCACGGGCCGCGTCCGCATCGAGTTCAAGATCCCGACCCGCGGCCTCTTCGGTCTGCGCACCGAGTTCCTGTCGCAGACCCGCGGCACCGGCCTGCTGTATCACACCTTCCTCGAGTACGGTCCCTACAAGGGAGAGATCGGAACCCGCGGCCGCGGCGCACTCGTGGCCAAGGAAGCGGGAGACACGACCGCCTACGCCATGGAGTCATTGCAAGAGCGCTCGACGCTCTTCATTCCACCCGGCGAGAAGGTCTATGGCGGCCAGGTGGTCGGCGAGAACGCTCGCGACGTAGATCTCGTCGTCCAGATCTGCCGCAAGAAACATCTCACCAACATGCGGGCCTCGAGCTCGGATATCGCCGTGCAGCTCGAGCCACCGCGCATCATGACGCTCGAGCAGTGCCTGGAGTGGATCGACGAAGACGAGTTGGTCGAAGTGACGCCGAAGTCGATCCGGATCCGGAAGAAGATCCTCGATCACAGCCACCGCAAGACGGCCTCGAAGAGAGCAGCGGAAGAGGGATAGAAAGCAACTCACTATCAGGACGGTGCCGAACGGGTTGTCGCGTTTCGCGTCTTACCGAGATGCAGCGCGCGAAGGCGCGCGAAAGACCTGTAGCACCGGGCGTAAGCCCGGTGTCGGTCGCGACACCCAATCCTTCCCAGCCCGCGAAGGCGGGCGAAAGACGATTCACAGGAGTTCGGTGCCGACAGCCGAGAGATAGGCAGTGTGCCTGTGCCGCACAAAACGTCATGTCGCTCTGAGTCGCGCGAGAACGATCTGCTGCCGCCCGCCTTCGCGGGCTCACATCAAATATCGCCCACCACGAACACCGGGCTTACGCCCGGTGCTACAGGTCTGCCGCGCGCCTTCGCGCGCTGCATTCCGCTACTGGAAATAGCGCGAACCCTTAATTCACTGGAAATAGCGCGACCCCTCGATTCACCAGCCGCGACAGGGACGCCACTCGGCGACGACCTCACCTCCCCCGATGACGTGATAGACGTCGAACATCGCCGCGGTGAGACAGGAGTGGTTGGGAAGAACGCGAAGCTTCGCGCCGACCGGAAATCTGCTCAGGTCGAATCCCTCTGGAGCGATGAGGATCCCATGTTCCTGCGAGAGAGCGGTGATGCGAAACGGAAGCAGGCCGAGATCGAGGTCGGCAACGAGCCCATAACTGAAGTCTGGCGAGAGATGGTCTGCTCCCCGATCCTTCGAGAGGGCGAGCGCGCCGGCGTCGATGAGAAGCTTTCCCTGCAACTCGTTCTTACCGATCACGCTCGTCAGAACTGAGACCCCGCAATCGTCGATCGCACAGGAGCCGATCGCGGCCTGGAAGGCATCAAAGAAGATGTAGTTACCAGGGCGAATCTCGTCCACGTTGTCGATCGTGTCGCTGACCGACATCGTAGGCGTCGATCCAATACTCGTGATTACGTCAGGCAGTCCGCCCGCCTTCATCCGGCGAGAGAGCTCTGCAACCGAACGAACCTCTTCGCGCGCCGTGACCAGTAGCTCTTCACGGTTGTGGGCGTGATAGGAATGCCCGGCGTGGGTGAGCAGCCCTTTGAAAACGACACCCTCGGATTGGGTAATGCGTTGGATCAAACGCATGGTCTCTTCGGATTCCGGATCGACGCCGGCGCGGTGATAGCCGCAGTCGATCTTCAAAAACACCTCGAAACGAGCCCGCTGTGACATCGCAAAACTCTCCAGCGCTGAAAACGACTCCTCCCCTTCCACCAGCAGCCCAAGGTGATCGATCCTCGAGGCGAGCGCCAGGGCTCTCTGGAACTTGTCGGCGGCAATCGGCACGGCGTATGTGACGTCCCGGAAGTCCGCGGCGGCGAAGAACTCCGCCTCGGCCATGGTTGAAACCGTGATCGGGCCGCTCGCCGCGCCAAGCTGAACCCTCGCCCCCTCTACGGTCTTATGCGTCTTCACGTGAGGGCGGAGCCGGACGCCCGATCGGAAGGCCTTTTCGCGCATGATGCGGGTGTTGCGCTCTACGGTGGGGAGATCTACCAGGAAGCAGGGCGTGGGCAGATGCCGAAGGGATGAGAGGCGGTCGCCGATCCTCATTACAATGACGGAGCCGTGCGAAAAATCATCCACGTCGACATGGACGCATTCTACGCCTCGGTCGAACAGCGTGACAGTCCGGACCTGCGCGGAAAGCCGGTCATCGTCAGCTGGAGTACCGAGCCTCGAAGCGTCGTCGTCGCCGCTTCCTACGAAGCCCGTAAGTTCGGCATTCATTCGGCGATGCCGGCTACGCGCGCCGTTCGTCTGTGCCCTCAGGCCATCTTCGTCAAGCCCGACTTCGAGCGCTACAAGACGGCATCCCGGCAAATCAGGGAGATTTTCCTTTGCTACTCACCTCTGGTCGAACCTCTGTCACTCGATGAGGCCTATCTCGATGTCACCGAGGATTTGGCCGGACTCAGTAGCGCCACAGAAACGGCGACGCGCATCCGACAGGATATTTTTCAGGAGACGAATCTCACCGCCTCGGCCGGCATCGCGCCTAACAAGTTCCTGGCGAAGATCGCCTCCGACTGGAACAAGCCAAACGGACAGTGGGTGATCAAGCCGCATCAGGTGGATGCCTTCCTTCTCCCATTGAGCGTCGGGAAGATCCCCGGCGTCGGAAAGGCCACAGGACGGATCCTCGCAGGGCACGGAATCGAGACCATCGAACAGCTCCGTCGCTATTCGGTCGAACAGCTGTCGTCGTGGCTCGGCTCATTCGGCGGACGACTTTGGGAGTTGGCGCGCGGAATCGATGAAAACCCTGTCGAGGCCTCGCGAGAGTGCAAGTCGTACTCGTCTGAGAACACCTTCAGTCAGGACAAGACCCTGGAGGAGATCGCCGAGTTTCTCGAAGGCGTTGCAGTCGAGCTCTGGGGGAGCGCTTCCAGGAAAGGACACGTGGGTCGAACCGTGACGGTGAAACTGCGGACTGGAAACTTTGAGACTGCCACCCGTCGACTCACACTCGAGAAGCCTCCCGCCGACGCCAAAGAACTGGCGTCTGTGGCGGGGACACTCCTCCTTCGCTTCACCTTCCCTCCCGGCTCGCGCTTCAGGCTGGCCGGACTCGGCTTCTCGAACTTTGAGCTTCAGCCGATCCAGCAGGAGGGCTTGTTCGTCGAGCCGCAGTAATCAACTGGAGTGGCGACATCCTGTCGCCTGGCTTGGCGCCATCCCGTGGCGCCGTCACGTGGCTGAACCGAAATCCTTGCGTCACGAGCGGCGGCGCGGGACGCCGCCGATCCAGGCGGCAGCGATGCCGCCACTCCGACAATCTCGGTTAGACTTCCCGGCGGCAAAGCGTAGCTTGTTCAAAACGCGGCGGAGGTTTGCTGATGGCGCAAATGCAACCGATTACAGTGGCACAATACGGTCTGGGACCGATCGGCGTCGAGATTCTGAAGCTCATCCTGAGCAAGCCCTGGCTTCGGCTCGTCGCCGCTGTCGATATCGACCCTGCGAAAATTGGACGGGATGTCTCGGAACTGATCGGGCGCAATGAGCCAACCGGCATCACCATCTCCCAAAAACTGGAGGTGAAGGCTGACGTAGTCTGTCACTCGACGGGATCGCGTCTCCGAGACGTGCAGGGACAACTCGTCGATCTTCTGTCGCGCGGCTCCCATGTTGTGTCTACCTGTGAGGAGCTCTCCTTTCCTCTCGATGCCGAAGCGCGAGAGACCCTTCAGAAAACTGCCCGCTCCGCGAATGTGACGCTGCTCGGCACGGGTGTGAACCCGGGATTCGTGATGGACAAGCTGCCGCTGACGCTCTCCGCCGTCTGTCAGAGCGTCTCAGCAATTCGAGTGAACCGCGTCGTCGATGCCTCCAGACGCCGAGAGCCGCTGCAGCGCAAAGTCGGCGCCGGCATGACACCAGAAGAATTCGCGAGCAACGTCAAAGCCGGGAAGATCAAGCATATGGGACTCCGTGAGTCGTTGATGATGATCGCCAACGGCCTTGGGGTCGAGCTCGACGAAGTCTCTGAAGAAGTCATCAAGCCAGTCATGGCCAGAGAGAAGATCAAGACGCAGTTCCTCACAGTGGAGGCGGGCCAGGTTGCTGGCGTCCATCAGACCATCAGCGGAAGGAAGGGCGGACAGCTCGATCTGGCCCTCGACATCCAGATGTACGTAGGCGCCTCCGAGGCTGGCGACAGAATCGAGATCAAAGGCGTCCCG
>DASZZV010000257.1:0-12870 GCA_035544835.1 Thermoanaerobaculia bacterium
TCCGACTTCGCGCGCTTTCCCGGCCTGGCCTGGCGGAACCCGCTCGACTGAAGCGATGCAGATCAACAGGACGCGGATGACGTGCTGTTCTTGCCATAACGCAACTAGTCACATAGACTTTCAGAATGACTATTTCTGTCACTGAGTTCAAGGCCCGTTGTCTCGAGATCATCCGCGAGGTCGAGCGCGAGGGGAAGGTCGTCGAGATCGTGCGGCGTGGGGAGGTGGTGGCGCGATTGCTACCAGCCTCACCTGCCGAAGCGGCCAGAGGGAAACCGTGGGAGCGACTCCGCGGGTCGGGCGCTCTGCTCGCCTCACCTGAGGAGGGCGTACTCGAAGAGCGTGACTTCGAGGCTCTGCGTTGAGGGTTCTCCTCGATACGCATATCTGGATCTGGTGGCTGACGGGAGGTGGCGATCTGTCGCTGGCGGAACGAGCAGCTCTCGACGAAGGGGCGAAGAAAGAACCGCCGTTGATCTCAGCGATCACACTCTGGGAGGCGCAGATGCTTCATTCACGTGGCCGTCTGAAGTTGCAGACTCCTTTCGAGTCGTGGCTGCTCGAGGCCACAGCGCCGGGAGTCTCTCAGGTTGCGCCTCTGGACTTGACCGCGGTTCTCGAAGTCGATCGTCTGCCTGCCAGTTTTCACGGAGATCCGGCGGACCGGATCATCGTCGCCACGGCGAGGGCACTCAATATTCCGCTGGCGACACGTGACCGGTCAATTCGTATGTCTCGGCTGGTGCGGATCTGGAAACCCTGAGTTCCTGTCATGCTATCATGCGGCATGAATTCCACTCCTCATGAACTGGGGGAAAACCATGCTTAAAGTCGTCGGCAACAGCGGTCAGCTTTCCCTGGGCAAGAAATTCGCTGGAAAATACTTTGAACTTCAGCAACTGGAAGATGGCTCCATCGTTCTCCGTCCGATGAAGGTTGTACCTGAATCTGAAGCCTGGCTGCACACGCCAGCGATGGCAAAGAAACTAAGGAACGCCAAGGAGTGGGCGGCCAGGACGCCGCCGGCCGAAACCGATCTTGATGCCTTCCTCAAGAAACACAAGGTTAAGGCGTGACGCAGCGTGTTCGGCTTGACCTCAACTCGCCTACGTTTCAGGCCGATTTTGTCCGGCTGGAAGCATCTGAGTTGAAACAAGCCGCGAAGACGTTGCGCAAGCTGCTTGAACTGACATGGGATCAGCTATATTGCGATTCAGGACTGAATTGGGAAGAAATCAAGTCCGACAGGGGCACCTACACGATTCGAATCTCTCAGTCATGTCGCGCTATCGTGATGCGCGACGGTGATCTGATCCGCTTTCTGGCACTGCACGCCCATCATGATCGAGCGTATGGCAAGAAATGAGCCCTTCCACGCGGATCAACCGCGCCTCGCCCTCGATCACGCGGATGTCGATTCTGACGTTGCTCTCCGCGAACCTCGAGAAGTCGCCCTTCGGCCACTCGATGAACTTCAGTCCTGGTTCGCGAAGCATGTCGTCGATTCCGATCTCCATCCATTCCCGAGGTGATTCCGAGAGCCGGTAGCCGTCGATGTGGACGATGGAAGTGCCACCAGGCAGCGGATATTGATGAACGATCGCGAAAGTCGGCGAGGCGATGTCTGCCGGATCGGCCCCGAGCGAGGTGGCGATGGCCCGGACCAGAAAGGTCTTGCCAGCACCGAGATCGCCGGCCAGATGCACGATGGCGTCTGCCGGAAGCATCGCCGCGATTTCCCGCCCCGCCGCCGTCGTCTCGTCCTCGGTGCGGGCGATAAACTCCTTAGCCCGCATTTCTGACTCCTGCCCTGTGTGCGGGGGGCATCTGTGTGGCACAGGCACTCTTGCCTGTGTGCCGCGGCGTCGAGCCGCGGCTCTCCTGCGACGATTTACAGGGAGGTCGGCCTCGACGGCCGACACACAGGCAAGAGTGCCTGTGCCACACAAAAGGCCGATCGCACCTGACCCGACCAGCGACGAAACCCTGTGAGAAATGCGGGAGGGTCACATCCCTCTCCGCAGGCGCTCGATGGCCGCTGGAATCATGTTGGCGACGTCGAGGGCAGTGAGTCCCGTATCCGACGTCGCTTCCATCAGGATATCGCCGGCCGAGCCGTGCAGATAGACGCCTGCACATGCTGCCGAGAGCACGTCCACCCCGCGAGCGATGAGCGCGGCGATCACGCCTCCGAGAATGTCGCCCATGCCTCCCGTGGCCATCCCCGGGTTTCCGGTCGGGTTCACGAACAGCTCTCCATCCGGATCGGCAACGATGGTCTGATGTCCTTTGAGCACGATCACGCAGCGGGAGAGTCTCGCTGCTTCTCGCGCAGTAGCCAGGCGATCGGCATTGACATCGCCGGCCTTCAATCCCAGCAGACGCCCCAGCTCTCCCGGGTGCGGAGTGATCACGCGCGGGAGTCCCTGGGGATTGATAGCGTCGATCTTCCCTGCGAATGCATTCAACGCGCTGGCGTCGATCACAGCGGGCACGGTCGTAGCGCTCAGAAAATCGCGTACGAACTGGTAGCTGTCGTCGTTGTCGGCGAGGCCTGGTCCGATGAGCAGCGCCGATTTATCTTCGACCAGGGAGAGTGCTTCGCTCAACCCATCCTTCGACACCCGAATGGCCCGGGTCATCGACTCCACGGAATGCCCATCGACGATCCGCGCCGTCTCGCGGTCCGTTAGCACTGTCACGAGGCCCGCCCCGGTGCGAAGCGCTCCTCGCGCACCTAGTACTGCCGCGCCACTTCGCCCCTCCGAACCCCCCACGATGGCCACGTGACCGTATGTTCCTTTGTGCGTCGCTGACTCCCGCGCCGGGAACAGCGGCCGAAGCTCCTCGGAAGTGATCAGGCTCAGCGTCACGCCCTCGGCGTCCACCGCTGCACGAGGGATGGAGATGTCGGCGACAATCACCTCACCGCACTCCAGCGCCGCCGGCTCGAAGACATGCGCAAGCTTTGGCTGGGCGAAGGTAACCGTGATTTGCGCTCGAAGCACCGGCTCTTCGACATTCCAGTTCGACGCCTGCAGCCCCGAGGGAATGTCGATGGCCAGGACGGGGATGGGGAGACCGCCAAGGCCTCGTACCGTCTCCTCGTGAAGGCCGGTCAGGGCGCGGTTGAGACCTGTGCCGAAGATAGCGTCGACGATGAGATCGCATCCCATCGTTCTCGCCAGCGCCTCAGTCAGCGAATCGCTCCCGGTGATCTCGTAAACAGGCAGGCCAAGTCGTTCGCAGATACGCAGGTTGACTCCCGCATCGCCCGTGACCTTCGACCGCTCCCCGACGACGAAAACCAGCGGGGTCACACCTCGATTCTCGAGATGCCGGGCTACGGCAAAGCCATCACCACCGTTCTGTCCGAGACCGCAGAAGATCGCTACTTCATCAGCGGCGGAATGGTGAGCGGCAATCGCATCGACGACCGCCAGCGCGGCGTTCTCCATGAGCACGATCGAAGGGATCAGGAACTGCTCGATGGCCCGTCGATCGATGTTCTTCATCTGATCCGAGGTCAGAATCTTCATGACAGCCACCCCCATTCTCTGAGCACAGACGATAAGCGTCCCTCGGACGGACTCTCGCAGTAGCTGCGGAGGTCCGTAACCAGGTCGAGATCGTTCCGTTCCGGGAGCCGCGCCAAAGTAGCGGCGCGTTTCCTGATGTGGGAGGTCGTAGACTCCAGAACAGTCTCACTACCCCAGTCGATCTCTTCGAATACTGAAGGATGGAAGGTGTCGCCGCGGCACCCGATCAGGTAGTAGCCGCCGTCGATGGCGGGACCAATCACCCAGTCGCACGAAGTGAGCAGCTCAAAGGCGGTTTCGATGAGCTCTCGTGACAGAGTCGGATCGTCGGTGCCGATGGCGATCACTTTGTCGGCCTTGTGAAACAGAATCCGCTCGGCGAAGGCGATGGTGAGACGATCGCCGAGGTCTCTGCCGGCCTGCATGGCCAGAGGACGATCACCGAAGATGCGGAGAACCTCGGCCCCATCGATGTTCTCACTCCCGGTCCAGAGGATCTCGACATCGATGGTCTCGCTGGAGTGTCCGACCGAGGCCAGCAGATCTTCGAGCATTGCCGAGTAGAGCTCGAGCGCCCGTTCGTGGTCGAGCTCTGCCGCGATCCTGGTCTTCACGCGGCCATATTCAGGCACGCGGGCAAAGACCAGCAACCGTTGTCGGGGACGTCGGGTTGTCTTGAATTTCTTCATCGATAGCGGCAGCTCCATCTGTTGTCCGACTCCGGGCGGACTCCCTCGCGACCATGCCATGTAGACGAACCCAGGATGCAGCGCGCGAAGGCGCGCGGTAGACCTGTAGCACCGGGCGTAAGCCCGGTGTTGCACGGACGCCTCCACAAAGAGGTGCTTTCCCCAAGCCCGCAAAGGCGGGCGGCACTCTCGACGCGATCTGTCGCCCGCCTTCGCGGGCTCGGTAAGATTTTTCGAGACGTCTTTTCACCGGGCTTACGCCCGGTGCTACAGGTCTATCGCGCGCCTTCGCGCGCTGCTATTGTCGCCAGCAGTATACGATTCACAGCTGATGTCGAAACGCCCACTCATCGCCCTGGTTACCGACTTCGGGACTCGCGACCCTTATGTGGCGGAGGTGAAGTGCGTGCTGGCTGCCATGTGCGACGCAGAGATTGTCGATTTCACGCACGAGATCGCGCCTTTCGATGTTTTCGAGGCGGCGATCTTCGTTCGTGGCGTATGGGAGTCGTTCGCCGCCATGCGCAGGTGTTCGGTGCTGATTGCGGTCGTCGATCCCGGTGTCGGCACGGAGCGACGAATTCTGGCGATTCGAGATCGCGACAGTTTCCTGCTGGCGCCTGACAATGGCCTTGCCCATCCCTTGTTGAAGGGCACCACGGAGATCCGATCGATCGAGAACGCCTCCCGTTTCCTGCCCGAGCGTAGCGCGACATTTCATGGCCGCGACCGATTCGCTCCAGTCGCGGGGGCCCTTGCCAATGGTTTTCCATTCGAGAAACTCGGCTCAGCGCTCCCTTCCGCCGCCGTAGTGCCGCTTCGATATCAACTGCCGGTGTATGGGAGTCCGGAGGCCATCGGCACGGTGATCGCGATCGATCGATTTGGTAACGTGATCACCGATCTCCGATCGGACCGTATCTCCCTTGAAGGGCTCTCGGTTCTGGTGGGAGCGATTGAGATTCGAGCGATTTCGCGGACGTATGCCGAGGCTCCGGAGAGCGAGCCCTTCGTCATTCCGGGATCGAGGGGAACACTCGAGATTGCGGTGCGCAACGGAAGTGCGGCAGCGCTCTTGCAAACGGCGCGTGGTGATCGGGTCGTAATTCTTTTTGAACAGCCCCAACCGAATGCCGCCGTCAACCTCTACTAAGAAATTGATTGCACCGCTCCTGTGGGCGCTGGCCTTGCTGGTGGCTTTGCTCTATCTCGTTGCCGGGCTGCCGTTGCGCCGCGCGCGAAAAGAGTGGCGCGCCGGGAATGTAGAAGCGGCGATCATCGCGCTGGGAAGCTGGCCTCGTCTTCATATCCGCGCCGCCGACTACGACGAGATGCTCGCCGTTTGCTATCTCACGGTGGGGCAGTCTGACGCGGCAAGAGAGCCGTTGGGCAGGATGGCTCGCCGCGACGCTGAGTGGTTTCCCATCCTGCGCAAAGTCGAAGTAGCCCGGGAACTCGTCGGCCGGGGAAGATATGGAGAGTTCCTTCAGTACGACACCGCCGTTCATCAACATCGGGAATCAGGTGAGCTCCCTCTTTATCGGGCCGCGGCGCAACTGGGAACAAATCGACTCGCCGAGTCGGAAACGACCTTTGCCACCGTCGATCCGGGAGCGGTCGATCCGGCCCGATATAAAACGCTCAAGGGCGCCATCGACCAACGAAAGCAGGGAAGCTTTCCCTTGATCCTCGATCGCAATGGACAGGTCATCGCCATCTATCAAGTGTCGAACGGGGACGTCGTAGCGACTAACGTCGATTTCGCGCCACTGATCGATCGAGAGGGTGGGGCGCTGACCTTCGAGTCCAATCTGAAAAAGATCGGGACCAGTGCCACCATCGAAACGACGCTCGATCCCTTCATGCAGCGTGCGGCGTTGGCCGCGCTCGGCTCCTATCGCGCTTCGATGGTCGTGATCGACACGAGGAGCAACGAGATTCTCGCCGTTGCCAACTCGGCGGGCACCGGGCCGCATACGAATCTGGCTTTCGACGGCACGTACGAGCCGGGGTCGGTGATCAAGGTGCTCACCGGGCTGAACGCCATCGACAGTCACGTCGATCTGGCGAAGTTTTTCCCCCTGAATTGTCCCGGTTTCCTTGTCCTGAACGGCCGGCAGTTTTTTGACTGGGCCAAGCACGATACCGTTGGCGATCTCGACGAGGCGATGGCGGTCTCCTGCAACGTCTCCTTCGGAATGCTAGGTATCAGGATCGGCGCGCCCAAAGTGATCGAGTTTCTTCATAAGGCCGGCTTCGATGACACAGCCGACGTCGGTTTCACTCGAGTTCCTCTGGGAAAGATCGTGGGAAAACTCAACAACGCCTACGAAATCGCCAGCGCTGCGGACGGCCTGCAACACGAGACCATCAACGCTCTCCATGTCGCCACGCTTTCTTCGATGGTTGCCAACGCTGGAATCCTCCAGACCCCGCGACTGATTCGCGGACGCCGGACGGTCCTCGGTGAACGCTTCGGCGACTTCCCCGTATCCGCCGGTGTTCGCATCGCCTCTCCCGAGGCGGTGGCGGCGATGACAAGAGCAATGGAGGCGGTGGTCACGAATCCGCGCGGGACGGGACGGCGCGTTGAAGTGGCTGGTCTGCCGATCGCAGTGAAGACCGGCACGGCGGGCGATGCTTCGCCGCGTTACAACTGCCTCATCCTGGCCTTCGCCCCTTCACACGCCCCTCGCCTGGCCATCGGCCTCATCGCCGAGAACGCCGGACCGGCCGAGTTCGCCGGAGCAAAGATCGCTCACGATTTTTTCGAGCGGGTTAAAGGGAAAATTCAGTGACTTGTCGCCCTGAGCCGGGGACAGCGTGGTTGCCACGAGAGAAGAAACTGAGTTGGTGTCATCCCGAGCCGCAGCGAGGGATCTGGGTGGGGGCCTAACGCCCTTGGCAATCGAAAATGTTCGCGAGTATCAGGATGGAAGGGCCCCCGCCCAGATCCCTCGCCGCGGCTCGGGATGACACATCGGCGACCCTCTCGCGTGTCACCAAAGATCCTTCGGTCGCACTCACTCTTCTTATGTCCATCGTTTCGCGCGTGCTCCCTCAGGATGACAACGTTTCCAACCCCTCGTCACCGAGATCTCATCGGTCTCCTCAAACCGCGGCCGATTTCAGTCTCCGGATCTGTACGGCCAGGAACTCGTGCAGCGGCTCCTGCTCTCGCGGGGCCATCTGCAGAAAGGTGATCGCGGATCGGAACACGTACTCCGGTCCTCGTTTGCCACGACGCACCTGCACGATGGAACGCAGAACCTGACAGGGGACGTAGATGCCGCCATAGGTTGGGAAAACCAGCGTGCAGGCCGCTCCCGCCTTCATCGGGGAGCGATGAACCACGGCCGCCCCGTACAGCGACAGGTCGATCAGCTCGCCGTCGATCTCCGATAGTTGTACCGGGATCGAGGGAGTCTCGTAACGTTCCGCTTTGCGCCGGTCCTTGTTGCGCACCACTTCGATTATAGATCAGCGAGCCGCGAGAGCGGTCCCGCCTGCCGCAGCAAGGGAGGGGTGATCGACGCGGATGGAGATGTTGCTGGCCGAGATCGGCGAACCGCCCGACATCGTTCGCACCCAGAGGACGACCGTATAAAGGCCAGGTCCACCGTAGAAGGGAGCCACGAAGGAGAAGGAGCCGTCTTTCTGCAGCACCAGGTCTCCAGGAGTACCGGGACGCGACGCAACATACCGAGCAAGCTGCGTAGCCCGGTCCGAAAGATTCCGCTGCTGCGGAAGAAAGTCACGCCGCGTGGGCGGCAGGCTGTACATGTCGATCTGATTGGCGACCAGCGCCGAAATCGGACGCGGAAAGTCTTCACGATGAACACTGGCGGCGACGATCTTGTAGCCGGCGACCGGCTTGCCCCTGCAGACGACTCGCTCCCCGATCGAGGCTGAGCGCGGAAGGGCGTCGTCCCACTCCACGTACCGCCTTAGGAACTCCTCGGTCATGCGGAACTCGCCATTTTTCCAGGCCAGGCCGATGCCGACGTGCGTCGCGGCAGGATCGAGAATCGTACGGCGGTGACCGTCATGCGGCGGTTTTTCCTGCAGCATGACTTCCTCGGATTTGCTGATGAGGTCAGGAATCGACGATTCGGGGAATGAGTAGTTGGCAGACCAGGCGGCAGCATTCTCACTGACCCCGTCATTGCCACCGCCCTGCGAGTAACGTGCGTACGGCGCATGGCCGTCCAGCGAGTAGTGCCCGGTCGTGCCTTCGCGGATCTGCCGTTCGCAATAGGCGTCGGCGGTCACCGAAGCCGGCGGATCGAACTCCACCGGGCGCAAACCGAAGCCGGCTCGATCACGATTGATGCGCTTTACGAGGTCCTGCTTGAGCGAGAGCTTCAGCTCTTCACCGCTGCCGGAGGTCTGCGAGAAGGGACCGGCGGCCAGCACCAGCCAGATCAGACCGGCCAGGCCGAAGGTGTACCTCTTTCCATCTCGATCGATCAATCAGGTTTCCTCAACTCGATTCTAGCCCTAAATATTCATCCACGATTCACGATGCTTCCCTCGATACCGGCCTCGGCAGTTTCAGTCACAACGGGAAGCTCGATGGTGATCGTGAAGCCAGTGGACGAATTTGAGCCGCGAATCGCACCACCGTGATCTTCGATGGTCTTCCGCGCGATGGCCAGACCGAGCCCCGTTCCGCTCGACTTCGTAGAGAAGTAAGGATCGAAAATTCGCGGCAGCAGGTCGTCAGCCACCCCGGGTCCCGTGTCCTGCACTGAGATGAAGACGCGGCCATTCCGCATCCCGGAGCGCAACACGACCTCGCCACCCGCCGGCGTGGCCTGCAGCGCATTCTCGAGCAAATTCGTGATGGCTCCGCGCAGCAGACGGCGGTCGGCCAGAAACCGCGTGGGCGTGGCGTCGGAGATCTCGGCCTGCACCTCCACGCCGCGCTCGCTGCTGTTTTGATAGTCATTGGCGATCTCGAGCAGCAATTGTTGCAGATCGATAGGCCGCCTCAGTGCCTCCCGCGCCGAGGCGTAGTCGCTGAACTCGCGCGAGGTTTCCTTGAGCGTCGTCACCTGCCGGAGGATGTTCTCCACTCCAGTTCGTACTACATTGGGAAGATTGGGATCCCCGTCATCGGCCAGGGCCCGCAAATGCTCGGCGGTGAGCTGAATCGGAGTGAGCGGGTTCTTGATCTCGTGGGCGATCTGTCTGGCCATCTCCGCCCAGGCCTCAAGACGGTTGGAACGAAGGATCTCGGTAACATCTTCGGCAATCAACATCTCTTCATCGCCCTCAGGCAGTGGCACGATCGAAACCCGGTAGGTCCGGACGCCCTGATCCACCTGAATAGAAATCTCCTCCGAAGCTGCTTCCCTGCTGTGATAGTGCGCAAGGAAATCATTGATGTCAGGGAACTGCGGCTTGAAGACGCTGCGATTGTCTGCCGGGAGGAAGGTGATCTCGAAGAGATCACGCGCCGCCAGATTCGCCGCCACGATGTGACGCTGCCGATCGAGCACGACCACCGCGGCGGTGATGTTCTCGAGCAGTGTCTGCAGACGATCGCGCTCGTGACGGAGGTCATCCTGCTGTCGCTGGATCGACAGCGCCATGTCGCCGAAAGTATTCACCAGCAGGCGCAGGTCGGGATCGTCAGGCGGTGCCATGGCGATGTCGAATCTCCCCGCCGCCACGGCCCGTGCGCTCTGAACCAGAGCATGAACAGGTGTTGTGACCGAGCGCGCGGCCCGATAGGCGACCACAACCGCGGCGAAGGAAATCAGGATCAGAATCAGATAAATCGAAGTGGCGACGTCGTTGGCCTGTGTTTCGATCTGACGCCCCTGAACGATGAAGGGGAGGGCCAGTGTGTAGTGGCCGCTGGTGGAAAGGGAGATTGGAACATAGAGCTCGACGAACCGCGTCGACCCCGACTGGCGTTGGGCCCGGATCAGTTGCGAGCCACGAAGCACGATTGCCGAGTAAACGTCGCCGGGAAGATGGGGCGACTCGATGTGGGCCGTAAACAGGTCGCGCCGGCTGGAAGCGAATACATAGTCGTCGCGATAGAGATGAAGATCGTGACCGACGACGCGAGCCAGCCAGGTGAGGATGGTGTCATCGAGGATCTGTTCGGGGCGTTGCGCGGAAGAGGAGGCGAGATAGTCCTCGATGACCCTCTCGGCCGTATTCAGCGCTGCTTGACCTCGCTCCAGATACTCGATCTCGAGTCGCGCCGAGAGGTAGGCGCGAACGAAGACAACAAAAATCAAAAGGGGAAAGATCACGACGGCGGTGATGTAGGCGGCAGTGCGAGCGCGGAAGCCGACGTTGCGGGGGAAGGCCCGCGCGAAGTCGATCAGGCCGGGAAGCAAGCGCAGTGCGGCGGTGATCAGCACCACCAGCAGCGTCCACACCGCCAGGCCGCCGGCTCGCCGCAGATGCTGTGCGCGCGATGGAATCGTGAGGGGGAAGGCGTACAGCGCTTTGCTGGTGGCGCGGAGATAGATGCGCTGATCCTGGTCCTGAGCCGACCTCTCCCATAAACCCTGGCCGGGTTTGATGGCGCGGAAATACCAGGGTGGGTTCTGAGGCAGATGGAAAGCGGGCTGTCCTCGAACACTTCCGTCGCGCTCAAAAATGACCGGTTCCTGCGGAAAGTGAAGGGCCGAAGAAGACTCTTCCGGATTTCTGGAGAAGAGGTCGCGGTACACGTCGATGAACGACGACGATCCCGGCTCGGTCGGATTCACGATGTGCACGCTACCTGACCCGGCTGGTGAGCCGTTGCGCGTTACGTCGAAATTGAAATGAAGGAGCTCCTTGGTCATTCCACCCATCTGAAGCATCTCGCTTCCAACCTCGGTTTGTCGCTCCGGGAACTGAGGAAGCCCGACGCCGAAGCGGCTGAGCTGCACGCCGCGGTCATCGGAAACAGTGATGACTGCCGGGATGCGCCAGACCGAGAGATCGGATCGCAGCCACAGAGCGTAAGCGAGATCGTTCAGATCCATTCGGGAGGGATCGTCGGGAAGGACTTCGGTGAGCTCGACTCTCGACAGCTCACTGTCGAGCGCATCTTGAATCATGCTGCGCAACTGCCCGCTCTCTCCGAGAACGAGCGGCGCATAGGTCTCGGCGACGAACCGCTCACGGCTCTCCTGTTCGAAGAGGGCGAGCGCTGGATATAGAGCCACGACGATACCGACTGCGTACAGCAAACGCCGCGTGATGACCGTGTAACGAGGAGCGTTTGCCAGTTCCAATAGGGCGCAGGCGGCCACGAGCGAGAGGAAGCCCCTTCGTTCGATCCCCGTTCGGCTCAATGCAATGGGAATCGAAAGGAGCACGATGCCGCCGGCGACCACAAGTCTCGAGCGGAATGGATTGCGGATGGCTGTGAGATTCACCACGGCGTATGCCAGCAGAAGCAGTGAGGTCATCAGTAATGCCTGGGCCGGCGTGCCCGGAAGGATGTGGTCGGGAATCGCCGAGAGCCGCGAGTTCTGCACGAGGTTGGAGATGAACAGGAGCAGAAACAATGAGGCACAGGGCGTGAGAAGGGGAGCGAAGAATGCCAGCGAAGGAACCTGGTTCGACAGGACCTCCACGACGATGTAGCTGGTGAGCGCGAAGAGCACGGCGGTGAAAAAAAGCGCCACCGGAGAGCTGGTGAAATCTCCGAGAATTCTCGAGGCGTAAACGTCGAACCCGAAGATCGAGGGGAAGGATGAAATCTTCATCCATAGTAAAGCCTCGCGGGCCAGCAGCATGAAAGCGGCGGTTAGAAACAGGGAGGACCAGACCGGCTGCGTCGAATGCCGCCAGCGACGCAGTTCGAATGCGGCCATGAGAAGCAGTGCTGCCGCGAGTAACAGGGAGCTGGCGGTTCCCCCCCGCTCCCGCATCAGACGCAGGACTTCTTCCTGTGAGGTCGGGGTGAGATCGGCGTAGATGGCTCGACCGGAGTCGCGCAGCAGGAGGAAACGCCGCGCGGCCGGCGAGAGCTTGAGCACTCCGGCGTGAAACCGCACTTCAGTGACCCAGGCGCTGATCGGAGTGAGCAGACGCGACGAGCGGTCCTGACGATTCGGCCAGCGCTCCAGTACGTCAATCCGCACTGGTGTGCCGCCGGCTGTGACCTCACGGGAGATGACGATGTATAGATTCGTCGAGTCGAATAGAAAGCGACCTGCAGTCCGCATCGGCAGGTCCTCGCCCCACCAGGCTACCGGACCCTTCTGGTCCGAGATGCAGACGCCCTCGGTAGACTTCGAGACGTAGCGATGAGCGAGGCGAAACAGATCCTGTCGCGACGAATTCGGTCGTACCTGAAGCTGCCGGGCGATTTCATCGGCGACGCGCGTGAGGCGCCCTTCCTCCGTGATCATGTTGGTGCGCAACCTGTTCGAGTAACGCTCCAGCGCCCGGGTCGATCTCTCTTCGAATGAGGTATGGCTCTGGCCGGTGATGAAGATCGTCGCGGTGTCGGTGATCGCCCCGAGGACGATGAGGAGAGCGGCTATTCTGGTGTAACGCTTCGGCGCCAGCGCGAAGGCGGACATCGCCAGGATTGCGGCGACGATCGGAACGGAGAAGGAAGGGAGAGTCGATGAAGGATGGACGAGCAGCCGGATCGCTACCGCCGCTGTAATCAG
>DASZZV010000258.1:0-1800 GCA_035544835.1 Thermoanaerobaculia bacterium
TCGGTTACTTCGCAGGGACCGATCGGGACCGCGCCTCGGACATCAACACGATGTTCGCCAACCCGGGAATCAATGGCATTTTCTGCTACACGGGAGGCTGGGGCTCCCCGCGAGTTCTGCCGTTCCTCGATTTCGAGATGATTGCCCGAAATCCCAAAGTGATCATCGGATACAGCGATATCACTGCTCTGCTCAATGCCATCCATCAACGCACCGGACTAGTGACGTTTCACGGTCCGGTAGCCTCGTCGACGTTCGAGAAATACTCGGTCGACAATTTCCGTCGCGTCGTCATGAGCTCCGAGCCGATCGGCGTTCTGGAGAATCCGCCAAAGAAGGAAGACCAGCTGGTCGACAAGACAAATCGGATTCTTCACATCGTTCCCGGGAAGGCCACGGGGCGTCTGGCCGGCGGCAATCTGTCACTGCTGGCCGCGACGATGGGGACGCCGTATGAGATCGATAGCGAGGGGGCGATCCTGCTAATCGAGGATACGCACGAAGAGCCGTATCGCATCGATCGGATGCTGACGCAACTGGCGTTGGGCGGGAAATTTTCGCGGGTCGCCGGGGTTGTATTCGGCCGGTGCACGGAGTGCAACGTCACCGGCCCCTCGTTCAGTATCGAGGAGGTTCTCCGAGGGCGATTCTCGTCGCTCGGCGTCCCCGTCATCTCCGGCCTCTCTTTCGGGCACATCGAACAGAAACTGACGCTTCCGATCGGGATCCCGGCGACGCTCGACGCTGCCACCGGTACGCTCAATATCGCTGAAGCATCGGTGGTGTGAAGGGAACGTTCTGCTGCCCCATTCGCGTAAACGCGAATGCGCCTCAGCCGTCTAAATAGTCATCGGGAATGGCACCGCTCCGTCCGGAAAGAAATCTTCGGTGGGAGGAGACGGTTAGTCAGTCTGCTCGTTCATAGCATTGGCCACGAGCACCCGCGGAGGTTTTGTGAAACAACGTCTGTTGACGACATCATTGGTCGTGGCCGCCCTCTTTGCCGGGGGGCTTGCTCACGCCGATAACCTCGTGATCAATCACGGCTTCGAGCGAAATCTGCTGAACTGGGCCTCGAACCCCGATCCGAACATCACCAGCGCATGGAGCAGTGCAGACGCAGCCAACTCGACGAGTTCCGGCTCAGGCATGGTCGCCTGGAACGGTGGCTCGTTCCCTGCCTTTACCGCGGGAGGGCTGTTTCAATTCGTCCCCGTCCTCGGCGGAGCGACCTACAGCCTCAGCGGCAAAGCAAACCTTCAGAACGGAACCATCGGCAATGCCGTGCTCATCATCATCTGGAAGCGGAAGGATGCGATGCCGCTGCGAACCGACGGCGTCACGATTGCCCTGCAAAAAGATACATGGCTTGGCGGCGCGCAGAATTTCGTCGCGCCGACAGATGCTGCGGGCGCAGAGGTCATCCTGACGATCTCGAAAATCACCGGCAACTCCGTGCTGTTCGATAACATCCTGCTCAAGGGACCTCGTCCGGCGGTGGCCTCGACCGGGGCCTCTTTCACCGCAATCCCACTCTCTATCCGTCCAGGGACTCAAGCTCTGCTCACCTGGTCCTTCTCCGGAGCGACCTCGGTGTCGATCGACCACGGAATTGGAGCACAGCCGGCCCGTGGGTCGGTCTTAGTCAGCCCGTCCTCCGACACGACCTACACACTGACTGCCACGTCTTCCAGCGGTGGGCCGGTGGCGACGGTGTCTCCGGTGACTACGGCTATGGCTTCGGTGCACGTGCTGACCAACGCGATTGTGCGGGTGATCCGGATTCCCAAAGGAATGTTC
>DASZZV010000259.1:0-8722 GCA_035544835.1 Thermoanaerobaculia bacterium
ACCACCGGGAGAGCGACCCGGTCATATTTTTCGAACAGCTGCAGAACCTCGGATCTGTCTGCACTGGCCTGGATGGCCACGAGTCCGGGATCGGGAATGGCTGTGACTCGCATCTTCGGATCAGCGAGAACGAGCGACCCGAGGCGAACATCCTCGATGAGGCGTCCGTCCTTGTCGATGATATAAAGCACGTTCAGCGTCTCGGCCCTCTTTCCCGCAGCACGGATCTTCTGAAGAGCTTCCTCGGCCGTCATCTCCGGAGAGAGGGCCACATAGTCAGGCGTCATATACCGGCCGGCGGTATTCTCCGGGTAGCCAAGGAGAGCTCGGGCGCTCTTGAGATCCTCAGGCGATAGCGACTCGAGCAGACGCCGCGTAACCTCGGCGGGAAGCGCCTCGAACAACCGCGTCCGATCGTCCGGGCGGACCTCATCCAGGACGTGTTTCAATTCCTCCGAAGAGATCGATTTCAAAAGGCCGCGCTGATGATCGGGCGGCAGATAGGCAAAAACATCGGCCGCTTTCTGCCGTGGTAGCAAACGGAAAATGATTCCCTCTTCCTCTGGCGGGACATCGATGATGACGTCGGCGACATCGGACGGATGGAGCCTGGTCAGATGGGTTCGAAGCAGTTCCCAGTCTTTCGACTCGATGGCCGCCCTGATCTGATCAGAAGGAAAGGATGAAACCGGCAGACTGCTCATTTTGACAAACCCTCCACTGGCACTCGTCGGAACGAGCGACCCTCGAGTTGCGGCTTCAATCTACACTGAGTTACTGAGTTACTGAGTTACTGAGTTTGATTCTAAAGCCGCGTAGCGGTGGAATCTCGTTAGCCCATGGCGTAAGCCGTGGGTCTCACGCCGACCTGATTTGTGCCGAGCCCCGTAGGGCGACACATGCCTCGCGGCCCACGATCATGATTGCGCGCGTGCATTCGGGAAACATGCCGCCCCTACGGGACTCCAAATACGGGCCGATCACGTCCCCACGGCTTACGCCATGGGCTAACAAGATGTCGCCGCTATGCGGCTGAAGTCGAACTCAGCACAACTCAGGCCCCACCCACCTTGACAACCTTCCGTCCCGGGACTATTGTTAGCACTCAAAGACGTTGAGTGCTAACAGCAAGGCACCGACATCTACATGGCGGCGGGTCCTCCCCGTCGCCCGCCAATACCTGAAAGGAGATTCAAATGAACAAGTTACGCCCCCTTCATGATCGGATCGTCGTCAAACGTATGGACACCGGAGAGCAGGTTCGCGGAGGGATCATCATCCCCGACAACGCCAAAGAGAAGCCACAGGAAGCGGAGGTCATCGCCGTCGGCGACGGCAAGTACGCTGACGACGGAAAGCGCATCAAGCTCGACGTCAAGAAGGGCGACCGCGTCCTGATCGGAAAGTACTCCGGCAACGACATCAAGCTCGAGAGCATCGAGTACACCATCATTCGCGAAGACGAAGTCCTCGCCATCGTCGAGTAACCCGAAGAGCGCTCAAACAGTCGCCGCCATCCTGAGTGAAGCTCAGGAAGACGCGCAGAAGTACGAATTAAGGAGAAAACACAATGGCTAAGAGAATTACATACGGTGAAGACGCCCGCCAGGGAATCCTCCGCGGCGTCAACAAGCTTGCCGATGCAGTCAAGGTCACTCTCGGTCCCAAAGGCCGCAATGTCGTCATCGAGAAGAAGTTCGGCTCTCCCACGATCACCAAGGACGGCGTCACCGTCGCCAAAGAGATCGAGCTGAAGGACGAGATCGAGAACGCCGGCGCACAGATGGTTCGCGAAGTCGCCTCGAAGACCTCCGACACGGCCGGCGACGGCACCACCACCGCAACTGTTTTGGCCCAGGCCATCTACCGTGAGGGCATCAAGAACGTCACCGCCGGCGCGAACCCGATGGCCCTGAAGAAGGGCATCGAGCTCGCCGTCAAGGCAGCTGTCGAGGCAATCGACAAGCTCTCCAAGCCGGTCGAGGGCAAGGACATCGCCCACATCGGAACCATCTCCGCCAACAACGACGAAGAGATCGGCAGCATCATCGCCTCGGCGATGGAGAAGGTCGGTAAGGACGGCGTCATCACTGTCGAAGAGGCCAAGGGCCTCGAGACGACGCTCGAAGTCGTCGAAGGCATGCAGTTCGATCGCGGCTATCTCTCGCCGTACTTCGTGACCGATCCCGAACGTATGGAAGCGATTCTCGACAACCCCAAGATCCTTCTTTATGAGAAGAAGGTCTCCTCGATGAAGGACCTCCTCCCGATACTCGAGCAGGTTGCCAAGCAGGGCAAGTCCCTGCTCATCATCGCTGAAGACGTCGAGGGCGAGGCTCTGGCCACGCTGGTCGTCAACAAGCTCCGTGGCACGCTCAGCGTCGCCGCCGTCAAGGCCCCTGGCTTCGGTGATCGCCGCAAGGCCATGCTCGAAGACATCGCCATTCTGACCGGTGGAAAGCTGATCTCCGAGGACCTCGGCATCAAGCTCGAAAACGTCCAGTGGACAGACCTCGGCGAAGCAAAGCGGGTCGCCATCGACAAGGACAACACCACTCTGGTTACCGACACGGACGACAAGGCCAAGAAGGATGCTCTGGCCGGCCGCGTCAAGCAGATCCGGAAGCAGGTCGAAGACACCACCTCTGACTACGATCGTGAGAAGCTCCAGGAGCGCCTCGCGAAACTGGTCGGCGGCGTCGCAATCATCAAGGTCGGTGCTGCAACTGAGACCGAGATGAAAGAGAAGAAGGCCCGTGTCGAAGACGCAATGCACGCCACCAAGGCTGCTGTCGAAGAGGGAATCGTCCCCGGCGGCGGCGTGGCGCTGCTCCGTGCAGTCGAGGCGGTCGACAAGATCAAAGCCGAGGGTGATGTGAAGGTTGGAATCAACATCATCAGGCGTGCGCTCGAAGAGCCGACACGCCAGATCATCACCAACGCCGGACTCGAAGGCTCGGTCATCGTCAAAGAGCTCAAAGAGAAGGGCGGCAATTGGGGCTTCGATGCCCAGACCGAACAGGTCGTCGACATGATCGCTGCCGGAATCATCGACCCCGCCAAGGTGACCAAGCAGGCGCTCATCAACGCCTCCTCGATCGCCGGGCTGATGCTGACCACCGAGGCTCTCGTCTCCGAGATCAAGGAAGACAAAGAGCCGTCGATGGGTGGCGGCCAGGGCATGGGCGGCGGTATGGGCGGTATGTACTAAGAGATACGAATTGCAACGCAGTCACGAGAACGCGGTGGGGAAACCCACCGCGTTTTTATTGGGCAGACGAAAGGCGAATTTTGAATGTTGAAGTGTGAATGTTGAAGTGTGAATTAACGACAAGGCGAAGTGTAAGCACGCCAATTCAAAATTCAACATTCACAATTCAACATTCAAAATTCGCCTTCTTCGGCTCCCGCCCGGCATTCGCAAAGATGCCGACGCGTGGTGCGTCGCTGTACGTGAGCGGAACGTTAAGGACGGCGCCGAGGTACACTCCGGTGGTTGATGTCCGACGTGCATACGAAAGGGCACTTTTCTATGCAAATGTTCGGCGATATGCATAGAAAAGCCGCGGTTTCGATACAGGTCCATGAGGGAGAGGCAGATTCGTGACACCGATTCAACCGCTCCATCACCTCGATCCGGCTCGCTTTGAATCCGCTGGAGTACTGAAAAAACTTGCTTCCGCCAGCCGTCGCCTCGCCGAGTTGAAGGGTGTCGCAGCAACGATCCCGCATCAGGGGATACTCATCAACACGCTCGGGCTGCGCGAAGCGAAGGACAGCTCCGCGATCGAGAACATCGTCACCACACACGATGAGCTGTTCAGGGAGGACGTCTTTCCCGACATCGCGAACAGCGCGGCGGCCAAGGAGGTCCAGCGCTATCGACAGGCTCTGCACATCGGATTCGAGCTCGTGAGACAGACCGGTCTCTTGACCGTGAATCACGTCGTCAAGGTTCAGGCTGTGTTGGAGCGAAACACCGCCGGATTTCGAAAGTTGCCCGGTACTGCGCTCAAGAATTCTGCAGGCGAAACCGTGTACGTTCCGCCGCAGGATGCAAGCGAGATCGTCGCGTTGATGGCAGATCTCGAGAGGTTCATCAATGATCCGAGCCTCTTCGATGCCGATCCTCTGATCAAAATGGCACTCATCCATCATCAGTTCGAGAGCATTCACCCGTTCTATGACGGCAATGGTCGTAGCGGCCGCATCGTCAACGTGCTGTATCTCGTCAAAGAGGGGCTGCTCGAGATTCCGGTGCTTTATCTCAGCCGATACATCGTGCGGAACAAAGCCGATTACTACCGTCTTTTGCAGTCGGTTCGCGAGAATGATGCGTGGGAACGATGGGTGCTATACATGCTCGACGCGGTCGAGGCGACTGCCATCGACGCGATGACGACCATCGCGTCGATACGCGAAGCACTACTGGAGACAAAGCATCGCATCCGCGAGAAGTACCGGTTCTACAGCCAGGACCTCATCAACAATCTTTTCACTCACCCCTACACGAAAATCGAGTACGTCGAGAGAGATCTGAAGGTCTCGCGGCTCACTGCGAGCAAGTACCTCGAAGCGTTGACCGAGGGCGGTTTTCTGGCAAAACACAAAGTCGGTCGTTCGAACTACTACATCAATGGGGCTCTGTGCTCGATTCTCACCGGCGGCGAACGCTAACCGGATACTGTGGGTGTCTACTTTACGCGGGACGTGGAGGCACCGAACGAGTTGCGAATGCGCAATATCACCCAAAAATGTGGGAGGAAGCCGCCGGAGGCGGCTAAGGAACGCAGAGGCGTTAGCCCACGGCGAAGCGCTCGTGCCCATGCACGCCTACAGCGCGAACGACCCCGACGCGTCCGGATCGAACTTCTCTCCCTCATCCAGGCGCTGGGTCACCTTCAGCACAGCCTTGTTGATGTCGACCGCGAGTGGAAGGAAGTCCAGTTCCGGGAGCTCCTGATCGACGAAGCGGAAGTCGCCATCCTCGCAGAGAAAAATCCCGAAGATCGACTCTTCCGCTTTCACCTTCATCATCTTGAGGAGGTCCTTTCCCTTCTGGAAGCCCGATCCGGTCCTCCCGGGCATCGGTGTTCACGACCAGCGTGCCGGTCTTCTGTCCCTGGCTGACCCACTGGAGCAGCTCCGGAACAGTCATCGTCTTCAGGCTACCGTAGACACTCACGACCGGACCTCGGGAATCATCCTAAACGAGCGGCACAGGCAGGTCAAAGAACTGGGTGCTGGTTGCTCATAGAACCAGGAATCGTCGTGATTCGGCTGATACGGGCACCGAGCAATTGGCAACGATTGATTTTTGCCTCCGACGAGCCTAAGCTCTCCCCTCAGTTCAAAATTTTTGAAGCAGGCAACACTTTGTTGGATGACCCGAAACGGCTGAAGACAACAAGTGACGCAGTTTCATGTACTTGATTGCTAGCCGGGCTCGGCCACAACCGTGCAGTACAACTCGATTGTCTTCTCAGCAATCGGTAGCAAGATGCGCCTTAGCAAAAGGCATAAACCAAGGAGGGATCGATGAAGTTTTTTTCACGTAGTCTCGCTCTGATCTCACTCTTCGTGCTGTTGGCCGCCACGGCCTTCGGACAGGGAACGACAGGGTCATTGACAGGAACAGTAACAACCGATGGCGCACCGCTGCCGGGCGCAACGGTCACGGTGTCGTCGCCACAACTTCAGGGTGTTCGTACCACGGTTACGGGCGATGGCGGCGGTTACAGCTTCCCCGCTCTTCCTCCCGGCAAATACACCGTGAAGATCGAGTTGGCGGGAATGCAGACCGTCACGCAGCAGGTCGATCTCAACCTGGCGCAGTCGGCTCGGGCCGATGCAGCGCTAAGAGTCAGCTCTGTGAGCGAGGCGCTCACGGTTACGGCCGAGGCTCCCTCGGTCCTGCAGACGCCGACCGTCTCCACCAACTTCGACGCTAAGTTCATCGAGAACCTGCCGATCGGGCGGACCATCACTGCAACGACCCGCCTTGCCCCGGGGGTGCAGAGCACGGGCCCTAATGGGCAGACCGTCATCAATGGCGCTCAGTCATTCGACAACCTCTATCTGGTCAACGGCGTCACCGTCAATGAGCAACTCCGCGGCCAGCCCAACAACCTCTTCATCGAGGATGCCATCCAGGAGACCACGGTTCTGACGAGCGGTGTCTCCGCCGAATACGGGCGGTTCACGGGCGGAGTCATCAGCACCATCACGAAGTCCGGCGGGAACGAATTCAGCGGATCGTTCCGCGACAATCTCACCAACGACAACTGGACCAAGAAAACGCACTTCATCGGCCAGGCCAAACCAACGGATAAGCTCAATAGCATCTATGAGGCCACGCTGGGAGGGCGCGTGATTCGCGACCGCCTGTGGTTCTTCGGCGCCGGGCGCAAGTCGAAGATCAGCGGCACGTCACAGACGGCAGGGCCTCTGAAGATTCCTTATCAGACGGGCGATGACGAGAAGCGCTACGAAGGGAAGCTCACCGGAAACGTGACCGCGAAACACAGCGTCACAGGCTCGTACCTCAAAGTCGATCGTACCTTCGTCAACAATGTCTTCCAGGCGAGCCAGAGCGTCGATCTGCGCAGCCTGACCAACCAGGGGCGTCCCGACAAGCTTCTGGCGATTCACTACAATGGCGTGCTGACGAACAACCTGCTCATCGAAGCTCAGTACAGCAAGAAGGATCTCATTTTCGTGGGCGGAGGCGCTGCAGCCACTGACCGCATCTTTGGAACTCTCCTCCGCGATCTGGCCACGAACAAGCGCGCCTGGACACCGACATTCTGCGGGGTTTGCGGCGACAAGATGCGGAACAACAAGGATTACCTTCTCAAGGGAACGTACTTCCTCTCGACCAAGTCTCTCGGCAACCACAACATCTCGTCAGGTGTGGATCAATTCACCGACATCCGCAACGAGAACAACTTCCAGTCAGGCAGCAACTTCCGCCTTCACGGCGATTTCATTTATCTAAACGCTCAAGATGTCTCCATCCACGTCGGGGACAAGGGCTACATCGAATTCAATCCACTGGCTAAGCTGAGCATCGGCTCGAGCTTCAAGACCGAATCGCTCTTCGTGAACGACAAGTGGGATCTCAATAATCATCTCAACTTCAACGTCGGCCTTCGTTATGACCGTAACAACAGTAAAGACGAAGAGGGAATCCTTCGCGCCAATGACAGCCGCATCAGCCCCCGCCTCGGAGCGATCTTCGATGTGAAGGGCGACGGCCATTATCGCTTGAGCGCCAACTACGGCCGCTACGTGGCAAAGCTCGACTCTGGTATCGCCGACTCCGCTTCGGCTGCCGGCGTGCCCGGAACGATCTACTATGCCTATAAGGGCCCCGAGATCAACGCTGGCAGCGGGCCGTATCTGACCGCCGACCAGGTTCTCACGCAGGTCTTCGCCTGGTTCGATTCCGTTGGCGGGACTGCCAACAGCAGCTTGATCACTTACCAGAACATTCCCGGCTTCAGCACCCGTTTTGCCGGCAGCCTCAAGTCCCCCTTCATGGACGAGGTCTCCGTCGGCTTTGGAAGCCAGTTCACCCAAAACGGCTACTTCCGTATCGACGGAATCAACCGGAAGTGGGGCGATTTCTATATCGTCAACCAGAACCTCCAGACTGGAAAGGTAACGAACGCCATCGGGCAGTCTGCCGATCTGGGATTGATCACGAACGATGACAAAGGTCTGTCACGCCACTACCGAGGCGGCCAGTTTCAGGCGAATTACAGAATTTCCTCAGGACTTTTCAACCGAGTCACGCTAGGCGGTAACTACACCTATGGCGTCCTCAGAGGAAACGTGGAAGGGGAGACGCCGAACAACGCGACGGTGACCATCCAGTCGCGAGGCTATTACCCGGAGTACACCACGTTCGCGCAATTCCTCCCTGTCGGATACCTGGCCGAGGACGTGCGCCACCGGGGCAACGTATGGGCGCAGTACGATCTTCCGACGCCAATTGGCTCCTTTAATTTCTCCGTACTCGAGCGAGCGCACAGCGGCCAGGCCTTTTCAGCTTTCGCTGACATCAACCAGACCAAAGTCGTCACGAATCCCGGGTACGTGACGCCGCCTTCTAGAACCACTTATTTCTTCAGCAAGCGTGGTGAATTCCGCCTCGATCCGATCTACACCACCGATCTGGCGCTCAACTACACACTCCCGATCTCAAAGCTGCAGCTGTTCGCACAGGCCGAAATGCTCAATGCCGGGAACAATTCTGGAGTGGAAAGCGCCGCCTTCATACGCGGTGGCGCCACGACTCTGCCTGGCGCAATCACCTCGCGCAGTACGAGCAACCTCAAACCGTTCAATGCCTCTACCACCGTTCCGATCGAATGCCCGCGAGGCGCGCCTGGCGCGACCTGCAAGGCCATGGGAGCGAACTACCAGCTGGCCGCCGACTTCGGGCAGCCCGTTACCAAGGACGCTTTCCAACTCGCCCGCACCTATCGCTTCTCAGTCGGGCTCCGCTTCTAGTAACCATCCCGTTTTTTAAAAAAAGCCCCGACTTCGGTCGGGGCTTTTTGTTTTGGTACCATCGCCGGCGGTGACTATCGCAACCATGCCACGCGCCCGACTCCGACCTGTCATCCTGGATCGGAACGTTGTCATCGTTCAGCAGCTTCTAATGAACATCCCGGGTTTTCTTGTGTGGCACAGGCACTCTTGCCTGTGTGTCGGC